>NMUI01000322.1 GCA_002221445.1 Phenylobacterium zucineum | reverse complement strand
CCGTCCATCTGCGCCGCACCCGTGATCATGTTCTTCACATAGTCAGCGTGGCCAGGGCAGTCCACGTGGGCGTAGTGACGGTTGGCCGTCTCGTATTCCACGTGCGCCGTGTTGATCGTAATGCCCCGGGCCTTCTCTTCAGGCGCCGCGTCAATGTCGGCATAGGCCATAGCCTTCGCCCCACCCGCCTTCGCCAGCGTCATCGTAATCGCCGCCGTCAGCGTCGTCTTGCCATGGTCAACGTGACCAATCGTGCCGATGTTACAATGCGGCTTGTTGCGTTCGAATTTCTCTTTGGCCATCTCAAGCTCCAGCCCTATCCGGGCTTGTCCTCTAAATTAGGGTTGGGGGTTTTAGGCGTATTTCTTGATCACTTCGTCGGCGACGGCTTGCGGCACCGTTTCGTAGTGGTCGTACTGCATCGTAAACTGCGCCCGGCCTTGGCTGAAGGAACGCAGGGTATTGATGTAGCCGAACATATTGGCCAATGGCACAAAGGCCGTGACCACCTGGGCGTTACCCCGGGTTTCTGTACCTTGGATCTGACCCCGGCGGGAATTCAAGTCGCCGATCACATCACCCATATATTCATCGGGGGTCAGGACCTCGACCTTCATGATCGGCTCCAGCAGCTTAGGACCACCCCGCTCACGCAGTTCACGGAAGGCTGCACGGCTGGCAATTTCGAAAGCTAGGACCGAAGAGTCCACGTCGTGATAGCCGCCATCATAGAGGGTGGCCTTAAAGTCGATCAGCGGGAAGCCAGCCAGCAGGCCGTTATCCTTGGCTGACTCAATGCCCTTCTGAACGCCCGGGATAAATTCCTTCGGCACCGATCCACCAACAATGGTGTTTTCGAACACGAAGCCCGACCCTGGCTCCCCAGGCTCGAACTTGATCTTGACCCGTGCGAACTGGCCGGTACCGCCGGTCTGCTTCTTATGGGTGTAGTCGATGTCGGCAACCCGACCGAGACTTTCGCGATACGCCACCTGAGGCGCACCGATATTGGCTTCAACCTTGTAGGTGCGCTTCAGAATATCGACCTTGATGTCCAGGTGCAGTTCACCCATGCCCTTCATAATGGTCTGACCCGACTCCTGGTCGGTGAACACCGTGAAAGACGGATCTTCCGCCACCATCTTGGCCAGGGCCACGCCCAGCTTTTCTTGGTCAGCCTTCGACTTCGGCTCAATGGCAATTTCGATAACCGGTTCCGGAAAGTTCATCTTTTCCAGGATGACCGGCGATTTGGTCGGATCGCACAGGGTGTCGCCGGTGCGGGTGTCCTTCAGGCCGGCCAGAGCGACAATGTCGCCAGCGAAAGCTTCCTTAATGTCCTCGCGGTTGTTGGAGTGCATGAGCAACATGCGCCCAACCCGCTCGCGCTTTTCGCGGGTCGAGTTCAGCAGGCCCATGCCGGTTTCCAGTTTGCCCGAATAGATGCGGCAGAAAGTCAAGGAGCCTACGAAAGGGTCGTCCATGATCTTGAAGGCCAGGACCGACAGGGGCTCGTCATCGGAGGCGTGACGGACGATCGGCTCTTCGGTCTTATAGTCCAGGCCTGGCGTCGGCGGAATGTCTAGGGGCGAGGGCAGGTAATCAACTACGGCGTCGAGCAGGGGCTGAACCCCCTTGTTCTTGAACGCCGATCCCGCCAGGATCGGATAGAAGGCTCCGGTCAATACAGCCCTGCGCAGGCACTTTTTGATGACCGCTTCGGACGGTTCTTCCCCGCCAAGATAGGCTTCCATCGCCTCGTCATCGAGTTCGACGGAATTTTCGATCATGTAATTGCGAGCTTCCTCAGCTTCCGCCTTCATGTCGTCCGGAATCTCTTCGTCATGATAATTGGCTCCAAGACCTTCGGAGTCCCAAACCACCGCCTTCATGCGAACCAGATCGACGATACCCTTCAGGCTGGATTCAGCGCCGATGGGCAGTTGGATCGGCACGGCCTTGACACCCAGGCGTTCACGGATCGTCTTCAGGCACATTTGGAAGTCAGCGCCGATCTTGTCCATCTTGTTGACGAACACGATACGAGGAACATTGTAGCGGTCAGCTTGACGCCATACCGTTTCAGTCTGGGGTTCAACCCCCTGATTGCCGTCGAGCACGGCCACGGCACCGTCGAGAACCCGAAGCGAGCGTTCAACTTCGATGGTAAAGTCCACGTGGCCAGGGGTGTCTATAATGTTCAGCCGGTGGCCGTTCCAAAAGGCGGTGGTGGCAGCCGAGGTGATGGTGATACCCCGCTCCTGCTCCTGCTCCATCCAGTCCATGGTGGCCGCGCCATCGTGCACTTCGCCAATCTTGTGGCTCTTGCCGGTGTAATAAAGAATGCGCTCAGTTGTCGTGGTCTTGCCCGCATCAATGTGGGCCATGATTCCGAAGTTTCGGTAATCGCTGATGGGGTTCGAACGGGGCATAGCGGGCGGCCTGCTTGTGAGAATTTCGGCGAGTAGCAAACGAACAGCGCGGGCGATTTATCGCAAACCACCCGCGCCGGAAAGTCAGTGTTTCGCGAGTATTACCAGCGGTAGTGCGAGAACGCCCGGTTGGCTTCCGCCATCTTGTGGGTGTCTTCACGTTTCTTGACGGCAGACCCGCGATTGGACGAGGCGTCCAGGATTTCACCGGCCAGCTTTTCGGTCATGGTGTTTTCACCCCGCTTGCGGGCGGCGGTCACCAACCAACGGATTGCCAGAGCTTTGCGGCGGTCCGGGCGAACTTCCACCGGCACCTGATAAGTGGCACCGCCGACTCGGCGGGAACGGACTTCGATCCCGGGGGCGACGTTTTCCAGAGCTGAGTGGAAGGTTTCCAGGGGACCCTGGTCCTTGCGCTTAGCTTCCAGAATATCGAAGGCACCGTACAGAATGTTTTCTGCGACAGCCTTTTTGCCCTCGTACATTACATAGTTCATGAATTTGGTGACCGTGAGATCTCCGAACTTCGGATCCGGCAGAACTTCACGTTTCTCGGCGCGACGGCGGCGGGACATGTTTCTTTTCCTTACTTAGGACGCTTGGCGCCGTAGAGCGAACGACGCTGCTTGCGATCCTTCACCCCTTGGGTGTCGAGTACGCCGCGCAGAATGTGATAGCGGACGCCGGGAAGGTCCTTCACCCGGCCCCCGCGGATGAGCACCACGGAATGCTCCTGCAGATTGTGGCCTTCGCCCGGTATGTAGCACAGCGCTTCGAAGCCCGTGGTCAGACGCACCTTAGCCACCTTACGAAGCGCGGAGTTCGGCTTTTTCGGGGTGGTCGTGTAAACACGGGTACAAACGCCACGACGCTGCGGGCAGCCCTTCAGGGCCGGAACCTTATTGCGCGACGGCTTGTCCTGCCGGGGCTTGCGGATCAGCTGGTTAACTGTTGGCATCTAATCTCTGCTCTGGAAGCGTGTGCCGTTTGGCCGAGGCGCTTCAATTGGGGTTTTTGTTGTTCTCGATCTCAAGACCGACCCTCTGAACACAAAAACACGCCGGTGCCTGAGCCCCGGCGGGTTCGCCCACCCCGCAGGAAGAGCCGTTCATCAGGACCAGGGACGACTCCCGGTCTCGAAAAGAGCGCGGTTCATACTCGCGAAGGGGGTTGGCGTCAATGTCGGTGGCGTCGCAGACGCAAATTGAGACAGGCTTTCTGGGCTTGACGCTTTCCGGTCACGATTTCGCCGCAGACCTCCCTGACATTAGAACCGTCAAATTGAGGGGGCTATGGCGCAAGGAAAGACCATGCAGAGGCCAGCGATCGCTATCGCCTCCTTGGCCTTTCACGCCCTGATCCTGACGGGCTTGACGCGTCATCAGGCGCATCTGGCGGCGACAGAAGAGATTTTCACTGTGACCGTACTGCCCCGATATCTGACACCCAAAGAAAGCCAGCACAGCGCCTCGCCGCAACAGCAGGTCTCAAAAAAGGACCGCCCCAGAGAACTGGCTACCATCCCGCCGCCGATCCTGCAGCCGCCCCCCTCCCCTATTAGCGCCCAGCCGATTCAACCCCCACTGACCATTACGGCCCAGCAACTGGGTCAGGCCCTGCGCAATGGCGGCGTCGGCTGTAATCCCCCTGGTCTGCCGGGCTTGAGCCGCGAGGCCCGGGACATCTGCGAAGCTCGCCTAGCGGCCGGTGCCCGCAATGCTGGCTATCTGGGCAATGGTTTGGCCAGGGATAAGCAGGCCGGCTTTGACGTCTCAGCAACCGCCAAGGCCCGCTGGCGGGACAATGGTGTCCCGGTGGGTATGGGCTATACTGACGTGTCCGCCGAAGCAGCCCTCAGACGCAATCAAAACGCGCCCGGACGCCCAGGCGACGGCACGGCCACCTGGATCATTTCAAAGACCCCCAATTGAGAAAGTCCCGCCGCGAGGACCGTCGATAGGTATCGACAGGTTTCGACCGACATGCCCACAAACAAACGGCCCAGGATCGCTCCCGGGCCGCTGGTCTTATTGCAAAGGTCTCGACGTTTAGGCTTCGGCGTTCTCGGCTTCGGCTTCCACGGCGATGATGTCCGGCAGGGGCTCCATAGCCTCTTCGCGGCTGGCGGAGAGGGCTTCGTCGCGCTTGGCGGCGATGCGCTGGAGGCTGCGCAGATAGGAGCCGGTGCCCGCGGGGATAAGACGCCCCACGATGACGTTTTCCTTCAGGCCCTCCAGGGTGTCGGTCTTGCCCTGCACAGAGGCTTCGGTCAGCACTCGGGTCGTTTCCTGGAAGGAGGCGGCCGAGATGAAGCTGCGGGTCTGCAAAGAGGCCTTGGTAATACCCAGGAGGACCGGTTGAGTAATGGCCGGACGTCCACCACGGGCCTCGGCCTTGGCATTCTCCTCAAGGACTTCCGGCATATCCAGATGATCGCCGCGCAGCAGGCCGGTATCGCCCGGCTCGATAATCTCGCCCTTCTGCAGCATCTGACGGACAATGGTCTCGATATGCTTGTCGTTAATCGGCACGCCCTGCAGACGATAGACTTCTTGAATCTCATCCACGAGGAACTCGGCCAGGGCTTCAATACCCAGAATGCGCAGGATGTCATGCGGATCCGGATTGCCATCGATGAGGTATTCACCCTTGCGGATAATGTCCCCGTCGTGGACGGCGATGTGCTTGCCCTTGGGAATCAGGAATTCGACAGGTTCGCCACCATCCTCCGGGGTGATCTTGATACGGCGCTTGTTCTTGTAGTCGCGCCCAAACTCCACACGACCATCCATTTCGGCGATGACCGCGCAGTCTTTGGGCCGGCGGGCTTCGAACAGTTCCGCCACGCGCGGCAGACCGCCGGTGATGTC
>NMUI01000321.1 GCA_002221445.1 Phenylobacterium zucineum | reverse complement strand
GCGAGGTCCATGACCTTGATGATCTTGTTTCCGGCAGCCTCGCCAAGCGAGCCGCCGAAGATAGTGAAGTCTTGTGAGAAGAGTGCTACTTGACGACCGCCGATGGTGCCGACACCGGTGACGACGGCGTCGCCGTATGGGCGGTTTTTGTCCATGCCGAATGCCGTGGAGCGGTGGCGCACGAACTCATCCAGTTCAACAAACGAACCCGGGTCGAGCAGCATCTCGATGCGCTCGCGGGCGGTCTTTTTGCCCTTGGCGTGCTGCTTGGCGATGGCGGCTTCACCGCTCGCATAGACGGCTTCGTGGTAGCGCTTGCGAAGGTCCGCGATCTTTCCGGCCGTGGTCGAGAAGTCGATGGCTGGCTTGTCGTTGTCGGTGGTCATGAGAGCAACTTTAGTAGCGGCCAAGCGAAGAGTGGCTCAAGTAGAGTTGCCGCATGAACTTTGAGAACAGCTCGACTCTCGCGAGCAAGTTCGTCTACCTAGATAGCACGGGGTCGACCAATACCGACCTGGTGCGCTGGGCTAGCGGTGCAGACTCGGGGGACTGGCCCGACTTCACCGCAGTTGTGGCTGGCGAACAGACCGAGGGCAAGGGTCGTTCCGGTCGCGAATGGGTCTCGCCGGCAGGGTCTTCGCTCTCGGTGAGCGTGCTGCTGACGCCCGCCGCTCTGCCATTAACCGCCTTCGGCTGGTTTCCGCTCATGGCCGGCCTTGCGATGCGTGAGACTGTGGCAGGTCTCATCGGCGCATCGGCTTCGGTCAAGTGGCCGAACGATGTCTTGGTTGGCGAACTAAAGATCTCTGGCGTACTCAGTGAGCTGTTGCCGAATCTTCGCGGCGTGGTCTTGGGCTCTGGGCTGAACCTCACTCAGACTGCCGATGAGTTGCCAATTGAGGCCGCGACCTCGCTGGCAATCGAAGGTGCGACCCGGACCAACTCGGATGAAGTGCTGTCGCGCTATCTCAACAATCTGCGGCACTGGTATCAGTCCCTGGTCGAGGCTGGGGGAGACGCCGATGCCGCCGGGTTGCGTGCCGCCGTTGTGGCCGCTTGCGGTTCTATCGGGCGACAGGTTCGAGTGATTCTGCCTGGTGATCGCGAGCTGGTTGGATTGGCTACCAACATAGATTCGACCGGACGTCTGATTGTTGACGTCAACGGTGAGGTCGTCGAGGTGGCAGCGGGCGACATTGTGCACCTGAGGCACAATTAACTCGTGAGTTTTGAGCGAGAAGTTCGACTGGTACGACTGCG
>NMUI01000320.1 GCA_002221445.1 Phenylobacterium zucineum | reverse complement strand
CGCCGCGTTGGCCATACATGCCCACCGCATGGACCTCGTCGATATAGGTCATGGCCTTGATATTTGTCGGCCAGATCGCAAATGCCCTTGATCGGCCCGATATCGCCATCCATGGAATAGACGCTCTCAAAAGCAATGCACTTAGGGGCCGCGGGGTCTGCGGCCGCCAGCAGTTCTTCGAGATGCGCTAGGTCATTGTGGCGGAAAACCTGACGTAGGCCCCGGCCATTGCGGATGCCGGAAATCATCGAATTGTGATTCAGCTCGTCAGAAAAAACGATCAAACCGGGTAAAATTTTATAGAGCGTCGAAAGCGAGGCTTCGTTGGACACATAGCCCGAGGTGAACAGCAGCGCCGCTTCCTTTTGATGGAGGTCCGCCAACTCGCGCTCAAGTTCCACATGATAGTGGGTTGTGCCGGAAATGTTCCGTGTTCCGCCAGAACCTGCACCAGCCTCTTCAATGGCCTGGTGCATAGCGTCCAGGACCACCGGATTTTGCCCCTGTCCCAGATAGTCATTGGAACACCAAACAACCACCTCGGCCTGGCTGCCGTCAGGTTGTGTCCAAGTGGCCTTAGGGAATTGACCCCGGTGACGCTTCAGGTCGGCAAAAACCCGGTAGCGCCCCTCCTGATGAATTCGCTCCAGAGCGACCTGAAATGCGGCCTTATAGTCCATGGCTTTCAACGCCGACTTCGACACCAGAACGCCTGGCCCTTCGCCGGTTCCCTTGCTTGACGGGGCTTATCGCGCCGACCGAGGCATATGTCTACAATCGGATAAGTTCCGTAGGCTACTCCGTAGGGCTACTGAGGCCAGATCGCCTGTTATATTTCTCCGCGCAGCATCTGCAGAATGGCGGAAAAATCCCGCCCGCGCCCACCCAGACGGTCATAGAGCGCATACAAAGCCTCGGCCTGGGCACCGAGTGGCGTCGAGACCCCGCTTTTTGCGGCGGCCTCCTGAGCCAGTTTCAAATCCTTGAGCATCATGCGGTTGCAAATCCGCCCTCGTAATTCCGATTTGAAGGTGCCGTCTCCACCAGCCCCGGCCAAGGCGCATAACTTGTCAGGGACCAGCATTGCCCGGAGGATTTGGATGCGATTTCAAAAAACTTATCCGGGGCCAAGCCTAAGGTTTCGGCTAGGGCAAAGGCCTCACAGACCCCAATCATCGAAATGCCCAGCAGCATATTATTACAGATCTTGGCCGCCTGCCCTGCCCCATGATCGCCTGCCCGAACCACAGCCCGGGCCATGGGTGAAATGGCCGAGTCAATGTCCGCAAAATCAGCCGCATCGCAGCCCACCATAAACGCCAACGTGCCTGCTTCCGCACCGGCCGTTCCTCCAGATACCGGCGCATCTGCGAACCTGAAGCCCCGGGCTTCGGCATCCCCAGCCACAGATCGGGCGCTTTCCACATCGATGGTAGAACAATCAATTAACAGGGCCCCTGGTTGAGCATTGGGGATCACCTGGTCCCCATAGACGGCCCTCACATGAGGCCCAGCGGGCAGCATGGTGAAGACGATGTCTGCATACGCCACGGCATCGGCGGCGGAACCTGCGCTTCGGCAACCCAGAGCGACCGCCTTACTGAGGGCCGCATCTGAAAGATCAAAGGCCGTGACCTGACGGCCAGCCTTGACCTGATTGGCCGCCATACCGGTGCCCATATTCCCGAGGCCAATAAAGGCGATCCGGCTCACGGCTTTCTCCCTGACAACAACCGTTACGCCAAAGCGCGACGGCTAAGACCCTTAGGACCTCGGGCGCTGGAACTTATAGATAAACTGGTCGGTATGACCGCGCAGGGTCGGATCAAAGACCATCTTTGTATGATCATCCTCGGGATTGGCCAGCACCTTGCTCTCGCCGATGAATTTAAACCCGGCGGCTTCGAGTTGAGACCGAACAAGGGCGGGATCAATGCGGTGAAGCGTATTTGCCGTCTGAACCAGGGGCGCACCGGCCGCTGCGGCGTGGTCGAGGACGATGAAATAGCCACCGGGCTTGAGCGCATAGAAGATTGATCGATTGGCCACCGCAATATCGACCTTGAAGCGGGTCAGGAACAGATCGTGATAATTTTGGGAGGTCCAGATCACGTCTGCCTTTCCGGGCAGATTGATGGCCCCGACATTACCCTCAACAACCTTGATATTGTCATAGCCAGGCTCTGCCGCCACGGCCAGAATTGGGTTCTGCTTGGTCGCGTTCGGGGCTGGGGCGTTGATGACTGCAAAGACGGTACCCTTAGGGCCGACGACCTTTGCGAAGATCCGGGTGAAATAGCCGCCCCCCGGCAGGAAGTCTGCAACCGTCTGACCCCGTTTAATGCCGGCAAATTCGACCATATCCGCCGGTTTGCGGTCGGCGTCCCGCTTAGTGTCGGCTTCCGGTCGCGACTTATCGGCAACTGCGGCGATGATCGCGGCGGAAGGCTTTGCGTAAGCCGAAAGGCTTGTTGCGGCAATACCAGCAACCAGAGCCAGGATCAGACTCATTTTCATTGGAAATCTCCGAATTTGATACCTGAGTTCTAACACACCTTTGATCTTGCCGTCTCTGTCGGCGGTCAGGTCAGGGGTGTCCAAGACTCCTCGGGCGGTAAGGGCGAGAAAATAGTGTCCAGCAGGGCGTCAGACACCTCGGAAATGGCCGCCGGACTCCACTTCGGCGCATTATCCTTGTCGATGATCACAGCGCGAACACCCTCCTGGAAATCGTGAAGATGAATAACCCGCGCCCCAATTCGAAATTCCATCTCCATGTTCTGCGCAAAACTGCCGGCGGCACCACCAAGGTGCAGCTGACGGAAAGCCACCCTCAGGGTTTGCGGCGATTTCGTCGCTAAAACGGCCAACTGCGCCTTGGCCCAGTCGGACCCTGACGCTTTTAAGGTGTCAAAGATCGCCTCAAGACTGGGTTGGCCGAATGCGTTGTCGATCTCATCCTGAATCGCAGCAATCGGAGGTCTGCCTGCGTCGCCTTCAAATTCCGTAAGCAAGGTTTCGACGGCCTCCGGATCAGCCAAGAGGCGCTGTTTGAAGGCCTCAATCTGATCGGTGGGAATAAAATCTGTTGCCATACCGACAAGTTCGCAATCGGCGGCCCGAAGCCTTGCGCCGGTCAGGGCAAGCCACCTGCCGATATGGCCGGGCATACGCGGCAGGAACCAGCCGCCCCCCACATCGGGAAACAAGCCAATACCGGTCTCCGGCATGGCAAAGATCGTTCTTTCCGTGGCGATACGATAACGGGACGGTGCGGCAAGGCCAACACCACCCCCCATGGTAACCCCGTCCATAATCGTCACAATCGGCTTGGGATATTCGAAGATCAGGTGGTTGAGCTGGTACTCGATCCGGAAAAATTCCCGGGCGGCATCCCCGTCCCCAGCACCGCTCTCAGCGAGCATCCGAATATCACCACCCGCGCAAAATCCACGCTCACCGGTATGGTCCAGCAGGATGAGTTGAACCGACGGGTTATTCCGCCAGGACTGCAAAGCCTCAATGATTTGACGGCACATTCCGGTGTTGAGGGCATGGAGGGCTTGGGGCCGATTGAGGCTAAGGCGGCCTACGCCCGCCTCGAGTCGAACAAGAACATCGCTCATGGCTTCAGCAGTTCCCTTGCAATGATCACGCGCATGATTTCGTTTGTACCTTCGAGAATTTGATGAACCCGCAGGTCGCGCACAATCCGTTCCAGGGGATAATCCTTCAGATAACCATAGCCGCCATGGAGCTGGAGGGCCTGATTGGCGACCTCAAACCCCGCGTCTGTGGCAAACCGTTTAGCCATGGCGCAATACTTCGAGGCCGAGGGATCTTTCAGGTCTAGGGCCTGAGCGGCGCGTCGCACCATCAGACGGGCGGCGTCTAGTTCTGTCGCCATATCAGCCAGCCTGAACTGCAGAGCCTGAAACTCCGCCAACGGTCGGTCAAACTGCCGTCGGGTTTTGAGATAGGCCTGCGTCGTTTCCAAAGCGCACTGCGCTCCACCCAGGGAGCAGGCGGCGATATTGATCCGGCCGCCGTCTAGGCCCGCCATGGCGAAGCGAAAACCCTCGCCTTCCGCCCCGATCAAGTTTGCGACGGGAACCCGGCAATCGTCGAAATTGACCTGGGCGGTGGGTTGGGCGTTCCAACCCATCTTACGTTCTTGAGCGCCGAACGAGAGCCCGTCCGTACCCTTTTCCACCACGAAGGCTGAGATACCCCGGGCACCGGGTCCGCCTGTCCGGGCCATGACCACATAGACGTCCGACACCCCGGCCCCGGAGATGAAGGCCTTATTGCCGTTCAGGACATAATGGTCACTCTCGCGGACAGCCGTTGTCCGCAGACTGGCAGCGTCTGACCCGGAAGACGGTTCTGTCAGGCAATAGCTGGCGATCAGCTCCATGCTGGTCAGCCGTGGCAGGAATTTCTGACGAAGGGCGTTGGACCCAAACCGGTCAATCATCCACGAGGCCATGTTGTGGATCGACAGAAAGGCGGCAGTGGCCACGTCCCCCTGCGCCAGGGCTTCAAAAATGACTGCCGCGTCCAGACGGGTCAGGTTTGTTCCGCCAACATCCTCGGCGACATAGAGCCCGGCAAAACCCAAGGCCGCGGCTTGTCGCATCACGTCTGTTGGGAAGTGGCCTTCGGTATCCCAGGTCGCAGAATGGGGCGCGAGTTCGGCCCGGGCAAATTGTCCGGCAAGGCTCTGCAAGGCCGTTTGATCGTCGGTGAGATTGAAGTCCATTCCGTCGCGTCCCGCCAAAGCCGTTCCAGCAACTGACCTCAGATACAGGACAAGTCAACGCGACGCCCTTGCATCCTGTCAAAGGATAAGTCACAGGCCATTTTATGACCCATCCCCCCTCGCCGCCTACCCTGCCCTGCGCCTGCGCCGCCTGCGTCAGGCCGACTGGATTCGACGCCTAGTCCGGGAAACCGTTCTGACGCCCGCCGATCTTATCTGGTCCATGGTGGTTCATGAGGGCGAGGGTGAGATTGCAGTTCCGTCCATGCCCGGCGTGGCGCGTCTGTCGGTCAAGGACTGCGCCAAGGCTGCCGTCGAAGCCGGTAAACTCGGCATACCCGCCATCGCCGTCTTTCCGCATATCGACGGCTCAAAAAGGACGCAGCCGGCAAGCTGGCTTTGGACCCCGACGGCATTGTCGCCCGGGCGGTCAAGGCTATGAAGGATGCTGCGCCGGAGGTGGGGATTATGTGCGACGTCGCCCTCGACCCCTTTACCGATCATGGCCATGACGGGATTATCGAAGGCGGAAAAATCCTGAATGATGCGACGATTGAGGTCCTAGTGGCTCAAGCCTTAATGCAGGCCGACGCTGGGGCCGACATACTCGCCCCTTCCGACATGATGGATGGACGCTGCGGGGCCCTGCGCCGGGCCCTGGAAACGGCAGGTCATCAGGATGTGATGATTATGTCTTATGCTGCGAAGTATGCGTCGGCCTTCTACGGCCCCTATCGGGAGGCCATCGGGTCTGGAAAGCTCGGAACCGGCTCAGTGGACAATCCGGGCGATAAGAAAACCTATCAGATGGACTATGCCAATTCCGAGGAGGCCCTGCGTGAAGTCGCGCTCGATATTGCCGAGGGGGCCGACATGGTCATGGTCAAGCCGGGTATGCCCTATCTGGATATTGTCTCCAGAGTGGTCGAGGCCTTCCAGGTTCCAACCTTCGCCTTTCAGGTCTCGGGGGAATACGCCATGATCAAGGCAGCGACGGCCAATGGCTGGCTGGATGAGGATCGTGCCATTCTGGAAAGCCTGGGGGCTTTCAAGCGCGCAGGGGCCGCTGGCGTTATTACCTATTTCGCACCCCTGGCGGCCCGTTTACTGGGGGCCTAGAGTGCGTTCCGATAAG
>NMUI01000319.1 GCA_002221445.1 Phenylobacterium zucineum | reverse complement strand
CCTAGAGGCTCACCTCAACGAGGGCTAAACTTAGAAGTAATCCCAATGTCGCTTTTGGCGAAAGGCAATTCCATGAGTCGTACCGCTGCGCTGCAACGATCGACCTCCGAGTCGAGCATCGAGCTTTCGATCAACCTCGACGGCACCGGTGCGTCAGAGATTTCTACCTCGGTTCCGTTCTTCGACCACCTGCTGACCGCCTTCTCGAAGCACTCGCTTATCGACCTCAAGGTCAAGGCCACGGGCGACACCGAGATCGACATCCACCACACCGTTGAAGACACCGCGATTGTTCTGGGTCAGGCCATCAAGCAGGCGCTCGGCGATAAGTCGGGCATTGGTCGCTATGGCGACGCCACCGTTCCGCTAGATGACGCTCTCGTGCGCGCCGTGGTCGACGTATCCGGTCGTCCTTACCTTGTGCACACTGGGGAGCCATCCGGATTCGAATTTCACCTAATCGGCGGTCACTTCACCGGTTCGATGGTGCGTCACGTTTTTGAGGCCATTGCTCTCAACGCCGGCATCACCGTGCACGTCACCGTGCTCGATGGCCGCGACCCACACCACATCGCCGAGACCGAGTTCAAGGCGTTTGCCCGTGCGCTGCGCAAGGCGGTTGAGCCAGACGCTCGCGTGAAGGGTATTCCGTCAACCAAGGGCGCTCTGTGAGCAAACCCCGCATTGTCGTTCTCGAATACGGCAGCGGAAATGTCCACTCGGTAGCAAAGGCTCTGCAGGTTGCAGGCGCAGACGTGCAACTTACGGCCGACCGTTCCGCTGTGCTCTCTGCAGACGGTCTCGTCGTACCCGGTGTAGGCGCATTTGCCGCGGTCATGGATCAACTCAATGCCGTGCGCGGCGGTGACCTGATTGACCAGCGACTCACGGCCAGCAAGCCAGTTCTTGGCATTTGCGTTGGCCTGCAGGTGATGTTCGCCAAGGGTGTCGAACACGGCATCGAGACCGAAGGTCTGGCGCAGTGGCCAGGCACCGTAGATCAGCTGGAGGCGCCGGTTTTGCCGCACATCGGCTGGAACACGGTTGAGGTGGGAGAAGACTCGCGCTTGTTTGACGGCATCGAGGATGAACGCTTTTACTTCGTGCACTCCTACGGCGTCACCAACTGGGAGCTCGACGTGCAAAAGCCGTTCATCGCCCCTGCCGTTACCTGGGCCGAGTATGGCCAAAAGTTTGTCGCCGCGGTCGAAAACGGCCCGCTAAGCGCAACCCAGTTTCACCCCGAGAAGTCGGGGCGGGCCGGCATCCAGTTGCTTACCAACTGGATCAACAGCTTCTAACCAAATCAAGAGAGAACCACGTGTCGAACTACCTAGA
>NMUI01000318.1 GCA_002221445.1 Phenylobacterium zucineum | reverse complement strand
AGCCTGTTTTATCCCTCTAGACGTTTCGGTCTAAAGGGAACAGGTTCTAGGGCGTTTCCCAGGACCTGACCAGGGCAGCAAGTTCGGGACGTTCACGCTCCTGGGCTGGGGTGGCGGTGGTTCCAATTAAGATATAGCCGGCGACTTTTTCACTGGGCGTCAGGCCCAAAAGGATGAGAGCGTCTGGGTCATAGGCGTACCAATCGGTGATCCAATTAGCCCCAAAGCCCATGGCCAGGGCTCCATAGAGAAGGTTGGTGCAGACCGCGCCCGCGGACAGCACCTGCTCCCATTCCGGAATATCGGAGGGTTTAGGGCTCGATATTACGGCTATGGCCAGGGGCGGGGCCTTCAGCTTGCCGAGTTTGGCCGCCGCCCGAGCATCCTCTCGTTTGAGAGCCAGGCCCTCAATTTGCACCGCAAAGTCTGCCTTTGCCGGGCCGTTGAAAATGATGAACCGCCAGGGTGCCAGCTTGCCATGGTCCGGGACTCGTTTGGCAAGCTGCAAGAGGGTTCTCACTTGGTCGTCAGAAGGGCCGGGGGTCGTCAGGGTTAGGGCAGGGTTTGACCGTCGTCGGGCCAGGAATTGCAAAACCTCCGGTGACGGCGATAACGGCAACTCGTCGCCGAACGCCGGAATGGTGGGATGGGACGGTGTCGCCATGGCGGAAACCCTGAACTGGCCGAAACGGCCAAGCGTGTTTAAGGGAGTCACCTGCTCACGAGCAAGACGAGTCTCAGCTATGACGGACAGACCGCAATGGATGCGACCCCACGGCAGGCCTTGGACCCGAGGCCCCGGGCGGCTGGTGTATGACAATCCCTGGATTTCTGTCACCGAGTTCAACGCCACAGCCCCCACGGGTCATCCGGCGCGCTATGGGTTGGTGGGTTACAAGAACCGCGCCTTGGCGATCTTTCCCCTCTTCGAGGACGGCACAATCCTCATGGTGGGCCAAAATCGACTGCCCTTTGCCGACTACAGTTGGGAGATCCCGGAAGGTGGCGGCCTGCTGAGTGAAGATCCATTGGCCGGTGCCCGGCGGGAGTTGCTTGAAGAAACTGGCTATCAGGCCGCAACCTGGCGGGAGGTTATGCGCCTGCAATTGTCCAATTCGGTGAGCGATGAACTGGCGATCTGTTACCTGGCGACGGACCTTTCCACAGGCAGGCCTGCTGTCCATGTCGACGATACTGAGGACATTGCCCAGGTTCGGGCACCGTTTCGTGAGGTGCTTGATGCGGCCCTATCAGGGTATATTTCCGACAGCCTGACGGTGGCAATGCTGCTTAAGATCTACCATATGGCAAATACCGGGGACCTTGGTGATGGTCTGGCGCGTTTTGTGCTAGGCTGACAGGGTTGTCTTAAGGGCGGGAGAAAATAATGAGCCAGCGCCTGGAAATTCTTGACCCGACCCAACCGCCGCCGGTCTGGGCCTCGCTTCGCAATGAAGCCGAGCAGGCTGCCAAACGTGAGCCCGCCCTGGCCTCCCTGCTGAATGCCGTGATCATCAGCCACGAAAACCTGGGCGATGCCTTGTCCTATCAACTGGCTCGAAAGCTGGGAGATCAGGAACTGCGGGCCATGAGTCTGCGCGAACTGGCAACCCAGGCCTATCGCAGCCATCCCGACCTAGTGGCTATTGCTGAGGCCGATCTGCGGGCGGTCTATGAGCGGGACCCGGCCTGTAAAGGCTATGTCCAGCCCTTTCTGTTTTTCAAAGGCTTCCAGGCCCTGCAAACTCAGCGCGTGGCGCACTGGCTGTGGAATGAGGGGCGTGAAACGATCGCCTTTTACCTGCAAAGCCGAGTCAGCGAAGTATTCCAGGTGGATATTCACCCGGCGACCCGTATCGGATCCGGGGTCTTTGTCGATCACGGCACCGGCATTGTCATCGGTGAGACGGCGGTTATCGGCGACGATGTTTCGCTGCTACAGGGAGTTACCCTTGGTGGCACGGGTGCGGAACGGGGCGACAGACACCCAAAGATCGGAAAAGGTGTCCTGCTGGGGGCCGGTGCTAAGGTGCTGGGCAATATCGAGATCGGCGACTATGCCAAGGTCGCCTCAGGATCGGTTGTGCTCAAAAATGTCCCGGCTGGGTGTACGGCGGCCGGCGTTCCGGCAAGGTTGATCAATTGCCCCACCTGCGACGAGCCTGCCCGGAAGATGGATCACACCCTGGTGGAAGCCTTCTCTGAAAACGGCATCTGAGGTTCCCTCCAGGGGCCTTGCAGTCTAGGGTCGGGCTAGATTTGAATCGCCAAGGAGCCGGGCTATGGACGAGAGAGCAATGCGCAAGATTGAGGGGCATCTGCGCGGCACATTCGCCAATGCCCGGATCACCCTGGTCCCGAGGCCAAAACAGAAGGACTCTGCGGAGGTCTATATCGGGGAGGAGTTTATCGGGGTGGTCTTCGAAGATGAAGACGAAGATGGGTCCTTCATGTTTGAAATGGCGATCCTCGCTGAAGATCTGCCATAGGTGATAAGCGACGGCCCCGATGCGATCATCGGGGCCGATTTCGTGTGCCTAAAGAACCCCCAGCATTTCAGCGACGAGGGGGTGTCGAACGATATCGCGGTCTTGCAGGCGAACCACGGCGATATTGCCGACGGCTTCAAGTTTCTCTGCGACAGGCCCCAAGCCGGAAATGCCGGGCAGAAGGTCCGACTGATTTGGGTCACCGGTGACCACCATGGTGGAATTCCATCCCAGACGGGTCAGCAGCATTTTCAGCTGCATGTAGGTACAGTTCTGGGCCTCATCAATGACGACAAAGGCGTTGTTGAGGGTTCGTCCGCGCATGAATCCGACGGGCGCGATTTCAATAGCCCCCTCGGCCATCAGACTCCGGACGCGCTTCATAGATAGACGATCAGACAGGGCGTCGTAGAGCGGGCGCAGATAGGGGGCGAGTTTGTCCTCCATTTCACCCGGCAGGAAGCCGATGGATTCTCCGGCTTCGACCGCGGGACGAGACAGGACAATGCGACCAACCTTGCCGGCCTCCAGCGCTTCCACAGCCTTGGCAATGGCTAGATAGGTTTTACCGGTGCCGGCCGGGCCCAGGGCCATCACCAGATTTTTCTCGTTAATGGCTGAGATCAACGCATCCTGACCCGGTGACTTGGCTTTGATGGTCTTCAGATAGCCTTGCTCGCGGTCGTCATTATGATGGGTCAAGGGCGACCATGACCGTTCAAACGGTAACCGCCGTATTTTTGTGTCCTCTTCGAACTGGCTGGTATCGAGTGCGCCTTCGCGCAGGTGTCGCTTAAGGATCCGCTTGGTCATCAAGGCCTCCTAGAGGGCAAGAAAAAAGGGCGAATCCGCAATGGACCGCCCTCGAAGATCGATAAAATGAACAGATGGACTCGCCGTCGCCAAGAGCCCAGGAGGGGCTCCATCTTCACGCTGATTTGGCGGAAAGAACCGCCACAACTCCAAACGCAACACGAACCACTCCGTTCTGCGGGACCGTCAAGTCGGAATGTCTGTTCCGACGGGATTTGAGGAGAAGTCACCCCTCGAATCGTCTGAATATAATCATGCTAACTTGGTTTATGAGCTGTTAATCAGGCGGGAAGATTTAAGATGTGGGGGCATACGGATGAGTGTCTATAAATTAGGTGCTGTAGTACCAGATCTACCGAATGAGGATGAATACTGGATAGCGCCGAATGCAGCCGTCGTCGGGCGGGTGATTTTGAAGAAAAACGCCTCGGTCTGGTGGGGTGCGACCTTGCGTGGCGACAATGATCGGATTGAAATCGGTGAGAATTCGAATGTGCAGGATGGCTCAGTTCTGCATACGGATACAGGATTTCCACTGATCATCGGCGCGAATGTAACTGTCGGTCACATGGTGATGCTGCACGGTTGCACCATCGGTGATAATTCCCTGGTGGGCATCGGATCGATCATTCTCAATGGCGCGAAGATCGGTCGTAACTGTTTGATCGGGGCCAATACCCTGATCACCGAAGGTAAGGAAATTCCTGACGATTCTCTGGTCATGGGCGCACCTGGCAAGGTTATCCGTGGCCTTTCTGAAACCCAGGCTGCGATGATTGTAAGCGGTTCCCTGCACTATGTGGAGAATTGGCGGCGCTATAAGCGGGGGATGCAGGAAATTTGAGTGATCAGGCGGCCGGTCTCGAACCGCCCTCAAATGCGTGTATTGACCTGATCGCCCTTGACGGCACGGGCCTCGCCCCGATGAAGTAGGGCAAATCTCAAAGGGAGCCGGGCGACATGACCTATCAATTCATCAAGGTTGAACGCGAAGACCACCTGACCATCTTCACACTCAACCGCCCGGAGGTGATGAATGCCCTTCATTCTCCGGCACATTTTGAATTGCATGAGGCGTTCGACGCCTTTGCCGCCGACCCTGAACAGTGGGTGGGAATCGTCACGGGGGCCGGGGATCGCGCATTTTCCGCAGGCAATGATCTCAAGCATCAGCCACAGGCGGCGAGATGCGCAGTCCCCCAGCGGCTTTGCTGGACTGACATCGAGATTTGACCTCAACAAGCCGCTGATTGCTGCGGTCAACGGCATCGCTATGGGCGGTGGGTTCGAAATTGCCCTGGCATGCGATATTATTGTTGCGGCGGAGGCGGCGGTCTTTGCCCTGCCAGAGCCTCGGGTCGGCTTGGCCGCGCTGGCTGGCGGGTTGCATCGCCTGCCGCGCGCCATCGGCGTCAAGCGTGCCATGGGTATGATCCTGACCGGCCGGCGGGTTTCGGCTGCTGAAGGCGAGACGCTCGGCTTCGTGAATGAAGTGACCCAAGGCCCCGACCTGATGACGGCGGCCCGGCGTTGGGCGACGCAGATCTCTGACCTGTCACCCATGTCGATCCGCGCCTCCAAAGAAGCGGTGTTTCGCGGTCTTGATGAACTCACCCTCCAGGATGCCATCCTGGGGCAGAACAAGTATCCCGCTATAGGAGCCCTGTTCAGGTCTGAGGATTTCGTCGAGGGTCCCCTGGCTTTTGCGCAGAAGCGTCCGCCGAGCTGGAAGGGCCGTTGATCCGTTAGGTCGTGACATCATCTTCAAGTTTATAGAGGCAAGGACGGCTGGGCGCTTGTCACATTGAATGCGGCGAGGCAGGGAAGGATTATATAAAGCCTTTTCCAGAGGAATTGCCGTGGACCGTTTCGACTACATCATCATTGGTGCCGGTTCGGCAGGGTGCGTGCTGGCCAATCGCTTGAGCGCGGACCCGAACAACCGCGTCCTGCTTCTGGAAGCCGGAGGTAAGGACAATTCGATCATGGTTCAAATGCCCGCAGGGGTCGGTGGGCTGATCGGAGATAAGGGTAGCTATAACTGGGGCTTCTGGACCGAATCCGAACCCAATCTCAATGATCGAAAGCTTTGGTGGCCACGAGGCAAGGGCTGGGGCGGGTCGTCGTCGATCAATGGTATGATCTATATTCGGGGACATGCCCGCGACTACGACCAGTGGCGTCAGATGGGCCTGGAAGGCTGGGCCTATAAGGACGTCTTGCCTTATTTCAAACGCTCCGAAGCACTGGAAGGCGGCGGTGATGCTTGGCATGGCGGGGAGGGGCCGCTCAGGGTCTCAAAAGCGCATACGCCCAACCCAATTTATAAGGCGACCATCGAAGCCGGCCGTCAGGCCGGTTACAAAACGACCTCTGATTTCAATGGGTTCCAACAGGAAGGTTGGGGCCCCTATCAAATGACGATCCATAAGGGTGAGCGTTGGAGCGCCGCCAAGGGTTATCTTTATCCCGCCCTTAATCGGCCCAATTTGACCAATGTGACCGGCGCGCGGACCACACGAATCCTGATCGAAGGGGGTGTCGCTGTGGGGGTCGAATATGCAGACGAAACCACCAAACAGCGGCGCATGGTCTATGCGGACAAGGAGGTTCTCGTCTGCGCGGGGGCGGTTCAGTCACCGCAGATATTGCAACTGTCGGGTATCGGCGATCCCGAGGAACTGGGTAAGCACGGCATTCCGGTGGTCCATGCCCTGAAGGGTGTCGGTGCCAATTTGCAGGATCATCTGGATGTGACCCTCTCCTGGGCGTGTCCCAAGCCGATTACGATTTACTCTCAGCGCAAGGGCCTGCTTAGAACGGCCCTGGTGGGCCTGAACTGGCTGTTGTTCCGCAAGGGTGTTGGAGCCACCCAGGCTCTAGAGAGCGGGGCCTTCCTGAAGTCTCGCCCGGACCTGGATCGTCCCGACCTTCAGGTTCACTGCGTTCTGGCGGTGATGCAGAACCATGGCAAGACTCAGGTGGAAAAGGATGGCTTTACCTTCCACGTCTGTCAGCTTCGCCCCGAGAGCCGGGGGCGTGTGGGTCTGAGGTCAGCTGATCCCTTCGATGATCCCGCGATTTTCGCTAATTATCTGTCGGCCGAGGAAGATCGTCGGGCTCTGCGGGAAGGGGCCAAGATGATGCGCCAGGTGGCCGCCCAGGCCGCTCTGGATGCCTACAGAACCGAGGAGCTGTTCCCCGGCCCGTCTGTTCAGACAGATGATGAGCTTGACGCCTGGATTCGCGCAAATTCAGAAACGATCTATCACCCGGTGGGCACCTGCCGGATGGGGCCGGTCGGCGACCCCATGGCTGTGGTCGATACCGAATTACGGGTTCAGGGTCTTAGGGGTTTGAGGGTTATTGATGCGTCGGTCATGCCGAACCTGATCGGTGGCAATACCAATGCGCCGACCATTATGATCGCCGAGAAGGCATCTGATCTGATCCTTGGCCTAGCCCCGCTGCCGGCCGATGATGCACCGGTCTATGACGAAAGCGCCGCAGCTTAAGCTATGCGCCGACCATCGATGGCGGCGAGGCGTAGACGAGGTGTTTCCTGATTGGCCGGGCCCATATTGATGACCCGCTCAACGGCTATGTCCAGGGCCGGCAGGCCGTTAAGTTTCGAGACCAGGCCCAGGGGCTGGTAGAGACCGAGAAACCGCTCGGGGGAATTGTGCGCGGCTGCCAGGGGCAGGAAAAGGATCTCGATGGGCAGGGTCGGTCCCGCCGTATTGATTTCAGCCTTGACCAGCACAGGTTCAGGCCGCCTGCGGGCGGCCTCCAGGGCACCTTTCAGGTCCAGTCGGTCCTGCTGCCGAAACAGGCTTAGGGCATTTCGTTGTCGCAGATCCTGCGCGTGCAGCTCGGCGATAAAGCCCCCGACCAAACGCAAGGGATATAGACCAGACCCGGTCCGCCCGGCGACAAATACCTGACTGAGCAAGTTTGGAAATGGGTGGGATCAATAGCTCTGCGCTCAGGCATACGCCCTTCGCCACCCCGGCTTCGCCAATAGTCTATCAAACGCTTTGTATTCAAATGAAACACCGACATCGATTTGGCCAGGGCTGAAGCGCGATCAGAGGTGACCGCACGCAGCTTGCAGGGAAAATCGAGCCAGACCTGAGATGTCCCAAAACGGGACGGGTTGGGGTCGCGAACGAGCTTCGAGCATGATCCAATAAGTGTGAGCCGGTTATCGGATCATGCTTTAACTTTTTGAATTAGAGCCCTT
>NMUI01000317.1 GCA_002221445.1 Phenylobacterium zucineum | reverse complement strand
CTAAAGGGAACAGGCTCTAGGATTAAACGGATTAGGTATCGCCGGAGACCATCAAATCCAAGGCCACCCGCAAAACCCCCTCCAGCCGAGCGGCCTGGACGCCGTTGATGCAGACCTCCCGCGGTGTGAGTTCGCCGCCGCAAATCTGGTCACAGGCCGCCACCATGTCCGTCTGACCATGCAACTGGGCACGAAGGTCTTTGAGATGTTGAATATCCCGGGCCCTGGCTTCTGCGGCGGCTGGAACATCATGATCGCGGCTCCCGCCAAAATTCATATCCAGGCTGGAGCCTATTCGGGCTGCGGCTTCCACCCGGCGCCAGAGCACACCGTAACGCTCACCCGCCGCCTTCTGGGCCGGCGTCAAACGTCCCTTCCGCGCCAACCACTCCAGCCCGCTCAGGCGTTTCAGGGGGCCGTGCCGTCGATCCGTGCCACACTGGGCCACAATGGCGGCCCCCCTAGCTCGGGCCAGGCCAACGCTTTCGGCCACCCCGGCCGACACCTGCGAGGCCTCTCGTTCTGCGCGATCGCACAGTTCTTTTCGGATCAGGAGCGCACGATCCGGGTGGCTAGGATGACGAGATCTGGGCATGGCTAAAGTCCTCACAGACTTGGTGGCGTTAGGGGCAGACAGACACACGAAAGGCCTTTGCCCAGACGACGCTCCGACAAACTCCAGAACCCGCCTTGGGTCATGACCGTCGCCACATGAGCGTCATGTCTGGCAAATTTCGGCAATTGAGCTCCGCCGGGGCGTCGCCGCCTAAATACCTTTTCCAGTCGGGCGGCGGCGGCCCGATCCAGACCCAACTCGGCCTGGGCGCGTTGTGGGTGCGTCCCAATCTGACGTAAGACCGCATATTCTTGGGCGTGAGGTCGGCGAGGGAGGATGTCGTGTTTCATGATCCGGGCTGTATAGAACATACAGTGAACAGACAAGTGAAAAATGTAATTTACATACAGAATCGAGTCAGGTCCTATGCCCCATGGATGATCGTTTCCAGCGTCTGCGCCATGCGCGCACGGAAAAGGGTTTCGACACCGCCGCCGCGGCGGCGGACACCTTCGGCTGGAATCGCAACACCTATGCGTCCAACGAAAATGGCAATGCGCCTTATTCCTATCGCAAGGCCAAGCTCTATGCGCAGGCCTTCGGTGTTCGCCCCGAATGGCTCTATGATGCCTCAGGCCCGATCCGCGCTGGCGGACCGGGCGGTATGGTCCCGGTGAAGGGCATGGTCGGTGCCAATCCGGACGGAACCGTCCTCTTTGCAACGGGCCAGGAAGCCTGGGATTTAGCCCCGATTCCCCCTGGCGGGACCGCAAATGCGGTTGCTCTCCAAGTCAGCGGCCACTCCATGCGCGGTCTGGCCGATGACGGGGCTCTGATTTATTTCGAGGATCAGCGCACACCCCCACAGCAGACATGCTGGGACAGGTCGTGGTCGTCGAAATAGAGACGGACGAAGTCTTGGTCAAACGCCTACTTCGGGGCAGTGAGCCGGGACGCTATGACCTGGAAAGTCTGGCCGGCCCCACCCGCCATGACGCCCGTCTGCGCTGGGCCGCCCACATCACTGCCATTATTCCACCCTTTCAGGCCCGAAGAATTCTGGTTCGCGGGGGATAGGCTAGGTCGGCGAATGTTGTAATTTTTATACATTTTTCCATTGGGTCTGAAAACGGTCTAAACTCTGGGGCCTTTCGTCGATATGTTTTTCCGATTTGATTTTCATTGGATTTCTTGCCTTGAACCTAGCCTCTCCATTCCAAAGGGGTGTCTGTTGATTGGGATAGAGGCCGACCCTTCGGCCCAGGATCCCAGGGCTGCCGTTGTCCGGGGCTGGATTGTTCCGGCCATTATCGGCTCTGCCATGCTGATGCAGACCCTAACAGCCACGGTCATTTCCAATGCCCTGCCGACCATGGCAAGGTCGTTGCGCGAAGATCCCTTAAGCATGAACCTCGCCATCACCATGTTCCTGCTGGCTTCCGCCGTCTTCCTGCCGGTCAGCGGCTGGGTCGCTGACAAGTTCGGGGCCAAACGAATCTTCATGGTTTCCATGGTTCTGTTCGCCATGGCCTCCATGGCCTGCGGCTTTGCTCAAACCCTCAATCAGCTGGTCGCCGCCCGACTGTTCCAAGGCATGGCCAGCGCCATGATGGTCCCGGTGGGGCGTCTGGTTCTCCTGCGCACAACGCCGAAATCTGAGCTGGTGGGTGCTATGTCCGTCCTGACCATGCCCGCCCTGCTGGGGCCGGTGATCGGACCAGTTCTCGGCGGCTTTATCGTGACCTACTGGGACTGGCGCTGGATCTTTTTCATCAACCTGCCGGTGGCCATTGCCGGAGTCGCCCTCGTCCGCGCCTATGTTCCCAATGTGAAGGAGCAGGCTGTCTTTCCCATTGATATTATTGGCATAGGCCTGACAGGCATAGGGCTTGCGGGGCTGATCTTCGGGTTTGAAAACCTTGGTCGCGGGGCCCTGCCCCCGGGATCGTCGCCAGCCTCTTCCTGTTAGGTGCGGGGGCCCTCGGTCTCTATGTTTTGCACGCCCGAAACAATCCCCATGCCATTATCGACTTGAGCATATTCCACTTGGCAACCTTTCGCGCCTCGGTGATCGGGGGCGGCTTCATGCGCGTGGCCATGGGGGCAACCCCCTTCCTCCTGGCCATGTTGTTGCAGATCGGCTTCGGCATGAGCGCCTTCTCCGCCGGCCTGATGACCTTTATCAGCGCTGCCGGGGCCCTGGTCATGAAGACCACCGCCCCGCCGATCCTGCGACGGTTCGGTTTTCGTACCGTGCTCAGCGTCAACGCCGCCATCGTCGCCGTCAGCTTCATGGCCTATGGTCTGTTCAAGCCCACCACCCCCCACCTGTTGATCATGACCGTCCTGGCCGTGGGCGGATTCTTCCGGTCCTTGCAGTTTACCAGCCTCAACGGCATGGCTTTCGCCGAGATTGAGCAGGATCAGATGAGCCGCGCCTCCACCACTTCATCCATGGTTCAGCAACTGGTTCAGTCCATAGGTGCGGGTATGGCCGCCACCTTGCTGCACCTGCTGATGCTGGCCCATCACCAGACCCACATCACTGCCCAGACCATCGCCCCGGCCTTTGTCATTATGGGAGCCATCACCTTCGTCTCGTTCTTCTTCTTCATCCGTCTACCCAGGACAGCGGGCGACGAGATGAATGGACGGAACCATGCGGAAAGCCGATAGAGCCAGAATGAAAAGACGCCGCCTCATCGACCTGCCCGGCCTTGCCGATCTTGAGCAAAAAGCCCTCATGACGCCGCGCTATGCGGACGCTGACGCGGCCTCAGAATTTCCTGAAATCGACGAATGCTCTCTCGCCCTATTCGGTCTCACCGCAGATCAGGCCGATGATGTCCCCCGGCCCGAGGGCTGGGACCGGATAGAACGCAAACCCATCCGCGACCAGATTGCCGCCTTTGATGCCGAGGGCTGGGATGTCACCGATCACAAGCTCCGCCCCTTACGGATGTTCAGTCACTTCAACGTCCAGCTCTGGTTGGCCGTGCGCGGCGTCGCTGGGACCCTGCCATTCCGGGCGGAGGAAGACGAAGGTGTCGCCATGACCGCCAACCTCGCCGCAGAAGCGGCAAAATTCCGTAAGTCGCGGGACTAGACCTCAGGCGCGAAGGTTGAATCTTCCAGGCAACCACCGCTTGGCCAGTGGTGGGCGGTGTCAATAACCCGAAGGATCGCGACCGGCTCGCCTTCAGACTGCGGCTGGGCGTCGGCGATGATACAGGGCCGTCGAGACACCGACGTCTCGTAGGTCCCAGCTAGAGTGCGTTCCGATAAGTGGGAACCGGTTATCGGATCGAAACGCACTCTA
>NMUI01000316.1 GCA_002221445.1 Phenylobacterium zucineum | reverse complement strand
TTCCCCTTGAGACGGGAGGTTTCACGGTTGCGCACGTTGGCGTTTATCGCAGCCCGTAATAAGGTGCGTTGGCGACCGTGGAGTAGGCGTTTTAGGGCAGTGGTAGCCCGAACCACATGGGGGTCGAGACCGCGGAGGAGGGTTGTGCGCCAGAATCCCGGGTTGTAGCCGCTCGCACCCAAGATTTTGTGAGGGTCAGATGGGTCGGTCCAGGTGAAAGCGTGAACCGTGTTCTCCCAGGCTTGCAGGATGGTGGGGAGATCGGAATCCATGTCTCCTTGTTGTCGCCATAGCCGGCGGCCTTTGCTTCCTCGTAGGTGGCCCCAGATATGCCACATCGCTTCTAAGTTGGCTTTGAGACAGATCATGGTGGGGGACCAACCGTCCTTCCACCGTCGCGAGCGGCCCCCTGGGGGTGGCAGTAACGCAGCAGCCCAATCAGCCGAGCGAAGACTGACTGTGAAGAGGAATTCTGACGCCTCGCCGGGAGATGCCCAAGGGCCGTCCGGGAGAAGAGTGATGAGTCGGGCTTGGTATGCCGTCCGGTCGGTGGCTGTAGAGGGGGCTTCCACGCGGGGAAATAGAGGGCGAGCAAGTTGCCCAGCAATTGAGGCACCCGCAGTAGGCCCCAGAGAGATGCTGAGAATCGGTGGGCGGTGATCAGAGATGGTGGACCAGAAGGAGCCATCGACTACTGCGGCCATGGTGACCGTGCCGGGGCATGAGCTGGAGAGGAGAATGTGGTCAATAGCGCCAATGGGGCGAAGCCAGAGTAGAAAGTGGCTGAAGGAGAGCTCTCAGAGGCTTGATTATAACCGGGGTTGACGAGTCCGGTAGCTCTCGCCCAGTCTGCTAACCCTCGATGTGGCCCGTGCCGGTCATCCCAGGACGCATTGAAATCCCCCGCCACTACCGCGATGGGGGAAGTGACCGTGGGTGAGAGTCTGCCAAGGTGGCGGGAGATCCGGCCCTGGAGGACGCCACGGATGTATTTAATGGGGTTGACAGTGCAGTTCATACGGTGGAGCCACTGCTGAAGTTTGTTCCATAGCCCCATGCTCTCCGCTGATGAGGGAGGACAGGGCCAATATGTCCCAAATATCAGGATGTCCCCCTCTGGGCGCGCCAGGGTGACCCCCGCTATGACACCCAGCCCCGTGGGGTCCGCAACGAACTGGCGGGTTTTGGCCGCCCAGCGCGGGGATAGAAGAAACATCATGCCTCCTACGAGAGCTGAGCGCTGGTAAGGGCCACGTCGTGTCGTCGGCCCCGCAGTGGCCGCCTGATAGTGGGCACCACCACCGATCCCTAGTTGCCGGCGGGCTTGCTGTGCTAAGTGTTTGGATTGACGCGAGCCGCAGCGAGTATCCACTAGGATGAGGACGTCCACCGAGAGGTGCTGCATGAACCAGGTCAGTTCCGTGAGCTTTGGGCCCGAAAGTCCGTTAACGTTAAGGCTGCTAATAGTGAGAGACGGGGCACCGCCAGGGGCGGATATGCCCGTAGTAAGTAGCGCTCGGGACGGGTTCTTAGTGAGCTCCGCTGTATAGTGTGCGTAGGCTCGCCCCTTGCGCCAAGAGAGATCGAACTCCGGATCGACCGGCAGGTTTGCCTCAGAGAGGGGAGGGAAGGGCTCCGGCCCATACACATGCGAGGGGTAGTACTTCCGAGGTTTGGGCGGCGGAACCGGGGTTGGAGGTCCTTTTGTGAAGCGCCTCCCCCGAAAGATCGTAGGGAAAACCACCGGGGAGCGGAGGTACTGTAGAGTATCGAGAATTAAGCCACTGAGCGAGTGAATGGCCCACTGGATGGCCGGGACATCCCCCCCGCCGAGAGAGGGGGTTTCAGCGGCATGAA
This sequence comes from Phenylobacterium zucineum, assembly GCA_002221445.1. Taxonomy (GTDB): domain Bacteria; phylum Pseudomonadota; class Alphaproteobacteria; order Caulobacterales; family Caulobacteraceae; genus Phenylobacterium; species Phenylobacterium zucineum_B. The sequence continues at coordinate 1,041 of NMUI01000316.1, read as the reverse complement.
GCCGCGTGGTGTGTGGATCCCATAATTGGGTATTGCTGCGAGGGTCTCAAGCTCCGAGTAGTTGAAAGGCCCCAGGGAGAACCGAGTGTCCAGAATGCAAAGCCCCCAGCCCAACATGTGCGAGCGTAGCTCGGGGGCAATGGTGTAGCGCAGCAAGTCTGAGGAGAAAAGGGTGTAGGCTTTGGTGGGAAGCCCCACCAGGGAGGACCAGATAGGGTTCCAAGCTGGAAAGGTGTAGGGAAGGGAAGGGTGGAAGTCCATTAAGGAGAGCCATGCCCCCGCACCCGTGCATGCCTGGACAAGCTCCGATGGGAGGTTCGGAGATGCTGCGAGGGACCGCAGGTAGGACGTGAGATGGAACCTGTGGCCTGCTACCCGCAGATCCAGATGGGGGAGATAATGTGGGTCCCAGTTGGAGCTGAAAGCAGTCTCTTTGAGGAGCCAGTCCAAGTAGTAGCCGCTTATGGGGTGGGTCGGGATGATGTCCTGTAGGAGGTTGTCCGCTGGTTTCCACAAGTGTAGTTTAACAGCGCGGGATGAGCGGATAAAGTCCGCTAAAGTTGCCGGTGAGATGTTGGTGGTGCTTGCGAGGTAGTCCGCAAGCGCCGACTGAGTGGCTTGGTCCTGAGAGAGAGAGATACGGAGTGCTCTCGAATCGTTATACCCGTAGCGAGTCGCTAATTCGCGCCAGAGGTTTTCCAGAAGCGGGAGGGGAGGTTGGGTCCCATCCGAGCACGTGCTAGGATGTGAAGTGCAAGGGGAGTCCTCTGAATAGGGGCGTGCTTGGAGGGTTTGTTCAGGCGGAACTTGTGTGGTGGGCGGCGTTGTCCCTGAGGCCGGAGAAGGAGAGAGATCGACGGAGCTGGTCGGTACAGATGGGCCTTCGAAGGGCTGGGGACGAGAAGGGGGCTCCACCGATGGTACAGTGCCCGGGAGGTTGGTGATGGGAGGCTGTGTAGGCAAGGCGGAGGCTCGTTGGCACCAGGTGTCCAGGGGGAGCGGGGTGGAGCGGGCCGGCAAGAGCCACGTCAGGAGACGGGA
>NMUI01000315.1 GCA_002221445.1 Phenylobacterium zucineum | reverse complement strand
GCCGCCAATGCCCCGACCGCTCGCGAAGCCCGCCCCAGTCTGCGCACCGACCGCGGCGGAACTGGCCAAGGCCGCCGGTCTGTCCCCGGCTGAATTGCAGGTCATGCAGAGCCTCGGGACCCGTCGGGGTCAATTGGAAAAAGGGAGTCAGACCTCAGCATACAGCTGGCCCTAATGGCTGCCGCGGAGGCCAAGGTTGATGCCAAACTCAAGGCTCTAAATGCGGTCAAAGCGGATATTAAAAGTCTGATCGGTCAGGCTGATGCCAAGGAACAGGCCGGGATCGACCGCATGGTGAAGGTCTTCGAGGGGATGAAGCCCAAGGATGCGGCACCGCGTATGGTGCTTCTGGACGACGGGGTCCGCCTGCCCATCGCCGCCAAGATGAAGGAAAAGTCCCTATCGGCGATTCTGGCGCAAATGCCGCCAGCCGAGGCCAAGAAGCTGACGGAGTCTCTGTCCCGTCGATTTGCGGCAACCCGTGCGGTTGCTGCCGCTGGTGCTGACCGGGCCGGCGTTCCGACCGCAACGACAACCCCTGTGGCACCGGCCCCGGTTGTAGGGGGTAAGGCTGGGCCAGATCCGACGGCGGCCCCGGCCCCAACCCGACCGGTGGAGAACCTCAAGCCTAAGTCCAAGCCCAAGATTAAGCCCAAGTCCAAAACCCGGACAAAACACAAGCTTCGGGCAAGACCCAAGACCAGGGCCGCAACGGCAGCCAAGCCTGCTAAAGAGCCGCCCTCCCTCCCGCCGGCAGCCAACTAGATCATGAGGCTCAGGCGCGCGCTCCACTCCAGTGTCGCGGCGATCACGATTGCCGCCGTTGCCGCCCCGGTGGGGGCGGTGGCACCGATCGTGCGCCCGACACCTCGCGGTGTGCTGGAGGTTCACGTCGGTCTGGCCAAAGACTTCACGCGGATCGAATTCAGGGGTGTCCAGGCCAAAATTGCGCGCGAAGGTCAGGTCCTGACCTTGCGATTCAATCGCGACGCCAATCCTGATATTTCCCGCCTAAGGGTCAGTCCGCCCCCTTGGCTTAAGGCCGCCGAGGCCCGCCATACCGGGGGCGTTCTTGAGCTGGTCCTTACCCTGACGGATGACGCAGATGCCAAGGTTGGAACAGCCGACGGTGCGACCTATGTCAATTTGGCGCGAAAGCCTACCCCCGAGCCGGTCGCCCCGGTCCTTCCGGGACCCAACCAGCTTGCCGCGATTGAGGACGTCCCGGAAACCCTGCCTCCCCGGGCAGATCCGGTTCCACCGGGTGGTGTCGTTCATATGGATGCCAAGCTCCAGAACGGCCAGCTTAAGTTAAGCTTTCCATGGGCTAACCCCAATGGCGCAGCTGTCTTCCGCAGGGGTACAGCGATCTGGGTGGTGTTCGATGCTCCGGCCGATATTGATGTTTCCCGCGCCCCTCGAGGCTTAAAGCAATTATCAAGTGTTCAGGCCTTTAAGGGGCCGGACTATTCCGCCGTCCGCATCACCACCTCTTCGGCGACTTTGTTTTACGCCGGGGCACAGGGTTCGGTTTGGACCATAGGTTTGGGCTCAGAGGCTCAGGCTGCCGGACCTCAGGTTCGCATTGTCCGTGACGATACCGGCGGTCCGGCTGCCCTGAAAGCTGCTCTGGCGGGAACGACGCGAGCCGTCAGGGTTCTCGACCCCGTGGTTGGCGATGAGCTGTCGGTGGTCACGGCCCTGGGGCCAGCTAAGGGTGTGGCGGCCCGGCGTGAATTTGTGCAAATGACGGTTCTGCCTTCGGCCCAGGGCATAGCCATGGAATCCTATGTGGCGGACCTATCCGTCACCCACGACGGTGATCTGGTGCATATAGGTCGCCAGGCCGGGCTGGTCCTGTCACCCATCTCAGCCAAGGCGTCCGTCGCGCCGGAGAAGGAAACGGCCGCCCTCGGTCCGCCGGAAGCTGCCGCGCGTCCCGGTTTGATTGATGAAAACTGGACGCGCACGGGGCCGGACGGCTTCATGCCGCGCTATAATGCCCTGCTCAATGCCGCCATGGTGGAGACGCAGAAGGGGAAAGAAGCACCGACGGCCGCACGCTATGCCTTGGCGCGGTTCCTAATCGGCAATGAGCTATCCTATGAGGCCATTGGCGTTCTGAATGACGCCGCCCGATCCAATGCCCAACTCACCGAAGAGCCCGAATTTCGGGCCTTGCGCGGCATAGCCAAGATCATGGCCCGGCGTTTCAAGGAGGCGCAGGTCGATCTTGGTGTGCCTATCCTGTCTGACGAACCGGCAGCGGCCCTGTGGCGGGCTTATGCTTCGGCACAACTGGCCCAATGGAACGATACCCGCACGCAGTTCGCCTCGGGCGCTGATGCTTTTGCGCAATTCTCGCCGAAGTGGAAGGCAAGGTTCGCCCGGGCCGATGCACAGGCTGCCCTGGAAATGGGCGAGATCGAGGCTGCCGGTCGGTCCGTGCGCCTGGCCCTCAGCGACAAGACCGACCCCCTGGAGGAATTGGCAACCCGGCTGGTGGAGGCGCGGTTCGTCGAAATGTCCGGTCGCCCGGACCTCGCCTTGCGCATCTACAACGCCATAGCCGCTGCGCCGACGGAGGCGCTTTCCGCGCCCGCCCTGCTGCACGTAACCCGGATCCGCATGGCTATGGGAAAGATCACACCCGTTCAAGCGGCGGAGGTGTTTGACGGCTTGAGATACCGCTGGCGGGGAGATTCTACCGAGCTTGAAGCCATCCGTGCCCTGGGCCAGCTATATCTCAACCAGGGCCGCTATCGTGAGGCGCTGGAAGCTCTGCGGTCGGCGGGTAATCGGCTGCCGGACCTGCCGACAGCCCGGCAGTTGAAGACTGATCTCAGTGCCGCCTTTAAGTCCCTGTTCCTGGACGGTGCCGCCGACGGTCTGGAGCCGATCCAGGCCCTGGCCTTGTTTATGGACTTTAAGGAACTGACCCCCCTCGGCCCGGACGGCGACTTCATGGTCCGACGACAGGTCCGACGTTTGGTGGATGTCGATCTGCTGGATCAGGCGGCCGAGCTTCTGAAATATCAGGCCGAAAACCGTCTCGACGGTGTGCCCCGGGCTCAGGTGGCCACGGACCTAGCGGTGATCTATCTCATGGACAAGAAACCTGAGGCGGCCTTGGATGCCATCAACACCTCACGCACCACCATCCTGCCCACGGGTCTCAATTCCCAACGCCGTCTGGTGGAGGGCCGGGCTTTGATGAATCTTGGTCGGATTGATGCGGGTCTGGAATTGCTGGAGCGGGATACGAGCTCTGAAGCTCAGGACCTGCGCAACGAAATGGTTTGGAAGCAGAAAAACTGGCCAGCGGCCGGTTTCAATTTCGAGAAAAGCTTGGGTGATCGTTACAAACGCCCCGAAGCCCTGTCGTCAGACGATGAGGGTAAGGTCCTACGGGCCGGTGTTGCCTATAGTCTTGCGGGTGATGACGCCTCTTTGGCCCGGCTGCGCGGCCGTTATCAGTCTTTTGTTGAGCAATCGCATAATCCTGATGCCATGAAGGTGGCCCTGTCGGGCATTTCTGAGGGTCAGCTCAGTGTCGTGGATTTCGGTCGGATCGCTGCTGACAACGAGGCCTTTACCGGATGGGTCGAAAAATGAAGGCGCGCTTCCGGCAGGCCCCGGCCCCTGTCGGCCCCATCACCCGTCAAGCCGCCACCCCCGCCTCGCAAAAACAAGCCGAAACGGCCACCAAATCCAACAAGGGCTGACCCCAAGCCGGTCACCGCCTAGAGCCTGTTCCCTTTA
>NMUI01000314.1 GCA_002221445.1 Phenylobacterium zucineum | reverse complement strand
AACCTGCTCGAGATTCCGAGTTTCGCGGGCAGCGACACCGGCGCCGTCGACTGGATCATCGACCAGGTTGGCCGCGACCAGCTCGTGGTTATCGCCGCAGAGGGGCACGGCACAGCCGAGCGCATAGTCGAGGTGCTGCGCGCGCAAAAACTGGCGGTTGAGCTGGTCGATGAGTTGCCTGAGTCCACGAGCGCCAAGACGGTTTATGCCCTGCAGGCGAGCCTGCGCAAGGGCTTCGCCGCGCCTGCGTCAAACCTCATCGTTCTAACCGAGCAAGAGTTCTATGGCCGAAACTCTGGCTACGTTAACCCGCAGGCCAGAAAGATGGCAGCCAAGCGCGGCCAGGCGGTTGACCCGCTGACGCTAAAGTCGGGCGACTACGTGGTGCACGAGATTCACGGCATCGGCCGATTCGTCGAGCTCACCACGCGCAAGATGGGCGTTGGCAAGCAGCAGCACGAACGCGAATACCTGCTCATCGAATACGCCCCATCCAAGCGCGGCTATCCCGGCGACACCCTGTTTGTGCCTACCGATCAGCTCGATCTGCTCACTCGATACGTCGGCGGCGAGGCCCCAGTGCTCAACAAGATGGGTGGAGCAGAGTGGTCCAAGGCCAAGGGCAACGCCCGCAAGGCTATTCGCAAGATTGCGATCGACCTGGTCAAGCTCTATTCGGCCCGAGTCAAGTCAAAGGGGCACGCCTTCGGCCCCGACACTCCTTGGCAACACGAACTCGAAGAGGCATTCGCCTTTGTCGAGACGCCCGATCAGCTGACCACCATCGAAGACGTCAAGCGTGACATGGAGCGCGAGATTCCCATGGATCGTTTGCTGGCCGGCGACGTTGGGTACGGCAAAACCGAGGTTGCGGTGCGCGCCGCATTCAAGGCGATTCAGGATGGCAAACAGGTTGCGATTCTCGTGCCGACGACTCTTCTCGTGCGCCAACACACAGAGACTTTCAAGGCCCGCATGGCCGGATTCCCAGTGCAGATTCGCTCGCTCAGCCGCTTCCAGAGCGAAAAAGAGGTCAAAGAGACCATCGAGGGCCTAAAGACCGGTGGCGTCGACCTGGTCATCGGCACCCACCGCTTGCTTTCGGGCAACGTGAAGTTTCGTGACCTCGGTCTGATCATCATCGACGAAGAGCAGCGGTTCGGCGTCGAACACAAAGAAAAACTCAAAGACCTAAAACACAACGTGGATGTGCTTTCGATGTCGGCCACGCCGATTCCGCGCACGCTCGAGATGGCGATTACCGGCATCCGTGAAATGTCGACTTTGGCAACACCGCCAGAAGATCGCCACCCGATCTTGACCTACGTTGGGGGCTACAGCGAGAAGCAGGTTGCCGCTGCAATTCGCCGCGAACTCATTCGCGAGGGCCAGGTGTTCTTCGTTCACAACCGTGTTGAATCGATCGACAAGGTGGCATCGCAGATTCGCGAACTCGTACCAGAAGCCCGAGTTGCCGTGGCTCACGGGCAAATGGGGGAGCACGCCCTCGAACAGGTGGTCATCGACTTCTGGGAGCGTCGCTTTGACGTATTGGTTTCGACCACGATTATCGAAACCGGCATCGATATTCCGAACGCGAACACCCTGATTGTCGATCGTGCCGAGAACTTTGGCCTAAGCCAGCTGCACCAGATTCGCGGCCGTGTCGGGCGAAGCCGCGAGCGCGCATACGCCTACTTCTTCTACGACCCTTCTAAGCCGCTCACCGAAACCGCGCACGACCGCCTAGCCACAATCGCTACGAATAATGAGCTTGGCGCTGGCATGCAGGTGGCGCTCAAAGACCTCGAAATTCGTGGAGCCGGAAACCTGCTCGGGGGCGAGCAGTCGGGTCATATCGCGGGCGTCGGATTCGACCTATATCTGCGCATGATTGGCGAAGCGGTTGCCGAGTTCCGCGGCGAGAAGCAAGACTCACCTGCCGAACTCAAGCTCGAACTGCCGGTCGATGCGCATATTCCTGCGGCATACGTAGATAGCGAGCGCCTGCGTCTCGAGGCATATCACAAGCTCTCGGCCGCGAGTGGCGATTCGGGATCGCGAGCTCAACTCGACGCCATTCTCGCCGAACTCGAAGACCGCTACGGCAAGGCCCCTCAGTCGGTGCATAACTTGCTCGACGTTACCGAGCTTCGCCAGCAGGCCAACCGCCTTGGTCTCAAAGAGGTCATGATGCTCGGCACCGTGGCGAGGTTGCATCCGGTGAACCTGAGCGAGGGCGAGCAGGTCGCGCTCAGCCACGCCCTGCCGGGCATGAAGTACTTGCAGTCGAACTACCTGCTCACGGTTCCGGTGCCAAAAGACGCGGCTGGCGAACCGCTTCGTGACCGCGCGGTCATCGACTGGTCCTGGCAGTTGCTCGCCACCGTGTTTCGCAAATAGCCATCCGCTGTCTGGCAGACTCGTTGCATGACCAAACTCGATGAGCTCATTGCCGTTTCTCACCAGTTGCGCGCGCCAGGCGGTTGCCCGTGGGACGCCGAGCAGACCCACGAGTCGCTCATCCAGTATTTGACCGAAGAGACCTACGAACTCATCGAGGCCATCGAGACCAAAGACCGTGATGCGGTTCTCGAAGAGCTGGGCGATGTGCTCTACCAGGTCATCTTTCACAGCGACCTGGCATCTACCGGCACGCTCGGCGAACCTTTCGACATCGAGGATGTCGCGCAAAAGATGACC
>NMUI01000046.1 GCA_002221445.1 Phenylobacterium zucineum | reverse complement strand
ATCGCCCAGGTCCAGAGGCCAATAAAGATGACCGCAACCACGATGAACAGCCATCCTGAAGCAACCGTGATCGCGGCGTAGATGCTGAACCAGAGTGCGAGAGCTTGCAGCGCCCAGGCGAAACTGTAGCCGCCGCGACGACCAAGAATGCCAGGCGTGACGATCATGATCAGCGCTAGACCAAGACCCCATGACCAGACCATCACCGGCGATGAAACCTTGAGTCCGAAGGCGACGAGGGTCGCGAAGAAAACCGCAAAGGCCTCAAAAGCCAGAGCCATGGCACCGAGAGTTCGTTTGGTCGAGCGATTACGCATCTTGTTCTGCCTCTTCTTGCTTGAGCTTGAGTACGTCGCCAACCAGCGTGATCGAGCCGGTGACTACAACGGCGCTCTTTGCCGCCACCGCGGTGGCCTCCGCTTCGGCCAGGGCGAGCGCGAGGTCAGAAATCACATGGATGCGTGTAGCACCAAGCTGCTGCCTTGCGGCCTCGGCGATCTCGGCAGCCGGAGTTGCGCGAGGCGAGCTCGATTGGGTGATGTAGACGTCGGCGAAGACATCCTTGAAGGCAGCGAGAACGCCATCGACGTCTTTATCGCCCAGCACGGCGAGCACGCCGACTGGGCCGTCGAGCGCAAATGAGTCGCTCAGGGCCGCAACAAGTGACTTTGCGCCGTGCGGGTTGTGAGCAGCGTCAAGAATCGTGAGCGGCTCGCGACTGATTACCTGAAGCCGACCCGGCGAAGAGAGGTGGACCGCCGCCACGCGCAAGACATCGTCGAGAATTCGCTGCTCGCCGCCACCCAAAAATGACTCAACCGCGGCAACCGCGAGGGCGAGGTTTTCGATTTGGTGTGCACCGTGGAGTGGCATGAACAGGTCGGAGTATTCGCCGGCGAGCGTCTTTAGGTTGAATCGCTGACCGAGCGGGGTGACCTCTAGAAGTTCGGCCTCAAAGTCTTTGCCGTAAATCTTGAAAGACTCGGCCACGTGATCAGCGCGATCTGCGATGACTCCGCGCGCATCCTCGGGCTGAGCGCTCGAGACAACCAAGGCATTTGGCTTGATGATGCCCGCCTTAGTCTTCGCAATCTCGGCGATGGTGTTGCCAAGGCGGTCGGTGTGATCGAGCGCCACGGGAGTGAACACCGCAACATCGCCATCGGCAACGTTGGTTGAGTCCCACTCGCCGCCCATGCCTACCTCGAGCACGAGAACGTCTACCGGCGCATCGGCAAAAACAGCAAAGCCGAGGACGGCTAGTGCCTCAAAGAAGGTCAGCTTCGATTCGCCAGCGGCCTCGAGCTCGGCATCCACGATTTCGAGAATCGGGCGGATATCTTGCCAGACCTCATAGAGCACCTCGTCGGCAACAGGTTCGCCGTCGATGGCCATGCGCTCGTTTAGGCGAACAAGGTGCGGACTCGTGAAACGACCTGTGCGCAGACCGAGTTCACGCAGAATGCGCTCGATGAAGCGAGTGGTGCTGGTCTTGCCGTTGGTGCCCGTGACGTGAATCACGCGATAGCTTCGCTGAGGGTCACCGAGAAGTTC
>NMUI01000313.1 GCA_002221445.1 Phenylobacterium zucineum | reverse complement strand
GCTCTCGAAGACGCACGGCGTCGCCTAGACGTTGAGTCCCTCGCAGAAACCGAGGCCAAGGCACTCGAGCAAACTCCGGCCATGGACGCGTTGCAAGCCCTCGCTCCTCGCGACACCATTCACGTTCTAGCCGAGGTAAAACGCGCCTCTCCGTCGCGCGGGAGTATGGCCGCGATTGCCGATCCAGCCGCACTTGCCGCAACCTACGCAAACGGTGGCGCCTCGGCAATCAGCGTGCTCACCGAGGAGCGAAAGTTTCTCGGCTCGCTTGACGACCTTCGCGCGGTTCGTGCACGCGTCCATGTGCCGCTTCTTCGCAAAGACTTCATAGCCACCGAACACCAGATTCTCGAGGCTCGTGCCGCCGGCGCCGACATCGTGTTGCTGATCGTGGCCGGTCTCGACCAGCCCACCATCAAGCGGCTAAAGCACTTCACCGAGCAGCTTGGCATGACCGCATTCGTCGAGACTCACTCGGCCGAAGAGGTCAAGCGCGCACTCGATATCGATACCAAACTTCTCGGCATCAACGCGCGCGATCTCTCGACCTTCGAGACCGACCGCAGCCTATTCGGGCGACTCGCCGCCGACCTGCCATCCGACGTAATCAAGGTTGCCGAGTCAGCCGTGAGAACCGTCGACGACGTTCGCGCCTATCGCGCAGACGGCGCCGACGTAGTTCTGGTTGGCGAGGCCTTGGTAACCGGCAATCCTGCCGAACTTCTAAGTGCCTTCACCGCGGTGGCTTAGAATTTCGAACATGTCTTCAACCACTGACACCCAGAATCTCCGCGCCCAAACCGGACCGTATTTTGGCGACTTCGGTGGCCGTTTCGTGCCAGAGTCGCTAATCGCGGCACTCGACCAGTTGACCGAAACCTACGAGCACGCCAAGACCGATCCGGCTTTCATCGCCGAGCTCGCCGAACTTCACCGCACCTACACAGGGCGCCCATCGATCATCACCGAGGTAAAGCGCTTCGCCGAGGCCGCCGGCGGCAACGCGCGCATCTTCTTGAAGCGCGAAGACCTAAACCACACCGGCTCACACAAGATCAACAACGTAATTGGTCAGGCCCTGATCACTAAGCGCATGGGCAAGACTCGCGTGATCGCCGAGACCGGAGCTGGCCAGCACGGAGTTGCCACCGCTACTGCCGCGGCCCTGTTTGGCTTCGAATGTGTGGTCTACATGGGTGAGGTAGACACCAAGCGCCAGGCCCTAAACGTCGCCCGCATGAAGCTCCTGGGCGCTGAGGTGATTCCGGTCACAGCCGGCAGCGCAACCCTCAAGGATGCAATCAACGAGGCCCTCCGCGACTGGGTTGCAAACGTCCACAACACGCACTATCTGCTCGGCACCGTAGCTGGTCCGCATCCTTTTCCGACCATGGTTCGCGACTTCCACAGCGTGATCGGCAACGAGGCTCGCGCCCAGATGCTCGAAGAGTTCGGCTTCTTGCCAGACGTTGTCACCGCTTGCATCGGTGGCGGCTCGAACGCTATCGGCATCTTCCACGCCTTTCTCGACGACGAGGATGTTCGACTGGTCGGATTCGAGGCGGCCGGCGATGGCATGGACACCCCGCGCAACGCTGCGACGCTCAACTACGGCAAGCCAGGAGTTCTTCACGGCGCCAAGTCATACGTGCTTCAAGACGAAGATGGCCAGACTATCGAGTCGCACTCGATCTCGCCGGCCTCGACTATCCGGGTGTAGGCCCAGAGCACGCCTGGCTGAAAGACATCGGTCGTGCCGAGTATCGCGGCATCAGTGACGCCGAGGCTATGCACGCGCTTCGACTTCTGAGCCAAACTGAGGGCATCATCCCGGCTATCGAAAGCGCCCACGCACTTGCAGGTGCGCTAAAGCTCTCGGCAGAGATGCCGAAGGGCAGCTCGATTTTGATCAACCTAAGTGGCCGTGGCGACAAAGACATGGAAACCGCCGCTCGCTACTTCGACCT
>NMUI01000045.1 GCA_002221445.1 Phenylobacterium zucineum | reverse complement strand
GCCAGGTCGATCAGGCTGGGCAGGAATCCCGCCAGGGTCTTACCGCCACCGGTAGGCGCGATTGAGCCAGGGCCGGTCCCCGACCTGCCCTGGCCCGGGCCACCATATCCAGCTGATGGGGCCGCGCCTGCCAGCCGCGCGCGGCGAACCAGTCGGCGAATCGATCTGGCAGAAGGTTTGGGGTGGCGACCATGACCGGTCTATAGCATGTTCGCTTTTCGTTTCCCCCTCAGCCTTGTCCTCGGGCCCGCAGAATGGCGTCGCGGATCAGGGGCAGGCGATCATTGCCGAAATACATGTCGGTCCCACCGACGAAGAGGGTGGGCGAGCCAAAGCCGCCCCGGGCTATGACCTCTTCAGTATTGAGCCGAAGCTGATCCTTGATCTCTGCCTGAGCGATCCCGTCGAAGAAGGCGTCAGCATCAATCCCCACCTGTTCACAGATCGCCCGGAGGACGGCGTCCTGGGATATGTCCTGATTCCGGCTCCAATAGGCTTCAAAGACGGCGGTGGCGAAGGCGAGCATCTTGCCCTGGGGCTCCAGCCAGATGCAGCCGCGCATGGCCTTAACGCTGTTCACCGGAAAGACGCTGGGCGGGAAGATGATGGTCAGGCCACCGAACCGCGCCCAGTCCTGCAGGTCCTTGCCCATATAGCGGGCCTTGGCCGGGACCGGGGTCTGCCTTTGAGCATAAACGCTGGGATTGACCGTATTGAAAATGCCGCCCACCAGAATGGGTTTCCAGACCGTCTCAATCTTTAGGTCGGCCTGAAGCGCCTTGAGGTTTTCAAAGGCCAGATAGGTCCAGGGGCTGGAACAATCAAAAAAGACTTCCAGCCGGTCGGGCTTGGCCGCGGGTAGGGTGCCGTCGAGATCCTGGACCTGATGTTCCATCATAATCATTCCCATCGTTTTCCAGATCATGACCCACAGTCCGACCTGAGGAAACAGGATTGGTGGTCATGGACTGCGACTCCGGATATGGAACGGAGCATGAACCTTGATCCTGTCTTACTGATCGCCGCTGTTTTCTTTGTGGCCGCATTGGGGGCCGTTGCCTGGGCACTGATGGAACGGCGTCGGGCCGAGCGCGCGGAGGCGCGGGTTTATGGCCTGCAGGATGCCGCGACCCGGGTCAAAATCCTTGAGGAAATGGGTGCCAAAGCCGCCGCCCTGCTGCAAGGTGAGGCGGTGTCGGCCATCGCCGAACAGGTGCTCAAGCGGGCCGACGAAACCTTCCACAACCGCGAGCAACTGGCCCAAGCCCGGCTGGAGGCGCAGCTTAAGCCCGTGGCAGAAACCCTGGCCAAGTTCCAGGAACAGGTGAGCGCCGTGGAAAAGGTCCGGGCTGAAGAGTCCGGGGGCCTGAAACAACAGATTGCTGATCTGATGGCGGCCTCCGCCGCCACCCAGGCCGAGACCCGCAAATTATCTTCGGCCCTGCGACGCGGGGCCGGGGTTCAGGGGCGCTGGGGAGAACAAACCCTGCGCAATGTGCTGGAGGCCGCCGGTCTGACCAAGCATTATGACTTTACCGAACAGACCTCTACCGACACGGACGAAGGCCGTCGCCGACCAGATGTCACCGTGCGCCTACCCGGCGGGGCGGTGTTTGTCATCGACGCCAAGTGCTCCATCAATGCCTTCCTCGATGCCCAGGATGCGGGTGACGAGGCCCTGCAGGAGGCCGCCTATGCCCGCCATACCCAAAGCGTTCGCGCCCATTTTCAGGGCCTGTCGGCCAAGGCCTATTGGGACCAATTCGATGCTTCCCCCGACTTCGTAGCCATGTTCATTCCCGGCGACAGCTTCCTGGCGGCCGCCGTAGAACGAGCACCCGACCTGATGACCGAGGCTATGGACAAGCGGGTCCTGATCGTCACCCCCACCACCCTGTTTGCCCTGTGCAAGGCGGTGGCCTACGGCTGGCGGGTGGAAGAACAGGCGGCCAATGCTCAGGAGATTTCGAAACTGGGACGGGAGCTCTACAAGCGCCTGTCGGTCATGGGCGGCCATGCGGCGGCGATGGGCAAGGCCCTAGATCAAGCCGTAGGACGCTATAATCAGTTTGTGGGGTCTCTGGAGACCCAAGTCCTGTCTCAGGCTAGGCGTTTTGAAGACCTGAAGGTCGATCATGAGGGTCGGGACCTGCCTGACCTGCCCCGGGTTGAAACCGCCGTCCGGCCCTTGTCCAGGCTCTCAGCCGTAGAGAATGATGATGATCGCGCCCTGTCCCTGCCTTGACGCTTAAGGGTCGGTCACTTACCTCCTGATTTATCATGGCTGTTCGCGAAATTCTGGTCGTTCCTGACCCCATTCTGAAACAGGTCTCCACCCCAGTTGAGGTGGTCGATGATGCCCTGCGCGCCCTGATGGATGACATGCTGGAGACCATGTACCATGCCCCCGGTATTGGTCTGGCCGCCATCCAGATCGGTGTGCCCAAGCAGGTGATCGTCATGGATCTGGCCGCCAAGGGTGAGACGCCTCAACCGCGCTATTTCGTCAATCCGAAGATTATCTGGGCCTCGCCGGAGTCTGTACCCTATGAAGAAGGGTGCCTCTCGGTCCCTGAAATCTATGACGAGGTCGAGCGTGCTGCCCAGGTGAAGATCCGATACCTAGACTATCACGGTCATGAGGTGACCGAGCTGGCCGAGGGCCTGTTTTCCGTCTGCATCCAGCACGAGATGGACCATCTCAAGGGCGTATTATTTATCGACTATCTCTCACGCCTGAAGCGCGAACGGGCCGTGTCTAAGGTCAGGAAACTGGTCCGCGTTGCTTGAGACTGAGTCTGGAAGCCGGCCAATTTGAGCTATAATTCAAAAAGTTAGATCATGTTTCGATCCGATGGCCGGTTCCCACTTATCGGAACATGATCTAAAGCCCTTTCATGCGCCTTGCCTTTCTTGGAACCCCTGACATCGCTGCAACCTGCTTGGCCGCTCTGGCCAGGGCCGGGCATGAGGTCGTCAGGGTCTATTCTCAACCTCCGGCCCCCAGAGGGCGGGGACATGATCTTAAACCCTCTGCCGCCCAGGCCATGGCCTTGTCTCTGGGACTTGAGGTTCACACTCCAGCCTCCATGCGCGATCCGGAGGTCATTGCCGATTTCCAGGCCTTGAAGCTGGATGCCGCCGTGGTGGTGGCCTTCGGTCAGATCCTGCCGGCGGCAGTCCTGGATGCCCCCGGCTGGGTGCCTTTAACCTGCACGCCTCCCTTCTGCCACGGTGGCGCGGTGCGGCCCCGATTCAGCGGGCCATTATGGCCGGCGACAGGCAATCTGGGGTTCAGGTCATGCGCATGACCGAGGGTCTGGATGAAGGGCCCATTCTGGCCGAGGCGATCCTGGACATCGGCCCTCTGGACACATCTGGCAGTCTGCATGACCAGATGGCGGCGGCGGGGGCAAAACTGTTGGTCAGCACCCTGGCCGATCTTGCTGCCGGTCGGGCCGTGGAAACACCTCAGGCCGAAACCGGGTCTAGCTACGCCAAAAAATCCGCCCCAGAGAAGCCCAGCTGGACTGGACCAGGCCCGCCGTCGAGCTGGATCGAAAGATCCGGGGCTTTCGCCGTTTCCGGGGGCTTGGTTCACCCTGGACACTGACAAGGGACCGGTCAGGATCAAGGCCCTGCTGTCTACGGTCGCGGCCGGGGCAGGTGAGCCCGGCTTGGTGCTGGACCCTACCCTTCTGGTGGCCACAGGCGAGGGGGCCGTGCGGCTGCTAAAGGTCCAGCGGGAGGGCAAGGCCGCTCAGGAGGCTGAGGTTTTCCTGAGGGGGACGCCGGTGCCTCCGGGGACCCGGCTGCGCTGATGCCGCGTTACCGCCTCACCCTGGAATATGACGGCGGCCCTTATTGCGGCTTCCAGGCCCAGGCTGATCTGCCCACCGTCCAGGGGGCCCTGGAGGCGGCGGTAAAGGCTTTTTGCGGCCAGACCCTGCGGGTGGCCGCTGCCGGGCGGACCGACACTGGGGTTCATGCTACGGGCCAGGTGGTGCATATGGATCTGGACAAGGCCTGGCCCCCTGAGACCGTCCGCAATGCCTTGAACGCCCACCTGGCTAGGGAGTCCGTGGTGGTGCTCGACGCCGCCGTGGCACAGGGGGATTGGCACGCCCGGTTTTCCGCCACCGGGCGGCGCTATCTTTACCGCATCCTGAACCGAACCGCGCCGTCAGCCCTGGAGCGGGGCAAGGTCTGGCATCTGAAGGGCGACCTGGACACCGAGGCCATGCACCAAGCGGCTCAGGTCCTGGTGGGGTTACATGACTTTACCACCTTCCGCGATCTGAAATGTCAGGCCAAATCGCCGATCAAAACCCTGGATGTGGCCCAGGTCCACTGGATGGGTGATGAGATTCGTCTGGTCTTCGAGGCCCGCTCTTTCCTACATCGGCAGGTTCGCTCCATGACCGGCACCCTGGCCCAGGTCGGCCTGGGGCGCTGGTCTGCGCAAGATGTCAGGACGGCGCTGGAGGCTCAGGACCGGCAGGCCTGCGGCCCTGTGGCCCCCCGGACGGGCTCTATCTCACCGGGGTCAATTATGCGCCAGGGGTAGAAAAAGCCTTGAAATAGCGGCGGATAATTTCGCCATAGACGGCCTGGAGTTGCCGGATTTCAGCCACAGGCGCGCGCTCGTCCACGGCGTGCATGGTCTTGCCCACCAGTCCCACCTCGACCACCGGGCAGAGGGCGCGGATAAACCGGGCGTCCGAGGTGCCGCCCGTGGTGGAGAGGTCCGGTGGTGATCCGGCAATCTGTGTCACCGCCGAACTGATAACCTGAGTAAAGGCCCCCGGCTCAGTCAGAAAGGCCTCGCCGCTGATGGTTGGTTTGACGAGGATATTGCCCTGAAAACCCGCTTGGGCGGCAAGGGCTTCCCCCGCGATCCAGTCGGCCAGGCCTTGACCGGTATGGTTGGGGTTGAAGCGGACATTCAGCCGGGCCGGGCCTCTGCCGGGATCAGATTGGTGGTGGGATTGCCCACATCGAAAGTGGTCAGCTCCAGGTTGGACGGCTGGAAGCCCAGATAGCCCTGATCGAGTTCCGTATCCTGAAGCTTGGCCAGAAGGGCGACCAGGACTGGGATCGGATTGGCGGCGCGATGGGGATAGGCCACATGGCCCTGAATGCCCTCAACCGTGATCTCCACATTGATCGAGCCTCTGCGACCGATTTTAACCATGTCCCCGAAGCGTTCTGAGCTGGTGGGTTCGCCGACAATGCAGTGATCGATGACCTCGCCCTCGGACTGCAAGGCTTGAACAACCTTGATCGTCCCGTCCGTGGCGATGCCTTCTTCATCACCGGTGATCAGGAAGGAGATCGAGCCGGTCACCTCTCCGGCTGGGATGGCCTCGGCGCAGGCGGCGGCAAAGGCCGCAATGGCGCTCTTCATGTCCACAGAGCCGCGACCAATCAGCACGCCCTCGACAATGTCCGCGGCAAAGGCCTCCCGGCTCCAAGCGGCGGCGTCGCCGATGGGCACCACATCCGTGTGACCGGCAAAGCAGAGATTGGGTCCAGCCGTTCCATAACGGGCATAGAGGTTCTCGATCTGACCAAAGGTCATCCGGCGGCAGTTAAAGCCAAGACCCCTCAGGGTCTGTTCCACAAGATCCATGGCACCGGCATCGGTCGGCGTGACCGAGGGGCGGCGGATCAGGGCTTGAGTCAGCTCGACCGGGTCAATCATGATGGCGCTCTCAGCCTATTCCCGCAGCAGGTCGTTGATCGAGGTCTTGGACCTGGTGCGGGCGTCCACAGTCTTCATGATCACGGCGCAATAGGTGGACGGCATACCCTCATGTGGGCTCGGTCGACTGCCGGACATAATGACGGAATAGGGCGGCACTTCGCCGGTGATGACCTCGCCGGTTCTGCGGTCGACAATCGGGGTGGTGGAGGTGAGATAGACCCCCATGGAGAGCACGCTGCCCTCCCGGACAATGACCCCTTCCGCCACTTCAGACCGAGCACCGATGAAGCAGTTGTCCTCGATGATGGTGGGGTTGGCCTGGAGGGGTTCCAGCACCCCGCCAATACCTGCGCCCCCGGACAGGTGGACATTCTTGCCGATCTGAGCACAGGAGCCCACGGTAGCCCAGGCATCCACCATGGTGCCTTCGTCCACATAGGCTCCGATGTTCACAAAGGATGGCATCAGCACCACATTGCGGGCGATGAAACTACCGCGCCGGGCCACACAGCCAGGCACAGCGCGCAGGCCTGCGGCCTCAAAGCGGGCGGCGTCCCAGCCGGTGAATTTGGACGGGACCTTGTCCCAATAAGGTCCGGGTGCGTCGGCCTCGATCAGGCTGTTGGGGGTCAGGCGGAAGGATAAGAGTATGGCCTGTTTGGCCCACTGATGCGTTGTCCAGACCCCGTCATCCCGGCGTTCGGCCACCCGCAGGGTTCCCGCATCCAGACGGTTAAGGGTGTCGTCCACGGCCTCCCGGACTTCGCCCCGGGTGGTGGTGTTCAGGGTGTCACGCACCGCCCAGGCGGCTTCGATGACGGACTTCAGATCGTGAGTCATGGTCAGGCTTCTCTCAAACGGGCGCGCCTTAAGAACGGCGCGAGCTTGGCAGTCTTATAATCGATAAACGGCGCGACGGAGTCTAAGGCGCGGGTCCCGACCATGATGGTGGTCATGCCCAGATCCTTGGCGGGCTTCAGATTGCGCTCGCTGTCCTCAAAAAATGCGATGGTCAGGGGATTGAGGCCGTGGGCGGCGATCAAGCGCTCAAAGCCCAGGGGATCGGGCTTGGGGGCAAAACCGAAGGAATGGATGTGGAACACCGCGTCAAACAAGTCGGTCAGACCCAGATGCGCCAGAACCCGCTCGGCGTGCCGGTCATCGGCATTGGTGAAAATATACCGCCGCCCTGGCAGGGCGCGCAGGGCATCCAGCAGGTGGTGATCCCGCACCAAGACCTCTAGGGACAAATCATGGAAAAGGGCGTGGAACTCAGCCGGGTCTGTGCCGTGATTCAGCATCAGCCCCTTCAAGGTCAGACCGTGTTCGGCGAAGTATTTCTTCTGGAGGATATAGGCCTCATGGTGCGGCAGACCCACAGCCTGGGCGACGAAGTCGGTCATCCGACCCTCCACCTGTTTCATGAACCCGGACTCTTCAGGATAGAGGGTGTTGTCCAGGTCGAAGAGCCAGGTGTCTATGTGGGTAAGATCCGGACTCATGCGGTGATGAGCGTGCCCGACCCGTGCTCGGTGAACAACTCGACCAGCATGGCGTGGGCCCGGCGTCCGTCCAGTATGGCCACAGCCTCGACCCCGGCCTCCACCGCCACAATGGCCGTTTCCAGCTTGGGGATCATGCCCCCCGAGGCGACGCCCGAGGCGATGGCGGCCCGGGCTTCGGCCACGGTGAGTTGACGGATCAGTTCGCCATCGGCCCCCAGGACACCGGCCACATCGGTCAGCAGCAGCATACGCTTGGCGTTCAAGGCTCCGGCCAGGGCCCCGGCGACGGTGTCGGCATTGATATTGTAGGTCTCCCCAGTCACCGACACCCCGATGGGGGCGATCACCGGGATGTAATCATGCTCCGCCGAAATCAGGCCCTCGATCAACTGAGGATCCATTCGCGTCGGCTCACCCACAAAGCCCAGATCCACCGCCTGTTCGATCAGACTGTCGGGGTCTTTCTTAGTCCGGGTGACTTTTTCAACGGTGATCAGCCGGGCGTCCTTGCCCGACAAGCCCACCCCCGCACATCAGCCTCAGCCCCGGCCAGGGTGATCCAGTTGGCTATTTCCTTATTGATGGCCCCCGATAGAACCATTTCGGCCACCTCCATGGTCGCCTCATCGGTGACCCGCAGGCCGTCGATGAAGGTTGACTTAACCCCAGCCTTGTCGAGCATCCGGGAAATCTGCGGCCCGCCCCCATGGACGACCACGGGGTGCAGACCCAGCAGCTTCAGCAGAACGGCGTCGGCGGCGAAGAGCTTGGCGGTCTCTTCCTGGCCCATGGCGTGACCGCCGTATTTGATGACCACGGTTTCCCGGTCATACTGCTGGATAAAGGGCAGGGCCTCGGCCAGAGTTTTGGCGGTGGCCCAGCCTTGCTCTTCGGAGCGGGACTCCCGGTCTGACGTCTGGCTCAATTCTCACGTCTCCCACCAATCGGACCGTTCCGATAGCCGACCCGGGCGGGTCTGTCACGGGGCAGGCGCAGTCATTGCCCTTTCGACCTCAGCCAGGACCGTGCTAGCAAGGCGCAAATGGATTTAGTCTTGTGAGTTCCCATGCGCCTCATCCCCCTTCTGGCCGCCACATCCCTCCTGGTTTTCTGCGCCAGTGAAAGCCTAGCCAAGACCGTTGCCGTCACCGCCGACAAGCTGTTGGACGTCGCCACCGGCAAGGAGACCGATAAACCTCAGGTGATCATCGTCGATGGCCGCATCACCTCGATCGGCCGCCGGGGCGACCCTGCGCCTGCGGACGCCGAGAGGGTTGATCTGCCCGGCGTGACCCTGCTGCCCGGCTTGATCGACATGCATACCCACATCACCTCATCGCCCCTCTATAGCGGCTATAACGCCCTGCTCTTCACCGACAGCTTCTGGCCGGTGATTTCCACGGCCCACGCCAAGGCCACCCTGGACGCCGGGTTCACCACCATTCGCAATGTGGGTGCCGGCGACTTTGCCGATGTGGGTCTGCGTCAGGCGATTGAGGCGGGCTTTGTGGTCGGCCCTCGGATTGTTACGGCCACGGACGCCATCGGGGCCACCGGGGGCCATTGTGACTCGACCTTCTTCCCGCCGTCCATGAATCAGAAGGGCTATGCCGTGATCGATAGCCCCGACCAGGGCCGTCAGATGGTGCGTCAACTGCACAAATACGGGGCTCAGGTCATCAAGATCTGCGCTACCGGCGGAGTGTTCTCTCACGGCGATACCCCCGGCGCCCAGCAACTGACCTTTGAAGAGATCAAGGCCATTGTCGATGAGGCCCACGCCACCGACATGAAGGTCGCCGCTCACGCCCATGGCGCTTCGGGTATTAAGGCGTCCATCCTAGCCGGGGTCGACACCATTGAACATGCCAGCCTCGTGGATGACGAAGGCATTAAACTGGCGGTGCAGAAGGGCGCCTATTTCGGCATGGACATCTACAACACCGACTACACCCAGGCTGAGGGCAAGAAGAACGGTGTGCTGGAAGAAAACCTCCAGAAGGACCGGGACATCGGCCTGATCCAGCGTCAAAACTATCAAAAGGCCCTGAAGGCGGGCGTGAAGATGATTTATTCTACCGATGCCGGAGTCTATCCCCACGGCGACAATGCCAAACAGTTTGCCACCATGGTCCAGTGGGGTGCCAGCCCGCTCCAGGCCATCCAGTCGGCCACCCTCACCGCCGCCGAGGCCTTGGGTCAGGGGAAGGATGTGGGCCAGGTCAAGGTCGGGGCCTATGGCGATCTGGTGGGGGTGGCGGGCGACCCCTTAAAGGACGTCACCCTGTTGCAGCACCCGGTCTTCGTGATGAAGGGCGGCGATACGGTCCGCCGCCCCTGAACCTCATCAGAGGGTGCGGGCCACCACTTCCTTCATGATCTCAGACGTGCCGCCATAGATCCGCTGGACCCGGGCGTCCCGCCAGAGACGGGCAATGGGGTATTCATTCATATATCCGGCACCGCCGTGCAGTTGCAGGGCGGCATCGCAGACCTCCCACTGCAACTCGGTGTGGAACAGCTTGGCGGCTGAGGCCTCCGCGGCGGTGAGTTCGCCCTTGAGGTGCTTGGCCATGCACCAGTCCAGATGGGCCCAACCCGCCTGGAGCTTGGCCTTCAGACCGGCGAGGGTGAAACGGGTGTTCTGGAAATCAAATACGGTCTGGCGAAAGGCCTTGCGTTCCTTAGTGAACTTGACCGCCTCGTCAAAGGCCCGTTGAGCCCCAGCCTGACCGCCGATGGCGATCTGTAGGCGCTCCTGAGGCAGTTGGGTCATCAGATAGATGAAGCCCTTGTTCTCTTCGCCCAGGCAGTTGGTCATGGGCACCCGGACATCCTCAAAGAACAACTCGGAGGTGTCGGCAGAGTTTTGACCGATCTTGTCAAGGTTCCGGCCCCGTTTGAAACCGCTGCGGTCCGCCTCCACCAAGATCAGGGAGGTGCCCTTGGAGCCCTTGTCCGGATCGGTCTTGGCCACCAGGACGATCAGGTCGGCACTCTGACCATTGGTGATATAGGTCTTCGACCCATTGATCACATAATGATTGCCGTCCTTGACGGCGGTGGTTCTTACGCCTTGCAGGTCTGATCCGGCTCCGGGCTCGGTCATGGCGATGGCCGTCACCACCTCGCCCGACACCATGCCGGGCAGCCAGCGCTGCTTCTGCTCCTCAGAGCCGTAATTGATGATGTAGTCGACGACGATGTCGGACTGCAGGGTGATACCGGCGCTGGACCCGGCATAGGACAACTCCTCGCCGATCACCGCATTATAGCGATAGTCGAGGCCAAGACCGCCGTATTCCACCGGGACCTGAGGACAGAGGAGTCCCGCTGCGCCGCAGGCCAGCCAGAAGGACCGATCAACAACGCCCTGGTCTTCCCACTTGTCGAGATTGGGAATCAGGTGCTGGGCGAAAAACTTGCGGACCTGATCACGGAACATGTCCAGGTCGGCATCATAACAGGCGCGGTGCGGGGTTTCGAGCATGGCGGAGGTCTCCGAGAAAAGCTGCCCGTCTCGATTAAACCGCCTCACCCAAGGTCATGCCAGAGGCTGAAACAGGACTGTAATCCAAAACATTAGAGCCCGTTTCGATCCGATAACCCATTCGCACTTATCGGAAGACACCTTGCTGAGTTAGTCCCAACCTCGCAGTTCACCCCAGACCTCGAACGGGTCTCGCGCGGATCGCCAGTTATTGATCGGTGCCGTTTCGTCGGCATAACCCAGGGCCATGCCTGAAAATACCATATGATCTTCCGGCAGGTTTAGAATCTCGGCGAGGGTCTTGGGATAGCGGGCCCAGTATTCCTGGGCGCAGGTGGCAAGGCCACGCTCCACCGCCAGCAACATGACCGTCTGCATGAACATGCCCAGGTCCGACCATTGGGGCGAGCCGAGCTTGCGATCTAGGCAGAAGAATAGCCCAACGGGGGCCCCGAATAGGTCGCTGTTTCGGGCCAGCTGACGAAGGCGGGCGGGCTTATCCTCCCGGGGTATTGAGATGGACGCATAGAGGTCCTCGCCATTTTGAAACCGCCGGGTGCGGAAGGGGTCCCATAGGTTGGCGGGATAAACCTGATATTCCGGCTCCTCCCCAAGAGGATTGGCGGCCGCCTTGGCTTTTAGATCCTCCAGGGCGGTTCCGGCCAGACCATAGACCCGCCAGGCTGAAGATTTCCGCCGGAGGGCGCGCGGGCCGCCGCATCCAGGATTTCGCGCACCAGATCCTGAGATGGTGTCTCCGGCTTAAAAGCGCGAACCGAGGTCCGGTGAGCGACGGCTTGGCTGACATTCATGGGTTTCTTCCTCAGCAATAACGTCTCGGCTTGACGCCGACCCGCAGCCCGTTAGCACTTGCCCTGGGGGCAAGGCAAGCCCCCGGTTGAGTAACAGCCTCTATGCCCAAATCCAGATCCAAGTCCAAATCTCCTGGTCGCCTTGCCGGAATTGTCCGGGCGGTGCTGAGTCTGGTGATCATTGTCGGACTGGTGGGGCCGGTGGTGGCGGTTCTGATTTATCGCGTGGTTCCGCCCCCCTGACCTTCCTCATGGTGCAGAGAACGGTAGAGGGACAGGGTTTTCTCGTCGCTGGCGACCGATTGACGACATGTCCAACACATTACCCCGTGCCGTGATCGCCGCCGAAGATGCCAAGTTTTGCCAGCATCATGGCTTTGACTTTTCCGCCATGGAAAAGGCCCTGGCCCACAACGAGACCTCTGAACGGATACGCGGCGGGTCAACTATCAGCCAACAGACCGCCAAGAACGTCTTCCTGTGGCCAGAGCGGTCCTATCTACGCAAAGGCCTGGAGGCTTATTTCACCGTCCTGATCGAACTTCTGTGGGGCAAGAAGCGGATTATGGAGGTCTATTTGAACAGCGTCGAATGGGGTCCGGGAATTTACGGTGCCGACGCTGCGGCACGGAAGAATTTCGGGGTCGGAGCCGACAGGCTTTCACCAACCCAGGCGGCGCGGTTGGCGGCTATCCTGCCCAGTCCATTGAAATGGCGGGCCAAGGCACCGGGCCCCTATGTCCGCAAGCGATCGGGCAAGATCGGCGCGGCGGCCGGGACGGTTCGCCGGACGGGTATGGATACTTGCATCGATTAAGGTCTCAGGCCGCAGCCCATGACCTCGACTCCAATGCTTCGGGATCCTCCATCGCCATGTCGTCCCAGTCCAGGTCCGGAATGGGGCGGGACGCGCGCGCGACAACGGCGTTCAATTCGCCGACCGACCCGACCCCCACAAGGACAGTGCTGGCCTCCGGACGGGAAAGGGCAAAGCCAAGGGCGGCCTGCAAGGGATCAGACCGGCCCTCGGCGATCAACCGGCGGGCGCGGTGAATGCGGTTGGTGGCGGCCTTCAGGTGGCTGGGGCTCGTTCGGGCGGCAGCAGCAACAGGCCGTTCAGGAAGATCGAACGCAGCTGAACTTCCAGACCCAGGTCGGCAATAGCGGCCAAGGTGCCGTCGACCAATAGGCGTTGATCCAGCAAGCTGGCCGGTGCCTGCACCACATCGGGTCGAAACCGTCGCGCCAAGCCCAGGGGATCATCTGAGGCGAAAACCGAAATACCGATCTTGCGGGTCAGGCCCTGATCCTTCAACGCCTTCAGGCGATTCCAGAGGGCTAGGCCATGAGGTCCGAATAGTTCTGAGGCTGACGGCACCAGGAGACAGTCAGCCTGCTCCACCCCCAGGCGGCGTAGGACCGAGCGGGCTTCGGTTTCGACCAGATCGGGACCGCGATCAGCCCGGACCGTCGAAATCGTGACGTTGAAGGGGTTCGGGCGCGGCAGGGCGGCCCCTATATCCAGCTCGGCCTGCGGGGAGCGCCCGGCCAAATCAAACGCTTTCAACCCTGAGCGGGCAGCGATGTCGAGTATGTCACGAACTTCAGCCTGGGGTGGACGGCCTCTGGTCGAGACTTGGTCCAGGGCGAACTGGCCCGATGATAGGCCTAACTTTGTCAGCAATCCGGTCATGAACTGGGAAATTTGCCCTGGCGAGAAACGGTCTGGAGGGCAGTATGCGATCAATGCCTAAAGAACCGGTGTCTGAAACCCTTCTGAGGGGTTAAAGTCAGAGGCCATGAGAACACCCCTTCCTGAATGGCCCCTATTTGGCCTCACCGACGATGTCCGCCCGGCCTTACAACAGGCGAAGGATGCCGGATGCCCGATGATCCTTGCGACCCTGGTGCGGGTGGATGGCGGCGGGCCACGCCCGGTCGGAACCCAGATGGTGTTTGCTGAGGGCCTTGTCGCCGGGTATTTCTCAGGCGGCTGTGTGGAAGCTGATATTGCCGACCATGCCTTCGCCTGCCTTCAGGATGGTCAACCTCGGCGACTGGTCTATGGGCAAGGCAGTCCCTGGCCGGATATTCAACTTCTGTGTGGAGCTGGTATCGAAATTTTCCTGGAGCGGATTGTCCCACATGCGCCTGCCCTCACGGCACTTCTGACGGCGGCAACCGACCGCCGCCCGGTGAGTTGGATCAGCGATGGGCTGAGACAGGATTGTGTGGATCCGGCAACGGCCAAGCCCTGGCCGGGTGCTGTGCGGCGCGACTATGACCCGCCTCAAAAACTGGTGGTGTTCGGGTCAGACCCGACGGCCCTAGCCATTGCGCAGCTCGGCGCGCAGAGTGGTTTCCTGACGACCCTGGTCCGCCCGAAAGGGCCGGAGACCCCGCCACCGATTTCGGACCTGGCCTATCGACGGGATGATCCACAGTCTGCTCTGACCGAGATCGGCACCGATCCCTGGACAGCCATCGCTGTGGCCACCCACAATCTTGAGACCGACCGGGATGCCCTAGCGGCTGCCCTGCCCTCGGCGGCCGGCTATGTCGGCTTGCTGGGTGCCCGTAAACGTCTGGCCGAAAGACTGGCCCCGCTGCGGGCGGCGGGTGTGCCCGAAGACCTGCTGTCCCGGGTCAAGGCCCCCATCGGCCTGGACATTGGCGGCAAGGCTCCCTGGGAGGTGGCCGTATCGGTGATTGGCGAGATCATGGCCCGGAGATATGGGAAGGCGCTCTAATCCAATCGCTTCAGATCCGCTGCCGTGCTGGTGGTCACCCCGAGGTCGGTGACCAGTCCGTCGGCAATGGCATAGATCCAGCCATGCACACTGATCTCCTGGCCTCGTGCCCAGGCATCCTGGACAAAGACGTCTGAGGCGACATTCTTCACCTGGGCGATGACGTTCAGTTCGCAAAGTCGGTTCAGGCGGGCCACCTCGCCGTCCAGGGCGTCCAGCTCATGTCGGCAGCGGGTGGCGATTTCACGGATGGGATGGAGCCAGTGATCCACCAGTCCGCGTCTCTTTCCGTCCACCGCCGCCGCAACCCCACCACAGCCGTAGTGACCCACCACCATGATGTGTTTGACCTTCAAGACGTCCACGGCGAACTGAAGGACTGAGAGATAATTGGCGTCCTGTGGTGGAGCCAGATTGGCCACATTGCGATGGACGAATAACTCACCCGGATCCAGGCCAACAATTTCATTGGCGGGCACCCGACTGTCGGCACAGCCGATCCACAGGAATTCCGGCGATTGCTGACCGGCCAGTCGCTCAAAAAACCCCGGATCTACCGAGAGCTTTCCAGCCGCCCAGCGGCGGTTATTAGCCTTCAGGTCTTCAAGCATGGATGGCATCAGGTTGCAGGTCAGGATGGGCGGCGATGAAGGCCGGATGGGCAGCAGCGTGAACGGCCACCGCCTGAATGGCCGGGAAGGGGTCAAGTGAGACCCCAAGTCGGCCGGCAGAATAGATTTGGGGAATCAGACAGCAATCTGCCAAGGTCGGTGTGTCACCGAAGGCAAAGCCTCGGCCATGGTCGGCGATCATCGGCTCTAGGGTTTGAAAGCCGTCGATAATCCATCGCTCAGTCCATTTGGCGCGCCGGACCGGAGAAACATCCATAGCCTCCAGGGCCCGTCCTACCCGGGCATTATTCAGGGGATGGACGTCGCAGGCGATGACCATGGCCATGGCCCGGATTCGGGCGCGGGTCCGAGCGTCGCCGGGCAGGAGGGCAGGCTCAGGATGGGTTTCGTCCAACCACTCCAGAATGGCCAGACTTTGGGTCATGACATCCCCGTCACCCAGGTCCAGGGCCGGCGTCAGACGCTGACGATTGACCGCGCGATAGGCGGGCTTGTGCTGTTCGCCCCCCAGAATGTCTACCCCCACATAATCATAGTCGAGGCCCTTGAGCTTCAGACCAATGCGCACGCGATAGGGCGCGGTTGCCGCCAGGCGCTGTAAAGCGTCAGGGTCATGTCAAGCAACCGTAAAGCTTAGGGTGCCGACGCCTTCGATCTCGCCATCGACCTTGTCGCCCTTGACCAGGGGGGCAACGCCTTCAGGTGTACCCGTATAAATCAGATCGCCTGCCGCCAGGGTCCATAGCTTGGACGCCTCGGCGACCACTTCGGCCACGTTCCAGATCATCATGTCCAGGGTCGAGAC
This sequence comes from Phenylobacterium zucineum, assembly GCA_002221445.1. Classification (GTDB taxonomy): domain Bacteria; phylum Pseudomonadota; class Alphaproteobacteria; order Caulobacterales; family Caulobacteraceae; genus Phenylobacterium; species Phenylobacterium zucineum_B. The sequence continues at coordinate 1,839 of NMUI01000045.1, read as the reverse complement.
CTGCTTAACCTGACCATTGACCGAGATGGCGATCCGGCCTTGCGGGGGAGCCCCGGTCCAGGGGCGGATGGCAGAGATCGGTGCCGACCCGTCAAAGGCCTTGCCAGAGTCCCAAGGGTGCCCCTTCTCCTTGGCGGCATTTTGTAGATCACGCCGGGTCAAATCGACCCCTACGGCATATCCCAGGACATGGTCCAAGGCTTCTGATACCGCAATGTCGGCACCCCCGGATTTCAGGGCGACCACCAGTTCAATTTCGTGGTGAAGGTTTTGGGTCACGGTGGGATAGGCCGGGTCTTCACCTGGACTACGGATCGCGTCCGCAGGCTTTGAGAAGAAAAACGGCGGTTCCCGATCATCGCCGCCCATCTCAGCGCGATGAGCCGCATAGTTGCGACCCACACAGAGTATGCGGCGCACAGGAAAGACGGCCTCCTGGCCTTCGACTGGCACAGTGGTTTGGGCAGGCGGGGGGAAGATATAGCTGGTCATGGATGCGGAAATACGCCCGCGCCGCGGACTTGGAAAGCGGTGGATTGACAGGGGCCCTTGGTCCAGTTCCAAAGCGCGACCAAAGCGGGAGACTTTCGATGACCCTACCCCCCACCGGCCCCTTAAGCGACCTCAAGGTCGTGGAGATGGGCACCCTGATCGCCGGCCCCTTCTGCGGTCAGATCCTGGGCGATTTCGGGGCCGATGTGGTAAAGATCGAAGATCCCAAGACCGGCGATCCCATGCGGCAATGGGGCCGCTCCCTGCCCAAGGGATTGTCGCCCTGGTGGCCGGTGATCGGTCGCAATAAACGCTCCCTGGCCCTTGACTTACGAACCCCCGAGGGCCGCGACCTTGCTGTTAGCCTGATCGACCGGGCCGATGTCCTGATCGAAAATTTCAGGCCTGGGACCCTGGAAAAATGGGGCATGGGCTATGAAATTCTCTCAGCCAGAAACCCCCGACTGATCATGGCCAGGGTTTCGGGTTTCGGGCAGACCGGCCCCTATGCCGAGCGAGCGGGTTATGGTCTGATCGGTGAAGCCATGGGTGGCCTGCGCTATGTAACAGGTGAACCGGATCGGCCTCCGGCCCGGGCCGGCATTTCCATCGGCGACAGCCTCACCGCCCTGCACGCGGTCATGGGCATTACCATGGCCCTCCACCACCGCGCACGCACGGGTCAAGGGCAGATGATTGATGCCGCCCTCTATGAAAGTGTCCTCTCGGTGATGGAGAACCTTGTCACCGAGTATGATCTCACCAGCTATGTCCGTGAGAGAGCCGGGGCCATATTGCCAGGTATTGCCCCGTCCAATGTCTATCCCTGCCGCGAAGACGAGATGATCCTGATCGGCGGCAACGGGGATACCGTATTTGCGAGACTGGCTCAAACCATGGGACGCTCTGAGCTAGCGACGGATCCGAAGTTCGCCACCCACGCGGCCCGGGGTATGAACCAGGCCGAGCTGGACTTAATCATCGCCGACTGGACCCGAACCTGGAATTTGGCAGATCTGTTGGTGCTTTTGGAGGAGAAGGGAATTCCCGCCGGTCGGATGTTTCGGGCACCGGACATGCTCACGGATCCGCAATACCTCGCCCGTGACGCCATAGTAGAAACCGATCACCCGGTCTTCGGCAAGGTGAAGATGCAGAACACGTTTCCGAAAATGTCAGAGACGCCTGGGGCTATCCGCTGGCCGGGGCCGGAGCTGGGCGAACATAGTCGCGCCGTACTGGCCGAAGCGGGAATGTCTGAAAGCGCGATCAAGGACCTGTTTGCGCGGGGAATAACCACAGAACCTTAGAGCCCTGGTTGGATTCGCTAGAGTGCGTTCCGATAAG
>NMUI01000312.1 GCA_002221445.1 Phenylobacterium zucineum | reverse complement strand
CCTCTGGCGTATCGGCTACCGCAACTGTAGGAACTGCAACTGCAGCGGGTGGCTCTGCCTCCACGGCTCTACCTTCCGGCGCAGAAGCTGTCGGTTCTGTTGGAACCCTATCGGCTACTGGTTCGGCTAACGTCACGGTGTCGGGTGTAGCCGCCGCGGGCTCTGTCGGTACGGCAACGGCATCTGGCAGCACGGTAGTCAACGCCACCGCAAACATCTCCGGTGTTGCTGCAACAGCCGCCGTTGGTGCTACGTCGCAGGCAGGCAGCGCGTCGGTCAGCCTGAGCGGCACCCAGGCGACAGGCCAGTCGGGCTCCTCCGCGCAGTCGGGCAACGCCATAGCAGGCGTGACTTCGGCATCCGCTACTGGGTTCGTTGGCCAGCTAGTAGCGTCCGCCGTAGCAGACATAACAATCACCGCGGCCCGTGCCAACCTGATCTATGAGCTGGCACTGCTGCATGGCCTTGTGCAAGGCGCCCCGCTGTCGGTGAGCCCCACGCAGCGCACAGCCGGCAACCTGGTGCAGACCATCAGCGGCACCGATACCGTGACCATAACCACCGTGGCAAGCGACACGCTGCAGGGTAGTGTGGATACCTGGATCGACGCGCTCGCGGCCATCCACGGGCTGACCAGCCCCCTGGTGGTGACAGCCACAGGCCGCTCCTCCGGCGCCATCACCCAGGCGCTGGGCTCCACTGGTGACACCGCAACGGTGGTGACGCTGTGATATTCAACCCACGCGCCGTAGCACTGCAGGGCATTGGCTTTGCCACGCTGCTTGTGGCCGTCCAGGGCCTGGCGCCCGCGACGGTAACCGTACCTGAGCCCCATCGCTACTACAGCATGGGCACTGACGCTGTGCAGGCCCTGCGCCGACAGCAGCTTGAAGAGGATGAGGTCATCCTGGCCGTCATCCAGCAATTCGTTTTGGAGACTTGATATGCCCGTACTAGGTTGTGGCGCCGAGATGGCGAAATTGATGGATGTGTCGGACCAGGACGTGGCGACCATGGAGGACGTGATCAAGGAGCGCACAGCCCTTGGCATCTCCCAGGCTGTGGCCCAGCGCCATGCAGTGGACGAAGCCCTGGCCCAGTTGGCCGAGGAGCGCTCCGCTGTGATGAAGGCGGTCCAGGAGCAGTTGGGGTTTGATCCTGCGCAGAAGACCGATCCTGCGATTGTGGCCAGCAACAAGCCAGACGTAAGCCCCATCGGCTTCTACTCTGCGCTGGCCCGGGGGTAGATGGCATCAGCGCCAAGGCCATGCCGCCTGGCGGCTGGAAGGACGCCATCAAGGGGTTGATCAACAAGGGCACCGTCAAGGCCGATGAGGTTGAGTGGACCGGCGTGAACGACTGGCTCGATATGCAGCAGGGCAAGGTCACCAAAGATGCGGTGAGCGAGTTCCTGAATGGCAATGGCGTGCAGGTGACGGAGTCAGTTCTAAGCCCCCCTGGGGACCATATCGGTAAGATGAAAAAGGCCCTGGCAGGAACCGGCTACACAGTCGAAAAAGACTACGACGATGAAGCCTATTTCCTCGGCCCTGATGAGGAGTCTCTGTCGTTTGATGAGCTACCCAGCAACATCCAGGCAATCGTCAATGAGAACAGCAAAGGCGCGGGTGCGGCCAAGTACGGCCAGTGGGTCCTCCCCGGCGGCGAGAACTACCGCGAGGTGCTGCTGACTCTGCCGTCCGCAAAGTCCAAGGGAAGCAATATCACCGTCACTTTTGAAAACGAAAACGCAGTTGATGACTTCCTGACCGACATTGGTTCGGCAGGAATGGAAGAGCTGGAATACGGCGCAATGGATGACAACGAAGACCGCCGCCGCATTGTCCAGTTCGATGGAATCACTCATGCTGACGAGGTAAGGATTCGCCAACTGGCATCAGCAAACAATGGCGTGATGCACTTTGAAGAAGTCAACGATGCGCCAGCCTACCAGTCTTCGCACTGGCGCGACACACCCAACGTCCTCGCCCACATCCGCGTGAATGACCGCACCGATGCCGATGGCAAGCGCGTGCTGTTCGTGGAAGAGCTGCAGTCCGACTGGGGGCAGGAGGGTAAGAAGCGCGGGTTCAACACAAACGAGAACTTTGTTCGCCAATCCGCCGACGGTGGATGGGAGGTTGTCCACAAGAACGGCGAGGTGGAAGATGGTTTTCCAACGCGACAAGAGGCAGAGTCGTACATGGGCCACGCCAAACTTGGCGCCGTTCCCGCAGCACCCTTCGTCACCAAGACCGAAGGCTGGCTCAACCTCGCCCTGAAGCGCGTCATCAAGATGGCCGTGGACGAGGGCTACGACCGTGTGGCGTTTGTGAATGGCGATCAGTCTGCTGACCGGTATGACTTGAGCAAACAGGTTGACAGCATCTACATCACCAAGCTGAAGAAGGGTGGGTTCGAGTTCACGGCACGCCAGGATGGACGCGAGCTTTATAGCCGCCAGCATGTTGCAGATGCAGCAGCTCTTGAGGCCGCAGTTGGCAAGGAATTGGCTCAGAAGGCGGATGCACAAGAGCTGGATACAGGCAAGGCTTACTCCGGCCTCGACCTCAAGGTCGGCGGCGAAGGCATGAAGGCTTTCTACAACCAGATCGTGCCGGCCGCTGCCAAGAAGCTGGTGGCCAAGCTGGGTGGCGGGAAGTTGGGTGCTGTTGATGTCGCACTCCCGTCCAACGTCAATGACCGCGACCAAGGCGCGTTCCAGATTATTCAAGACATCGATGAGCCGTTCGATGGGATGGTCGATCTGAAGCGCAAGATGCCGGATGGCACCGTTGTAGACATTGGTCGCATGACACGCGAAGAGGCGTACAACTACACCGACAATCCTGCAAACCACACAGGTCAGACGATCACACAGCCGGGCTTCGACATCACCGACAAGATGCGTGAAACCGTGGGCGACGGGCTGCCCCTGTTTTCCAACAAGGCGCAGACCGGATCGAAGTGGGACGCACCGGAGGACACCGAGTCCGACAAGGTGATCCAGAAGCTGCAGGATGGACGCATCGATCTGAAGCGCGTGCAGGAAGCCATCAACGCAACCGGCGCCTCGATCCCCGAAAACTTCGACGCCCGCATGGCAGAGACCCTGTACGCCGGCCGGGTGGCCACGCGTGCTAAGGCCTTCCTGGAAACCGAAGCCAAGCCGATCCTGGAAGCCATGGCCCGCAACGATGTCACGATGGATGAGCTGTCGGACTACCTGCTGGCCCGCCACGCCCCCGAGCGCAACGCCCAGATCGCGGCCATCAACCCGGCACTGCCAGACGGTGGTGCGGGCTCCAACAGCCAGGGCGTGGTGATGACCACCGCTGCTGCCAACGCGCACATCGCGGCGCTCACGCCTGGCCGCGCCGCGGTGCTTCGCCTGCTGGCCGCCAAGGTGGACAAGATCACCAACGGCACGGCCGACCTCCTGGTGAACGAAGGCCTGGAGACCCCCGGCACTGTGGCCAACTGGCGTGCGGTGTACAAGAACTACGTTCCCCTGCACAAAGAGGAAGCCGGCAGCGACGCGTTCAACGCGCACCCCACTGGCGCCGGCTTCAACGTATCGGGTAAGGCAAGCAAACGCGCCATGGGTAGCACGGGCCAGGTCACCAACATGCTGGCCCATGTGCTGATCCAGCGCGAGGCTGCCATCACCCGGGCAGAGAAGAACCGCGTGGGCCTGGCACTGTATGGCCTGGCGCTCACCGAGCCGAACCCAGACTTCTGGACCACCGTGCGCCCCAGCATGGAGTCCACTGCGATTGCAGCCAGCCTGCAGTCGATGGGCGTGCCGCCCACGGCCATGCTCGACATGGACCTGGCACCGACCAAGCGCCAGATCAACAAGACCACCGGCCAGGTGGAGACCCGCACGAACCCGCTGTACCGCAACCTGCCTAACGCCATCACCGTCAAGGTGAAAGGCGAGGACCGCGTGATCCTGTTCAACAACGACAACGCCCGAGCCAAGCGCCTGGTGGAGAACTTGAAGAACCTGGACGGCGCTGGCATGGAGCTGGCACAGAAGACCATCGGCGTGGCAACCCGCTTCGTGGCCAGCCTGGCCACCCAGTACAACCCGGTGTTCGCCGTCAAGAACGGCGTGCGCGACACGCTGGGCGGCCTGGTCAACTTGCAGAACACCGCGCTCAAAGGCAAGCAGCTCCAGGTCCTGGCCGCGCTGGGCCCTGCTGCACAAGGCATTGCAGCCGACATGCTGGGCCATGGCCGCACCGTCTGGTCCGACGTGTACCAGGACTTCCGGGAGCACGGTGGCCAGACCGGCTTCATGGACTCGGCACGCGATCCGTTCAAGCGGGCCAAGGAGCTGCAGCGCATGATCGACCACGGCGATGAGAAGCTCACGCCTCGCGCCCTGGTCACCGGCACGCTGCACGCCATCGGTGGATTCAACGACGTGTTTGAAAACTCGGTGCGCGTGGCTGCCTACAAGGTGGCCCTGGACAGTGGCATGAGCAAGGACAAGGCCGCAGTGCTGGCCCGCGAGCTGACCGTGGACTTCAACCGCAAGGGCGCCTGGACCGGAGCACTCAGCCCGTTCTATGCGTTCTTCAACGCGGCCGTCCAAGGCAATGCCCGCAACATCGGCACGCTCATGGCTAAAGGCGGCACCGCCATCGTGGCAGGTGGCATCGCCCTGGGCATCATCCAGGCAATGCTGATGGCCAGCGCGGGCTATGACGATGATGAGATCGCAGAGTTCGCCAAGGCTCGCAACTTCTTCATCCCGCTGGGTCGCAAGGGGGATGGCACCAAGCGCTACCTGACAATCCCGCTGCCGGCTGGTCTGCATGTGCTGCCCAACTTCGGACGCGTGGCCACCGAGCTGGCTCTGTCTGGTGGCAAGGATTGGAAGACCAAGACCTGGGGCGCCTTCGGTGAGATCGCCGCAGCGCTCAATCCGTTTGGTGGCGACAACCCGTTCACCGCGCTGGGCCTGGCACACATGGCCGCGCCCACCGTGCTGGACCCAGCAATCGACCTGGCTTCTGGCAAGGACTTCGCTGGCCGGCCCATCAGCAAGGAAGTGCGCAACACCGATCCGCGTCCAGGCTACCTGCTTGGCCGTGAGTCAACACAGCGGGCCCCGAGCGGCGACGTGTACAAGGCGATGGCCAAGGGCGTGAACACCATCACCGGTGGCCGTGACTTCAGCAAGGGCGCTATGAGCCCTACGCCGGAGGAGATGCGCTACGCCGTGATGGCTGTGGGCGGCGGCCTGCTGCATGAGATCGAGCGCACCACCAACGCGGCGATCATGGCCGGCAAAGGCCAGGACCTACTGCCCAACCAGATTCCTGTGCTCGGCTCCTTCTACGGTGAAGTGGACGACGGCCAGTTGCAGCGCACCCGCTACTACAAGAACGTGGAGAAGATCGACAGCCTGGCTGCTGAGATGAAGGCGCTGCGCGGAGCCAAGCGTGGTGAAGAGGCCCGCGCCCTGCAAGCATCGGAGCCCGACGCCAGGCTGGCGGGCATGGCCCAGGACATCGGCCAGCAGCTCATGCACTTGAACCACCTGGCTACCACCAAGATGGGCGATCCAGAGGCGCTGAAGAAGCTGGATGAGAAGCGCACCGCTGCGATGAAGAAGCTCAACGAGCGCGTGATCAAGGTCGAGAAGGAAGCTGCAGCGGCCGCCCACTAACTCCTGCATATATGCCGCCCTGTACTGCAGGGCCTTGCGTCAAGAGAATTTGCTTCGGGTGATGTTGCCCGTAGATACCGCCTCTGCAGAAATGCACGCCGTGAATCCATGACGCAAGAAGTGCAAGGGACCTTAGACGCTGAAGACTTGATGGCCCAGGAGTTGGCCAACATTCGCAATGCGCGTGCAGATGATGCACCCGCTGTGGAAGTTGAACCAGCCCTAGTACAAGCCGCCGAGCCAAGCGCCGAAGTTGAACCCGCCACCCAGGAGCCAGCGCAAGCTGCTGATCCGGCACCGGTAGACCCCGCAGAAATGCTGAAGGCAGCTCAAGCCGAGCTGCACAAAGTACGAAGCGAGATCGGCCGAGTGGACGCTCTGAACCGCAAGTACATGCAGGCAAGCCAGGAAGCTGCCGCACTGCGAGAACAACTCGCCCGTGCGCAACAACCAGCGGCTGAGTCTGGTGACAACAGCGATTCATTGGCCAAGCTGGCGCAAGTAGCCGAGCAGGTGAAAGACTTCCCGGAGCTTGCAGGAATCGTTGCCGCTGTCAGCGACGCCCTGAAGCAGGCCGACAAGAAGACTGAAGATGTGGCACGCCGTGTCGCCGCCCAAGTGGTCGAGCCTCTCGAACCGCTTCGCCGCGAACAAACCGAGCGAGCCCAGGTTGAACAACAGGCCGCGTTCGACGCCGCCCTCACAGAGTTCAACGCCGTCTACCCAAGTGCGGCAGACGTAGTCAAGTCGGACGATTTTAAGAGTTGGCTGCGGAGCCAACCCGGTCACATTCAGTACGCATTCAACAAAGGCGAAACGCCCCAAGAAGCGATGACTGTGCTCGACACCTATGACATGCACCTTCGTCGCGCTGGCAAACCGACCATCGCGCAAATTGAACAAACCCAGCTTGACGCGCAGCAACCAACCGCACGCGCAGCGACGAATGCAAACCGACTGCAACGCGCAGCGGGTCTACCCTCCCGGGCCTCTGGCTCACAGGGTGGCCAGCCGCCAGCAGACGACTTCGACGCGGCACTTGCGTACTTCCGCAATAAGCGGATAACCGCGGCGCAACGAGCAGCCTAACTGGAGAATCCAAATGGCAGCTACCGTTTATGGTGATATCACCCCCGTACCGCAGCCTACGCTGTGGACAAGATGCTGGAACGTGCCCAGCCTAACCTGAACATGGCACGCTTCGCCATGGTGACCTCGGTCCCCAAGGGCAAGACCAAAGTCGTGAAGTGGCGTCGTTACGGCCGTCTGGCTGCAACCACCACCGCGCTGACTGAAGGCGTGACACCCACGATCAACAACCTGACTTCGACCGACGTGACAGCTACGCTGGCTCAATACGGTCAAGTGGTTGGCCTGACCGACTTCATCATGGACACCCATGAAGACCCCGTGCTGAACGAGTTCTCCCAGTCCATGGGTGAGACCGCTGGCCAGACCCTGGAAGCGATCATCTACTCGATCATCAAAGCCGGTACACAGGTTCAGTATTCCAACGGCTCTGCCCGTAATACGCTGAACACTGCCATCAACAGCACCGTTGCCCGCAAGGCAATCCGCCAGTTGAAGCAGCAGGACACACGTCCCCTGTCCGCCATGTTGAACGCAACCGACGGCGTTGGCACTGTGCCAATCCCCCCGAGCTACATCTGCTTCTGCCATCCCAACATTGAGATGGACCTGCAGAACACTGCCAACTTCGCATCGGGCTACACCCGCGTGCAGCAGTACGGCACGTTCAAGCCAATCAGCGACGCAGAGATCGGCTCCTTTGAAAACATCCGTTTCATCGGCTCCACTCTGTACACCGCTCTGGCCAACGCCGGCTCGGCAACGCTGAACAGCATGATCGGTGGCACCAACGTGGACGTGTACCAATCCATCGTGGTTGGCAAGGACGCCTATGCAACGGTGAACCTGGCTGGTTCGGGCAACGGTCTGACCCCTGTGGTGGTCAATCCCAAGCCGAGCGACTCTGACCCGCTGGGTCAGCGTGGTTATGTGGGCTTCAAGATGTACGCAACTGCGGCCATCCTGAACGACGCCTGGATGACCCGTATCGAGCACGGCGTCACAGCTTAATAGCTGACGCGTGACAAGGGGCGCCCACTTCCGGGTGCCCCTTATTTCAACCTGAAGGAAATCAAATGGCAACGAAGAAATCGGACGCAGCCGCAGTAGCCGCTGTCGAAGGTACTGAAACCAACAGCGCAGTGAACGTGCAGCAGCACGGCTTCTCTGGCGACACAGTTGAAATCAAACTGTTCAAAGCTGAAAGCGGCGAGCCACCCAGGTGTACGTTGGTCTGAACAGCTACAGCGCGATCCTGCACCGTGACCGTTGGATTCGTATCCCCGTCGAAGTAGCCACCCACCTGGAATCGTTGACGTACTCGGTGCTCGAAGCCGACCCGTCTGACCCCGACAACCGCAGCAAGGACACCTGGCAAGAACGCCCCCGGTTCCCCATGCAGCAACGCGCATAAATTGAAAGTGGCCCATGAACTTCCTTCAGCTTGCACAAGCACTAAAGCGCGAGTCCGGTCTATCTGGCTCTGCGCCAGCGGACGCTGGCACCACGGTGCTGTCCGAGCAGAGGCTGTTCAACTGGGTCAACTGGGCTGCGCGTGATATTCACCTAGCCCGTGAAGACTGGAGATGGCGCCGTGGCATGGCCACGCTGCCGTCCACTACTAGCCAGGTCAATCCGGCATCTGCCTTTGGCCTGAGTAACTTCGCCTCCTGGAAGGACGCGAACAAGACCTACAGCCCGACCGCGTACCGCATCGCGGACGGCAACACAATCGAGCGCAAGTTGGCGTGGATGACCTACGACAACTTTCGCCAGACCTACTACACCGGTGGCCAGAACAGCGGCACGGTGCAGTATTGGTCCATCAGCCCGACCGATGAGTTCCTGCTGGGCCCCGCGCCCGACAGCGCTCACTTTGTGCGAGCTGACTACATCAAGGACTACACCGACCTGGTGATCAACTCCGACGTGCCGACCATGCCTGCTCGCTTTCACATGATGATCGTGTGGCGTGCGCTCATGGAGTACGGGGGATTCGACGCCGCCGGTGAGGTCTACCAACGAGCTGAGAAGAACTACCAGCTCATGTGGACCAGCCTGGTCCAGAGCCAACTGGAGATGCCCACCATTCAGGCCAGGAGTCTGGGGTGAGTATGCAACTTAAAACGCCGCCCATGCAGCAGGTGTACATCGCCTTGCGTGGGGGCTTAGACCAGAGCACGCCCGCGATTGAGGCGGACCCTGGCACGCTGCGCGACAGCATCAACTTCGAGGTCAACACGCTTGGCGGCTACCGCCGCGTGGATGGCTATGAGCGTTACGACGGCCGTGCGCTGCCCAACAGCTACGGCTACATGTGCGCCCAGGTGGCAGCGTCTATCAGCATAGCGGCCGGCGGCACGATGACTGGCGTCACCTCTGGTGCTTCGGCCTACATCATCGCAACCGACGCCCAGGGTTTCGTCTACTACGTTCAGCAGACTGCCCCGTTCCTCAACGGCGAGTCGATCCGCGTGAACGGAATCCCCGCAGGCTACATCCTGATCGAACCCTACCAGCGCCAGGATCGCTCGGACTCATTCGGCTCCATCTGCATGGCGCTTTCCGCTGACCAGTACCGCCCGGCTATCACCGCCGTGCCAGGTGCCGGCCCGATCCGCGGCATGTGCTACTACAACGGATCGCTCTATGCGTTCCGCAACGCAGCCGACAACCTGACCACCGGCATCTACAAGGCGACCGCTTCCGGCTGGTCCGCAGTAAGCCTGGGCACCAAGGTGGAGTTCACCGCCGGTGGCGGCACGATCACCGATGGCCAGGTCCTAACCAAGGGCGGTGTCACCGCGACCATCCTGCGCGTCGTTGTGCGCTCCGGCTCGCTGGGCTCCAACACTGCAGCAGGTACGCTGATCATCGGCACGCCGTCTGGTGGCAGCTTCTCTTCGGGTGCGGCCACCACACCTGGCGGCACGCTCACCCTGTCCGGTGCGCAGTCTGCCATCACGCACAACCCGAACGGGCGCTTCCGCTTCGTAATCGCTAACTTCGGCTCAGGCTCCAAGATGTATTGGGCCAGCGGCGCGGATACTGCGTTCGAGTTCGACGGCACCGTGGCTGTGCCGATCCGCAGCGGCATGGTGGTGGACCGCCCGACGCACCTGGCGTTCCACAAGAACCATCTGTTCCTGTCGTTCGACAACTCGCTGCAGCACAGCGGCATCGGCAACCCGTATGTGTGGTCCGCCGTGCTTGGCGCTGCCGAGCTGAACATGGGTGAGACCATCACCAACCTGCTGCCCAAGCCATCCGACGCGTCGTCTGGTGGCGCCATGATTGTCAGCACCCGCAATGCGATGTTCGTGCTGTACGGCACGTCTGTTGCAGACTGGAAGCTGGTGACGTACCAGAAGGACGTTGGCTCCCTGGCCCACACCATGCAGAACATCGCGTCCGATACCTACTACCTGGACGACCGCGGTATCACCAACCTGACGCAAACGCTGAACTTCGGCAACTTCGCGTCAGCCACCATCAGCGACAAGGTCAAGACCTGGCTGATGGACCGCAAGGCCAACGTGATCGACTCCTGCGTGGTGAAGGACAAGAACCAGATGCGCCTGTTCTTCGCAGGCGGCACGGCCATGTACCTCACGTTCAGCGGCTCGCAGCTTACCGGCTGTATGCCTGTGCAGTTTGCCGACAGCGTGACGCACGTCCACTCTGTGGAGCTGGCCGACGGCACTGAGCGCGTGTACTACGGCGACGACGCCGGCTATGTCTACGTCGCAGACAACGGGCCTTCGTTCGCAGGGCAGACCATCACCGCGTACTTCAAGCTGCAGTTCAACCACTGCAAGTCGCCACGCGTGATGAAGAGTTTCCGCAAGGTCACCTTCGAGGTGGGCGGCGTCGGCTTCGCTGACTTCCAGCTCGGGGCAGAACTTGGGTACGGGACATACGACATCCCGACGCAGCCGACAGAAACCGTGGACGTGCAGTTCGCCGGCCCCCGCTGGGATGACCCGGCCATGACCTGGGACTCCACGGTGTGGGACGGCCGCGTGCTGCTGCCAGTCGAGGTGTCGCTCACCGGCACCGAAGAGAACATTTCGCTCACCGTGTACCAGTCGTCCAAGACATACATGGGTCTTAACTTTCAAAGTGCTCTGCTGCAGTTCTTCACGCGCAGGGTCAAACGCTAACCGAGGTACACGATGGCCAATGAGTTTTACGATCACGTCGGTACGCCGCCGACCGGCTCGCAGCTTTCTTCCGCGCTGATCCGCGCAGAGTTCGACAAGGTGGAAGCGGGCTTCGACAAGCTGCCCAACTTGTCCGCATCGGCCAACAAGCTGGTGGCTGTCAACGCGGCTGGCAATGCGATGGTGTCCACCAACGCGCCAACCATCACCGGCGGTTCTATCGACGGCGCCGTGATCGGTGCGGGCAGCCCGCAGAACATTACCGGCACCAGCGTCACCGCTACGGTCAGTGCCACGGTGCCTACTGTGGCCGTGGATACCAACACCACAGCGGCTGCGTCTACGGCGTTCGTGCTGGGCCAGGCTTCGGCTACCAGCCCCGCGATGGACAGCGTGGCCACCGTCGGCACCTCGACCCGCTTCGCCCGTGCTGATCACGCCCACCCGACCGACACCAGTCGGGCGCCCCTGGCAAGCCCGACGTTCACCGGTGTACCGGCAGCGCCCACAGCTGCGGTTGACACAAGCACCACGCAGCTCGCTACGACCGCGTTCGTTGTCGCCCAGGCTTCCTCTACATCACCGTTGGTTGACGGCACCGCGACAGTGGGTGTGTCCACGCGCTTCGCCCGCGCTGACCACGTTCACCCGACCGACACCTCCCGGGCCCCGGTTAACAACCCAGCGTTTACCGGCACGGTGACTCTGCCAGGCGACCCCGCCTCGGCCTTGCAAGCTGCTACCAAGCAGTATGTTGACGCGGTTGCCGTGGGTATCGACACGCACGCGTCCTGCGCCTGCGCGTCTACGGCCAACCTGGGTCTATCCGGCCTGGCGGCCATCGACGGCTACACGCCTGTGGCCAACGACCGTATCCTGGTGAAGGACCAGACAACCACGTCGCAGAACGGCATCTACCTTGCAGCCGCTGGCGCCTGGACTCGGGCGCTGGACGCAGATGCAACCGGCGAGATCAAGCAGGGTTCGTATGTGTTCGTGAACAACGGCACTGTGAACGCCAAGACCGGCTGGACTCAGCAGACCAGCGGCACCATCACCATTGGCACGACACCGATCCTGTGGGCGCAGTTCTCTGCGTCGAACAGCTATGTCGCTGGCACAGGTCTTACGCTCACAGGCAACAGCTTTGCGCTCACCACTCCGGTGGCTGTTGGCAACGGCGGCACGGGTTCTACGACAGCAACGGGCACAGGCAGTGTGGTGCTGGCCAGCTCCCCAGTGCTGACGACGCCGAACCTCGGCACGCCCTCGGCCTTGGTTCTGACCAACGCCACCGGCTTGCCCTGGGCAGTACCGGCGTGACCGGCACCTTGACTGTCGGTAACGGCGGCACGGGCGGCACGACCTACACCGCCGGCGGCCTGCTGCGCGGCAACGGAACCGCCGCGTTGACGGTGGCATCTGCCGCTGACATCGTGGCGGCCATCAGCACTACGGCCGTGGCCAACGCATCGGCAGTACCGTGGACCGGCGTGAGCAGCAAGCCCACTACCGTGTCCGGGTACGGCATCACCGATGCGATCACCACAGGCAACATCAGCACGCAGAGCGTAGCCTCTGCCACCACGGCTGGCAACGTATCTGGTACGGTGGCCATCGCCAACGGGGGCACGGGCTCCACCTCTGCAAGCGCTGCACTGACGGCTCTTGGCGCATACCCAGCCTCCAACCCAAACGTCTACACCAGTAACACCGGAACGGTCACATCAGTGAGCTTGTCGCTGCCGGCCCAGTTCACGGTGTCTGGCTCTCCGGTAAGCACCTCTGGAACGCTGACCGCAGCGTGGGCAAGCCAGACGGCCAACCTGGTATTCGCCTCTCCCAACGGGGCCTCGGGGGTTCCGACCTTCCGTACCCTGGTGGCCTCCGACATTCCTGCGTTGAGCTACGCACCAACCGCCGGTAGCACCAGCGTGACTACGCTGGGTACAGTGACCACCGGGACCTGGACTGCATCGTCCATCGCCACGACCTACACCGCCGCCAAGGTAACGGATGTGCAGGCCGGAACTGGCGTGTCGCTTAGCGCTACAACAGGCTCCGTCACCGTCAACATTGGTCAGGCTGTTGGTACTGGAAACAACGTGCAGTTCAACTCGCTAGGCGTCGGCACCCCAGCATCCACAGTTGCCGGTGAAATCCGCGCGGCGAACAATATCACCGCCTACTACTCTGATGCTCGACTCAAAGAGTACATCAGTGGACTAAGTGATGCATTGGCGGCTGTTGAGTCCCTTGAGGGATTCCGCTACCGCGCAAACTTGGTGGCCGCATCCTTTGGATTTGACAGGTCTAAGGTCGAGATTGGCCTACGCACGCAGGACGCTGAGAAGTTCGCGCCAGAACTGGTGACGCCGGCTCCGTTTGATATAGGTCAGAACCCAGACGGAACCGAATACAGCCGCTCCGGCCAGAACTATATGACGCTGGATTACGAGCGTCTGGTGCCCTATTTAGTTGAGGCAATCAAGGAATTGTCCGCTAAGGTAAAGGCGCTGGAGGCCAAGTGATGAACCTTGTCATTGCGACCAATTTCCTGCCGAGTCGCTTCGATGCGTACACGGTTGGATTTGTCATCCTTGTTCGTCCAGAGAAGCGCAACAATAAGGCGCTCATCGCGCATGAGGCCACTCATGTGAAGCAGTTCTGGAGAACCTTTGGGTTGGCCGGATTGTTCTATACCTTCTCCAAGAAGAAGCGCTACGAGTACGAGCTTGAAGCCTACCGTGCGCAGCTTGCATTAAGCCAAGGCAGTGATGGCGTGTTCGCAACTTACTTGGCTACCAACTACGGTCTGGATGTCACGGTTGCAGAAGCCCGTGCAGACCTACTGAAGCAGGGGTAAGCATGGCACTACCAGCATCTGGGGCAATCTCAATTGGCGATGTTTCTGTTGAGCTTGGACGCGCGGCAACGGCCACCACCAACTTAAACGAGTCCGCAGTTCGCGCCTTGTTCGGTCTTGCATCTGGTGCGATTGACATGAACACGGGTCATGGAAAGAGCAACCGCACAGTTCGCAATATCGTTGTCTCATCAAACTCACCGGGATTTAACCTGTCGTCGTTTTACGCCACCAACATTACGTCTGGTGGAGTTGCATCTAGCGGCCCCGCATATACCGCCGGGACTACTGACATCATCATTACCATCAATAGTGGCGTGATTCTGTATGGCTACACATTCTCGACGTACCCAAACTATCCGGCCAACATAGGCGGCGTACTTGGCAATACGTTGGTCATCGACGGCTCAGGTCTTTTGACAGCCGGTGACACCGTAAAAATCATCAACAACGGGTACATCGCTGGCACAGGGGCGAAGCGCAACAGCGACTCTGGGCACACGGCCATTGAAACCACATGGCCTATCACCATCGACAACACCAATGGCTATATTGCTGGTGGCGGTGGCGGCGGCGGCTCTGGAGAGGCTGGCTACACAACTGGGTTCTATTCCTACCATGTCAACGGCGGTCAGGGCGGTGGCGGCGCTGGCCTGAATCACATCACCCCTGTCTTTAGCGCCTACCCCAATGCAACCTTTGGAGAGCACGGACTTGGCACGCGCATCAAAGGCGGGAATGGGGGAAATCGTGGCCTTGGTGGAAATGGAGGAATGAGTGGAACATCCAATGGATACCACGGCTCTCGCCCACCGGCCGGTGGCGGATTCCCTGGGTATTCAGTTCAGTGCCACGGGAATGCACTGACATGGATTGGTGGCAGTACGCGAATTTTCGGGGACGTACAGGCTTGATAAGGAACAGATGATGATTCAATACAAATTGGTAAAGTTTGACAATAACGTCTTGACCATGCAATTCTCAGATGGCGGCTACATGAACGTGCAAGTCCCAGTAGTGGATGGCCTGTTCTTGGAAGGTGCTGCGCTGACGCAAATGCTGGATTCGTATGCTGTGCGGTACGAGCAAAACCAAGCGGTCAATACCACCGTTCCAAGTGTTTCAAACGCACAGGCTATTTTGAATATGCTCTCAGAGCCATCTCCTGACGAAAAGGCGGCAATGGCAAGGAAGCAACGTGCGCGATTGCTGACGCTTACTGACTGGACGCAGGCACAAGACTCTGAGTTGTCTGCCGACATAAAGGCTGCGTATAGCGCGTATCGCTCTGCGCTGCGAAATATGACGGCGCAGGCAGGATTCCCTACATCATTCACTTGGCCTGTTCCTCCGGCCCCCGTTAAGAACGGTCAGGGTCGTGCATTCACGTTGGCTGATGGAACGCCAACTCTGCTGTAAAGCTCATGTACCTGTTCCTTGCCATACCAAACTTTTGCGGAAGTACGCTGTTTCATTCGCTGATTGAAACGGCCCCAGCGGTTGTTCGCCTTACTCCACCAGATAGAGTGTCGCGTAACTTTGGCGGCAAGGATGATTTTGTCGAGGGAAATGTCTGTGCAGTTGGTGGGTATAGGCAGCTAAACGGGCCTCACTCCATTGAGGCCAATATGGAGCACGTTTACTCAGACCCAGCCAACTACGACTGGCCGCGCATCCGAGCGCAGTGGGAAGAGAACTGGGCGAAGACTAACCCGTATGCAACAGTGAAGCTGCAAAAGACGCCGGCGGATATTTTCAGGGTGCCACAGATGACTCAGCACTTTGATGATTTGAAGTGGGTGGTGAGCGTCAAAAATCCGTATGCGTATGTCGAGTCGATTATGTCGAAGACAGCGTATTACCTGAACCCAGAAACACACATGGATCAGATTTGCTTTCATGTGTTGCGAACCATGGAGATTCAGATTGCCAACCAGAAGTATCTTGGAGACAGGGCTTACTCTGTAACGCTGGAAGACTTCTCTGCCAACCCAGAGCTTCATCGTGATGCACTGGTTGAGTTTGTTCCAGAACTGGACGGCATGAGGGTTGACCAGCCGTTTATGGTGAAGGGTCGTAAGTGCGACTCCATCAAAGCCGATGGCCTGTCTAAAGCCACGGCGATGCTGGCGAAGTACCCAGAGTTCCACAAGCAAATCAATTCCTACTTTAAGCCTCTTGAGCACATCCTCGCTCACTGGGGGTATGAGGTGATAGAAGCATGAGAGTCCTAATCATGGGCCTGCCGGCGTCAGGCAAGACAACCCTCGCACGCGATGTCGCTTTGCGGCTTGGGGCGGCTGGAGTGTCTGTTGCTTGGTTCAACGCAGACATGGTTCGCTCCATAGCGAATGATTGGGACTTCAGTGAAGAGGGTCGTCTGCGTCAAGCGAATCGAATGCGTGAGCTTGCAGACAACAGCATGTGCCAGGTTTCCTTGTGTGACTTTGTTGCTCCAACCGAAGAGATTAGGGGTATCTTCGATGCAGACCTAACCATCTGGATGGACACCATCAAGGCAGGTCGCTTTGATGACACCAACAAAGTCTTTACTCCGCCGCATCACAGCGACATCCGGTTCATGTCTTTTGCAGATGTAGACCCCAGCATTGTCGTTGAGTTCATCAACGAAGCCGTTGCCAGTATGTGGTGCGGCGCAAACATTTAGACGTACACCCATGCACCAAGACGACACCGACGAACCCCACGGCGAGAGCAACTTCAGCCACGT
>NMUI01000311.1 GCA_002221445.1 Phenylobacterium zucineum | reverse complement strand
ATCTGGATGTCGTCGGCATTGACCAGATATTCCGCCGTAACGCCAAAGCGACCCGAGGCCACCTGCTTGATGGCCGAGCGCATGGAGTCGCCATTGGGCAGGCGTACAAAGCGATCAGACTCCTCACCGCCCTCGCCGGTGTTCGACTTACCACCGATCCGGTTCATGGCGATGGCGAGGTTGGTATGGGCCTCACGGCTGATGGAGCCGAAGCTCATGGCCCCCGTGGCGAACCGCTTGACGATTTCTGAGGCAGGCTCGATCTCGTTCAGGGACAAGGGAGTCGCGGCGACCTTGAAGCGCATGAGCCCACGGATGGTCAGAAGCCGTTCCGACTGCTCGTTAATTCCTGCGGCGAAAGCCTTGTATTCATCCGGAAGATTGCCGCGCACCGCATGTTGCAGCCGGCTGACCGTTTCCGGTGTCCAGGCATGATCTTCCCCACGCAGGCGGAAGGCATAGGTACCGCCGACGTCCAGCATGGACTGATAGATTGGTGAGTCGCCGAAAGCATCCCGATGACGGCGCGCCGCCTCTTCAGCGATTTCAAGTAGGCCAGCACCCTCGATGGTGGTCGCCGTGCCGGTGAAATAGTTTTCGATAAACTCCGAAGACAGGCCCACGGCGTCGAAGATCTGGGCACCGCAATAAGATTGATAGGTCGAAATGCCCATCTTGGACATGACCTTCAAAATGCCCTTGCCGATAGCCTTGATATAGTTTTTTCGAGCCTCATAGGCGGTTTGCGGCAGACTATTGCGGACCCGAATGTCTTCCAGGGTTTCAAAGGCCAGATAGGGGTTCACCGCCTCAGCCCCATACCCCGCCAGGACGCAGAAGTGGTGGACCTCTCGGGCCTCACCCGTCTCAATCACCAAGCCCGTTTGCATACGCAGGCCCTGGCGGATGAGATGGTGGTGGACCGCCGCCGTCGCCAAGGCTGCCGGGATCGGAATGCGGTCTGGCCCAGCTTCCCGATCAGAAAGGACTAGAATGTTCATGTCGGCGAGGACCTGATCGGTCGCCTGACGGCAGAGGCCGTCCAGGGCCGCCTCCAGCCCGCCGGGACCGGCCTCCGCTGGCCAGGTGGCATCTAGGGTCGCCGTACGGAAGGCTCCGTCTACCAGCTGATGGATTGAGCGGATCTTCGCCAAATCCTCGTTGGTGAGGATCGGCTGGGCGACTTCCAGGCGCTTGTGCGCACCAGCCTGACGACCCAGCAGGTTCGGACGTGGCCCGATCATGGAGACCAGGCTCATGACCAATTCCTCACGGATCGGGTCTATGGGCGGATTGGTGACCTGGGCAAAGTTCTGCTTGAAATAGTCGTAGAGAAGCTTGGACCGCCGGGACAAGACCGCAATAGGAATATCCGCGCCCATAGACCCAATGGGATCATCTCCGCTCCGGGCCATCGGCTCCAGGAAGAAGGACAGGTCTTCCTGTGTATAACCAAAGGCCTGCTGACGGTCGAGCAGGCTGGCAGGATCAGCACCGGGGGGGCCTCTGACGGCGCAACCTCCCCTAAGTCTTCCAGCTTGAACTGGGTGTTAGCCAGCCAATCTGCATAGGGTTCCGCATCAGCCAGCTTGGACTTGATCTCCTCGTCCTCGATGATCCGACCTTCTTCCATGTCGATCAACAGCATCTTGCCCGGTTGCAGGCGCCATTTGCGCAGAATCCGCTCTTCGGGGATTTGCAGGACGCCCATTTCCGAAGCCATGATCACATGGTCTTCATCGGTGATCAGGAAGCGCGCCGGTCGCAGACCATTGCGGTCGAGCGTTGCCCCGATCTGCCGCCCATCGGTGAAGGCGACCGCCGCAGGACCGTCCCACGGTTCCATGAGCGCCGCATGATATTCGTAAAAGGCCTTCCGTTTGGCGTCCATGAGCGGATTACCCGCCCAGGCCTCCGGGATGAGCATCATCACGGCCTGGGCCAAGGGGATTCCACCCGCCAGCAGAAGCTCAAGGGCATTATCCAGACAGGCTGTGTCCGACTGACCATGCGGGATTAGCGGCCACATCTTCGTAAGATCTGATCCCAGCAGCTCGCTTTCCAGGGTACGCCGACGGGCATTCATCCAATTCACATTGCCGCGTACGGTATTGATTTCGCCATTGTGGGCGATGAACCGGTAGGGGTGAGCCAGTTTCCAAGACGGAAAGGTGTTCGTCGAGAACCGCTGGTGGACAAGGGCCAGGGCCGATTCCGTCCGCGGATCAGTCAAATCCCTGTAGAAGCTGCCGACCTGATGGGCGAGCAACAGACCCTTATAGACGACCGTGCGTGTCGAAAATGACGGCAGATAAAGTTGGGTCAGGTTAGGCAGGTTCTTTTTAACTGCAAGTTCAGCAAGCGGATTCTGAAGCTGCTTACGAATGGTCAGCAGCTTACGTTCAAAAGCGTCCTGATCCTTGACGTTCGATCCCATGCCGACAATGGCCTGAGCGATCACAGGCATTTGGGCGAGGACGGCATCGCCAAGGCCCGTTGTGTCGGTCGGCACCTCCCGCCAGGCGATCAGGTGTTGGCCTTCGACCTTTAGGAAATGCTCAAACTGCGAAATCGCGACCTCGCGGGTTTCCTGATCCTGGGGCAGGAAACACATGGCAACCGCATATTGACCGGCGGGCGGTAAATCGACGTTTGCACCCTGCGCCCAATCCCGCAGGAGGCCGTCTGGAATCTGAATCAGAATCCCCGCGCCGTCGCCGACTAGAGGGTCTGCGCCAACGGCACCCCGATGGTCGAGATTAACCAGAATTTCAAGGCCGCAGGTAATGACCTCATGGGATTTTCGGCCCTTGATATTGGCAACAAACCCCACGCCGCACGCATCGTGTTCGTTGCGCGGATCGTACAAACCTTGCTTTTCCGGAGCGCTCATAGCGTTCCCCAATCTACCAAAATCCGGGCACGCTCCAACGCGGTCGCAAGGACCGTGAAGGCGTGTTCTCGGGGGCATTAGCGGCAAGATCGACCCTTGTCGATGGTCGGAAACCTACAGATTTGAAAAGTTTTCCTAAAGAGTCGGAAATATGGGCACCAACCTCAGACGGACTAAGGACCGATGTGACCCCGGAAGGAACACCTCAGGCCTTTAGGTATCTAAAAGAGCCTTGCCAGCTCGGCGGAGGTCAGAACATCCGGTCAGGATCATGGCGGTGGTCAGCTCAGACCGAAGAACGCCCAACATTCGCGAGACCATTGACTCCCCGCCCGCCCCAAGAGCATAGGCCCAAGGGCGACCGATGAAACACCCCTTAGCCCCCAGGGCCATGGCCTTGAGGACATCCAGGCCGGAACGGACACCACCATCCAGATAAACTTCGAGGTCAGTCCCCACCGCTTCGACAATAGGCGGCAGGGCGGTGATGGACGACTTCACCGCATCCAACTGACGACCGCCATGATTAGATACTACCAGGCCTTGCGCGCCCGCGCGCACCGCGTCCCGGGCATCCTCGGGGTCCAGAACCCCCTTAATCACGATCGGGCCGTCCCAGACCTCCCGAACAAACTCCATATCCTTCCAGGTGACAGACCGATCAAAATTTCGGGCGATCCATCCCAAGAAGTCATTGACCCGACGCCCCTGCGGAATGGCATCCTGGACATTGCCCAGGGTGTGCGGCCCGCCGTGTAACATCACATCCCAGGACCAAGCCAAATGAGTCATACCCTGCCAAGCGGTATTGGTCGTACCAGAAAGGCCGGCGGCCCCAGTGAATCCTGACCTCACATCCCGATACCGAGAGCCCGGGACGGGTAGGTCGACGGTAAAGACGAGAACCGGGCAGCCCGCAGCCTTAGCGCGCTCCAATAAGGCCCGCATATAGCCCCGGTCTTTCAGCATATAGAGCTGGAACCAGGGCGGAGCCACCGCCTTGGCGACTTCTTCCACGGAACAGACGCCGACGGTGGACAGACAGAACGGCACCCCAGCGGCGGCGGCGGCCCGGTTGGCCTGCACCTCACCCCGCCTAGCATACATGCCCGCCATACCGACAGGGGCAAGACCCACGGGCATGGTCCATGTCTGCCCCAGAGACTCGATGGTGAGATCCACCTGGCTCATGTCGCGCATGACTCGCTGACGTAGGGCGATGGTCTCGAAATCCTCGACGTTCCGTTTAAGCGTCACCTCGGCATAGGCACCCCCATCGATATATTCAAAAAACATCGGAGGAAGCCGACGACGGGCCAACTCGCGGTAGTCCTTGATTGAGGCGGGTTTCATTTTGGTGCTCTTTGTCTCAACCGGAACATCGGTGAAGATGGTGTCTCGTTCCGCGCTTCGCCCCTGGCAGCCTAAACCAGTTGAGCGGGGGGTGACATGACAATCCAGACCTGATGGGCCCTGGCCAGCAATTGTCCATCCGCAGAATGCAGGGCCACACCGGCGGTTTCCTTGCGTCCCTCCCGGGTGATCGGCCAGGAGGTAATAATGCAGGTTTCCCCCGCCGCCGGCGCTCGCAGGATCTCCCCCGTCATAGTCCCGAGCAAGGCACCGTGACGCCCCTCTCTGACAACCCATGAAAATAGCCAGGACAGTCGAGCGCCCCCCAGATGACCTCCGGCGGCATTAAGCCATCCGACCCTGCAAAATTCGGATGCGGCGTCCATGGGCAGGCCAGATGCCCAAGCTCGGCCCCCTCGATTTGGCCGGGGAAGATACGCAAACCTTCACCCTCCTCCCGTTCCGGACCACAGGTGAAGCAGATGGGGTGGTAACGGGCCGTGTGCCCCACATGCCGGGCCTCCGCCGCAATGGCCTCCACCTGCGACGGTGGCGGCGGAACGGTTGGTAAGTCAGAAGACGCAGCCGCGCGCCCGACGCCGATAATATTGCCCTGGTCGTCCGCGAGCTGTGCAGCCTGCTCGCCAATCTCTAGCTGTAGGCTGACATCAAGAGGTATCCTGGCCTTCAACACCGCCGTAGCTGGCCCGGTAATGTCGGCAGCCAACAGGCCGCAACAATAGCCGCCATTGCCAGAATTTGGCGGCCCGCAAAACTGCGAGGTCACGATAACGTCAGCCATAACGGCTCCAAATGAATGATGATTGGGAATAGCACGAGGATGCAATGCGCGGGATTTTCCACAACTCCCCGCCGGGCGAAAGCAAATAGTGCAACGGGTGTGATTGGACGTCGGCGTCAGGCACGCTAGATTGAGAAAAGTTTTCCGCTGTGCGGATTCGAGGAGCGCCTTATGACCGACCAGACTGCACGCCCTTGGGCCCTGATGCGCCATCACGCCGGCTGGGCGGATGTGTTCCTGATCGAGAAAGAAACGGCCGATTCCATCACCGGTGTATATCCGGATCGGGAAACGGTCGGCCCGCCCGTAAATTACAGCGTTCGCGCCATTCTCGCCCGATTTGAAACTCTCGAGGGTGCCCGTTCAGCGCGGGAAGGTGCCGTGCTGGAATGGCGCAAACACGACGCGAACGTGCGCGAAGCCGAGGCTAAGCTTCGGGAGGCTGAAAAAGCGCGGGAAGACGCTTGGCTCAACTGCTTACGCGGCGCTAAAGGGTAGAGCCTGTTTTAATCTCTTATTCAAAAAATTGGAGCGTGTTTCGATCCGATAACAGGTGCCTGCTTGTCGGAACACGCCCTAGTTCAACATCGAAAAATTCAATAAATTCAAAATACTATGAGCGAAACCCGAATCGTTTGGGGACATTTTCGCGTCAAACTTCAGACCAATAAAAGTCCGCACGCCCCTTTCGGTTATATGCAGACTGAAATCTATTTGTGGTCGTGATCGTGGTCGATTTCGGGACCCCGGTATTTTGTATGGCACCCGCCGCAAGCCCCACCTAAAGCCTTGGCCTGAGCTTGAATGGCAACGACATCGCCCGTTTTCGCGATAGTTTGCAAGGCCGCGCTTTGGGTCTCCAACGCCTTCGCCGCCGCCGCAAAGCCTTCGGAATCCGTCCAGATGTCCGGCTTGGCTCTGGTCTTCACGCCACTTTCAGGGCCGGTGCCGACCGGAAACCATGTGGGGATTTGGTGGGCAAGTCCCTCAATGGTCTTTGCTTGACTGCCAATCGCCGCAGCATCAGGCCTTTCAGCCTTCAATCCGTCCATAATGGATTTATAGGCCGAGGCTATGGCGTGGAATTGGGTATGGCGGGCCTCATAGGCCTTGGCCGGGTCAACGGCGGCGGCGGCGGCTGTAGCAACAATGGAAACGCCCAACAGCAAGGCAATAGGGAGGGCCCAAATTTTGATGGTCATGAATCGACTCGCGGCTGGAATGGGGAATGAATGCGAATACCTATGGCAGGTCTTAGCCGAATGTTATGTGACGCGGGAAGTCAATCTCGTGAACCCTAGAGCCTGTTCCCTTTAG
>NMUI01000310.1 GCA_002221445.1 Phenylobacterium zucineum | reverse complement strand
TTATCGGAACGCACTCTAGCGGGTTCAGGCGACTCGTCGACCGTCGGTCTCGGCCATCCGCTGAAGGGCAACATAATCTGTCTTGCCGGTGCCGAGCACGGGAACCTCGGCAATGCGCAGGATCTTTTTCGGGACCGCCAATTCCGGTGCGCCGATGGATTGGGCATGTGCCAGAAGGGTGGATGGGTCAGCGTCCTGTTGGTCCGTAAAAAGGACAAGCTTTTCACCTTTTTTGGAGTCCGGCATAGCAACCACGGCATGTCGTCCATCCGGCCAGACCGCCGAGGCCATGTCTTCCGCCGCTGTCAGAGACACCATCTCGCCGCCGACCTTGGCAAAGCGTTTTACCCGGCCCAGGATCGTGATCCAGTTGTCATCGGTGATGGACACAACATCGCCGGTATCATGCCAGCCTTCGCTTGGGGGTTCGACTGTGCCATCGGGCAGCAAATAGCCCGACATGACATTCGTTCCCCGGACAAAGAACCGCCCGCCGCCAGCAATGCCGTCGACGGGTTCAAGGCGAACCTCTATGCCGGGCAAAAGACCGCCGACTGTGCCGCGTCGATTATCCGTCGGTCGATTGACCGCCACAACAGGAGCCGCTTCGGTCATGCCATAACCTTCGAGCACAGGTATGTCCCCGAAACGCTCGGCGATTAGATTATGGGTCTCATCGCGCACTTTTTCGGCACCGCAGACAATGAACTTAAGGCCGCTCAATTCGTTGCGCTCGGCCACCCTAGCGTACTGATTCACAAAGGTGTCCGTCGCCAGCAGGATGGAGGCCTTACAGTCTTTCAACAGGGGCGGAATGATCTTGGTGTGCAGTGGTGAAGGATATTGGAAGGCCTTCATCCCCGTAAGGATCGGTAACAGCACCCCGGCCGTGAGACCGAAACAATGGAAGGTCGGAAGGGGGTTAAACATGACCCAATCCGGGTCCAGGTCGATGTGCGAGGCGATTTGCAGGACATTTGCAACCAGGTTTGCCTGACTCAGCACTACACCCTTTGGTGTTCCGAAACTGCCGGAGGTGAAAAGTATAACTCCGGGATCTGAGGGTTTGGCCTTGGGTAGGAAGGGACCGGGTAGGATCGCAGCGCCGGCTGCAAAAACCTTATCGGCGAAATTAACGCTCTCGCGAACATCTTCCAAATACGCGACTGTGGCGACCGAATTAAGGGCGTCAATCAGGTCGTGCAGCTTACCCTGTTCTATAAATTTTCCGGCTGTCAGGACGTATTTAACCCCAGCCAACTCACAAGCGGCCTCAGATTACGAATACCGGACGTGAAGTTCAGCATGGTGGGAATGCGGCCGAAGGCGTGCAGGGCAAAGAAGGTCACCACCACGGCAGAGCTGGCGGGAAGCATGACTCCGACCCGCTCTCCTGGTTGTGTTATGGCGGCGATCTTGCGCCCCAGGGCGAAGGCTGCCCGGACTAGGTCAGTATAGCTCAGAGGATTGCGATCCTGATCCTCCAGGATCATTTTCTTAGCGCCATATCGCGCGCGCGCGTCCAGCAAGGCTTGAAATACCGTTCTTTCGGCGGCGCGCGGATCAAACAATTCCGACAAGTGCATTATCCTCCCCGACCGATTGTCGGACGTCTGAGGCTAACCTAACCAGTGCGCCATTCCTTGAAAAGCTCCGTCACAAACCGTGAGCGCAACTTGTGTTCCGTCCTGCTTACCCTTGACCCTTGATCCCGGAGGTCCGACGGGCGATCTATGGGGAATGGTCACTGTTATCGACACACGAAATGACGGGCGGGTGCGACACCCAGAAAAGCAGGGAAGGCCGGACACCGCCGTTCTTCGGAAGCCGGCATGGCTGAGAGTTCGGGCACCAGGATCGGTTGGCTATAATGCCACGCGAGACATCGTCAAAACCCATGGTTTAACGACCGTCTGTGAGGAAGCAGCTTGTCCGAATATCGGCGAGTGCTGGACCCAGGCTCACGCCACCATGATGATCATGGG
>NMUI01000309.1 GCA_002221445.1 Phenylobacterium zucineum | reverse complement strand
GGCTCGCGAAGAGGGCGACCTGAAGGAGAACGGCGGATACCACGCGGCCAAAGAAGAGCAGGGCAAGATCGAGGCACGCATCAACCGCATCGAAGAGATCTTGGCCACCTCGGTGGTTGGCGAGGCCCCAAAGTCGCACGGCGTTGTCGAACAGGGCGTTCTCGTGACGGTTGAACTCAACGGCGACGAAACCGAATTTCTTCTCGGTTCTGCCGAGATTGCCGAGGGCACTGACGTGACCGTCTATTCGCCCGATAGCCAGCTAGGCCAGGTAATCATGGGCAAGAGCATTGGCGAAGAGGCTTCGTTTTTCAACGCTCGTGGCCGCGAAATGGTCGTAAAGATCGTGGGCGTTCGCTCGTTTAACGGCTAGAGGAGGTCGGCATCGAGTCGGGCGTCGAGACCGGCATCCTTGAGTGCCTTCATGACGCGTTCGCGATGTTCGTGCCCGGTAGTTTCGACGGCTAGACGCAGTTCGACCTCGCCAATTTCGAGTCCACGCCCGTGTCGGGTGTGCAAAACCTCAACCACGTTTCCGTGTGCGCTGGCAATCGCGTCTGCGGTTTTCACCAACTGGCCGGGGCGATCCTGAAGCATGACGGTGATGCTCGTGTAGCGCTCGGCCACCTCGAGGCCGTGCCCGATAACCTTTTGCAACAGCAGTGGATCGATGTTTCCGCCGCTCAAAACCACCACGGTGTTGCCCTTTGGCTTCACCTTCTTGCTCATTAGGGCAGCAACACCCGCGGCACCGGCAGGCTCGACGACCTGCTTTGAGCGCTCAAGCAGGGCAACAATCGCCTGTGCGATTTCACTGTCTGAAACCGTGACCACCTTGTCGATGTGCTTGCTGATTAGTTCAAAAGGGATGCGTCCCGGCTTGGCGACGGCGATGCCATCGGCGATGGTTCGCGAAGTCTTGATTTCGGTCGGCTTGCCGGCCTTGAGGCTCGGCACATAGCTCGCGGCGTTTTCTGACTGCACTCCGATGACCTTAATCTTGCGACCGAGAGCCGCCGCCTTGAGTTTCGCCGCAACTGCTACACCGGCGGCCAAGCCGCCACCGCCGATCGACACGAGGATTGTGTCGACCTCGCTACCTGGTCGAGAACCTCAAGGGCCACAGTGCCCTGCCCCTGAATGATGTCGATATTGTCGAACGGCGCAATGAAAAC
>NMUI01000308.1 GCA_002221445.1 Phenylobacterium zucineum | reverse complement strand
AGAGTGCGTTCCGATAAGTGGGAACCGGTTATCGGATCGAAACGCACTCTAACATCTTGAATGAGAGCCTGTTTTATCCCTTTAGACGTTTCCGTCTAAAGGGAACAGGCTCTAACCCTCATTGGTTTTCCGGGGACGTTTAGCCAGACCGGCCACACCGCCAGAGGACAGAAGCCCGACATCGGCCAATAAGAGGGGATCCCCACTTATGCGGGGCGGCGATATATCTGGGTTGCCAAAGGGGGTCGTACTTATCCTTGAATTTACGGACCCCCTGGAAGTTGTAGATGTCCTCGCCCCGGTCATAGAACAGCCTTCCGACCCGGGACATCATGGGGCAAGCGGTCGGTCCTCAAGACCCGCCAGGGGGGCCATGCCGAATTCAAAGGCCTGATAACCCTGCCCGCGGCCCCACTCGATCAATTCCACAAAGAGATAGTCCATAATGTTCTTTGGGCCATCGTCTGTGTAACGCATCAGGTCCATGGAGAACGAGGAACGCGCCGCCGTGGTCCAGAGATTAGCAAAAGCGACAATCCGGCCCTCAAAGCGAACCACGGCCACGGGAAATTCGCAAAGATAGCCGGGGTTGAATCTTCCCATGGAGAACCCTTTCTCGCCGCCGGCATGGGCCGCCAGCCAGATTTCGGAAATCGCCGCGAGCTCGGAAATGTGATCAGAAACCTCTGTCGGGGCGAGCACTTGGAAGCTGGCCCCATCTTCGCCGGCCTTCCGCCAGGCGCGGCGCAAATTTCCCCGGCGACGGCCCTCAATTCGGAAACTCTCGAGGGGAACGGCGGCCGCCTCTCCAACCTTTTGGATGGAAAAGCCCAACTCAACCACATCTGGTAGATCATCGGCACTGATGGCGTAAATACCCGGTCGGGCCGCATGGGCATCGGCCAGTTCACGAAATCGCCAGAGCAATTCGAGCCGCTCGTCCCGACGCCCGACCGGACCGCCCAGGGCAATCCACGACCGCCCCCGAACCCCAAACATCAGAAAACTGTCACCTGTGGCGGAAAACAGAAACCGCTTGTCACCGAGCAGGGCAAGGTTGGAGCTTGGCTCGGCATCTTCGGCTGTGGAAAGTATGCTGCGGACCCGTTGATAGTCCGGATCGGTTTCACCGATCACCTTGGGCGTCGCCGCCGTCGCCGCGAGTCGCCAGACCCCATAGGCCAACAGGGCGACGGCCGCACCGGCCCAGGCGCGGATGGATCGCGCCACATCCTTATCAATCATCGCCTTCCAAAAGGGTTGACCAGCATAGTCCACATGGCGAAACGACCAGAGTCCTAAAAGGCCAGCCCCCAAGACAAGCGCCGCCGCTGACAATAACCAACCCGGGGTCACCTCCATTCGGGTCAGTTGGGCCTTGCGGGGGAAGGCGGCCCGGAAAGGCAGAAGTGCCAGGGCAATGCCGGTGAGAGCGGCGGTTTCTTCCCAGACAAAACCTTTCAACAGGGCAAGGGGGGCGGCGACCAGGACGGTGGCTATGGTCGCCGCCCAGGCCCCGTCAAGCCGGGCCCTCAAACCAAAGGCCAGCATGACAAGCACCAGGCCCAATATGCTGGAGATAAAGTGGCTGACTTCGATGAGGGCGGCAGGGGTGATTTCGTAAAGGGCGATGAACCGCTCCGGCACCGAAGGTGTTGCGCCGGAGGCCAGCAGCATGACCCCCGCCCCCAGGCTCATCAGCGCCGCAATAACCGGGGCCGCCGCGAACAGGGCCGACCTTACATCACGCCAAAATCGCATCCAGAGTCCTTGAAGGGTTTTACCCGACCGACACCTTAGCGATAATTATGACCTGAGACGATGGTCTATGCGCAAGATCAAGTGTCAAACCCGTGCGGGTGTCTCTTGCTCCAGGCCGAGCGGACGCTAAGGTGAGTCTGAAACACTAGAAGCTGCGGAGGATTTTATGGCCGATTTCGGAGGTGGCGATCTCGACGCATTCCGCGCGGATGTGCGGGCATGGCTGAAGGATAACTATCCTGCGGAATTGCGTGCGCCAGACCCGGCGACGGACCCGGAGGCTATTTGGGGTGGTCGGGCCTTTGCTGGCTCAACCGATCCGCAGATCAGGTGGATGACGGCCATGGCCGCCCGCGGCTGGACAGCACCGCAATGGCCCAAGGCCTATGGCGGCGGCGGATTATCCCCCGAAGAGAGCCGCACCCTGTCTCAGGAGCTGACCGCCGGTCGCTATCGTGATCCCCTGGCCTCATTCGGTGTCTGGATGCTCGGCCCAGTGCTGCTGGAATACGGCAACGAGGCCCAGAAGGCTGAACATCTGCCGGGGATCGTTCAGGGTAAGTATCGCTGGTGTCAGGGATATTCTGAACCCGGTGCCGGTTCAGATCTGGCCGCCCTTCAGACCCGATGCGAGGACAAGGGTGATCATTGGCTCATTAACGGCCAGAAGATCTGGACCTCCTATGCCGATAAGGCCGACTGGTGTTTCTGTCTGGTGCGGACCGACACCTCTAAAAAGCATGAGGCATATCCTTCGTCCTGATCGACATGACCACGCCGGGGGTTGAAACTCGACCGATTCGGTTGATTTCAGGGGAAAGCCCCTTCTGTGAGACCTTCTTCACCGATGTGAAGGTTCCGAAGGCCAATCTGATTGGCAAGGTCAATGGCGGCTGGGAAATTGCCAAACGCCTGCTGCAATATGAGCGGCAAAACATCTCCGGCGGCTTTGGCGGCGGCGGCGGGGCTGGGGGGTTGGCAGGTGATCTCGGCCAGATTGCGAAATCCTATCTCGGAACCGATGAGACCGGGGCTCTGGTCGATATTGACCTGCGGTCGCGCATAACGAAAAACAAGATGGATTTTGACTGCTTTTACAAGACCATTGCCCGGGTCGCCGCCGAAGCAAGGGCTTCGAATGGACCGTCTGCGGCCACCTCCATCATCAAATATGCGGCGGCCACCTTTGCCCAGGAACGCTCGGAATTGATGATTGAGGCCATGGGGTCCCAGGGTCTCGGCTGGGAGGGTGATGATTTTTCAGCCCGAGAACTTGCCGCCACCCACGGATGGCTCAGATCTAAGGGTAATTCTATTGAGGGCGGCACCTCGGAAGTGAATATCAATGTGGTGGCCAAGCGGGTGCTTGGTCTTCCGGATCCGAAATAGGACGGGAAGCAAATGGCGGATTTCGGTGATGTCGATACGGAAGCCTTCAGGGCGGAAGCTGCGACCTGGCTCGCTGCCCATTTTCCGGAAGGCTTGAAAAATGACCCGGCGGCCCAACTTGCCGCCATGAGCGGCGGTAAGGAAGGCGCAGATGCCAAGGCCTGGCGGGAAGCTATGGGGGCCAAAGGTTGGGGCGTGCCCACCTGGCCCAAGGCCTATGGCGGCGGCGGCCTGACTCGACCACAGGCCCGGGTGCTGGCCGAAGAAATGGCGAAGATCGGCGCTCGCAACCCGATCGGCGGTATGGGCGTGATGATGTTCGGCCCGACCCTCATTGAATACGGCACTGAAGAGCTCAAGCATCAACACATGCCGGGCATTGTGACCGGATCTGTCCGCTGGTGTCAGGGTTATTCCGAACCCGGATCAGGCTCGGATCTCGCCTCCCTCCAGACCCGGGCCGAGGACAAGGGCGACCATTATCTGGTCAATGGCTCAAAAATCTGGACCAGTGGGGCCAATCTGGCGGACTGGTGTTTCTGTCTGGTGCGGACCGACACATCGAAAAAGCACGAGAGCATCAGCTTCCTGCTGATCGACATGAAGTCGCCGGGGGTCGAAGCGCGCCCCATTCTGCTCATCAATGGAACCTCGCCCTTCTGTGAGACCTTTTTTACCGATGTGAAGGTCCCGAAGAACCAGCTTTTCGGTCCGCTTAACGGCGGCTGGACCGTGGCTAAGCGTCTGTTGCAGTTCGAACGCGACAACATTTCCGCAGGACTCGGCGGCGGCTCCATCGGTGCCCCAATCGCCGCCCTGACGGTCAAACAGTCGGCAGTTGACTATGTCGGCCGCGATGACACGGGTCGATTGGCAGACCCGGACCTCCGGCGGCGGATTACGGAGCATCAGATGGAGGTTCATGCCTTCCAGATGACCGTCCGACGGGCCGCTGACGAAGCGCGGGCCGGCAATGGGCCTTCTGCAGCCACCTCCATTATGAAATATGCCGGGGCTAAGATTGCTCAGGATCGCAATGAGCTGATCGTCGAGGCCCTTGGCCAGAACGGATTGGGATGGGAGGGAGCGGGTTTTGAAGGTCCTGAACTGGCGGCGGTGAGGACCTGGCTGAGATCCAAGGGAAACTCTATCGAAGGCGGGACATCGGAAATCAATCTGAACGTCGTGTCGAAACGCGTTCTGGGACTTCCTGATCCGAAATAGACGACTCCACCTTGGCGCTATTTTGTGCTAGGATAGACATTAAAACATTGAAATTTAGGGAGAATTTGAAATGGCAGATTTTGGTGGCGGCGAATTGGATGCCTTTCGGGCTGAAGCGGCCCAATGGCTCGATGACAACTTCCCCAAGGCTCTGGGTCAGGATCCTGAGGCCTTGCTGGCTCTGGTAATGTCACCGACGGAAGCCACCGGTGATTATAAGGTTTGGAAAGAGCGCATGGGCGCTAAGGGCTGGGGGGTTCCGACCTGGCCCAAGGCCTATGGCGGCGGCGGCCTATCAGCGGCAGAAGCCCGGGTCCTGCAACAGGAAATGGCCAAGGTCGGTGCCGTCAATCCCATCGGCGGCATGGGGGTGGGCATGTTTGGTCCGACCCTGCTGGAATACGGCACCGAAGCGCAGAAGATGCGCTACATACCTGACATTGCCACCGCCAAGGTGCGCTGGTGTCAGGGCTTTTCCGAGCCGGGGGCCGGGTCTGATCTCGCCTCTCTCCAGACCCGAGCTGAGGACAAGGGCGACCATTTTCTGGTCAATGGATCGAAGATCTGGACCTCCGGGGCTCAGTATGCCGACATGATTTTCTGTCTGGTGCGGACTGATACCTCGAAGAAGCACGAGGGCATTTCCTTTGTGGTTTTCTCCATGCGCGATCCCGGGGTTGAAATCCGCCCCATCAAGCTGATCGCTGGCAATTCCCCCTTCTGCGAAACCTTCATCACCGATGTGAAGGTGCCGAAAGAAAACCTGATCGGACCTTTGAACGGCGGCTGGAGTGTGGCCAAGCGGCTGCTGCAGCACGAACGCTCGGGCATGAACGGGGCCCGCGGTGCGCCGGTGGCGGAACCGGCCCTGGGGGTTGTGGCCAAGAAATATGTGGGGGAAGATGCTCACGGTCGTCTCGCCGATACCGACCTTCGCACCCGGATCATCATGAATGAGATGGATAAGCGAGCCTTGGCTCAGACCGTCCGCCGCGCCGCTCTGGAAGCCAAGGGTAATTCCGGCCCCAGTGCCGCGACTTCGATTCTGAAGAATGCCAATATGAAGACCATGCAGGATCGCGCGGAACTAACCCTGGAATTCATGGGACATCAGGGCCTGGGCTGGGAGGGCGATGACTTTACCGCAGACGAACTGGCGGCAGTGCGCGGCTGGCTCAGCGGAAAGGCGGGCTCCATCTATGGTGGGTCCAACGAAGTTCAGTCCAACATCATCTCGAAACGGATTTTAGGCCTGCCGGACCTGACCCAAAGCCATTAACAGGGTCGCAGCAGCGTCATACCCCGACCGAAAATATTTGAAGGAGTTTCATATGGCAGATTTTGGCGGCAGTGATTTAGAGACCCTGAGGTCCGAGGCCCGAGCCTGGATTGAAGCGAATTTCCCTGCGGAACTCAAGGGCCGCCCGAACCCGATGATGCGGGAGGAGCGTTCAAAGCCGAGCCCCGCTCAGGAGGCCTGGCGCAAGGCCATGGGTGACAAGGGTTGGGGTGTCCCGACCTGGCCCGCCCAATATGGCGGCGGTGGACTTTCGGCCTCTGAGGGTCGCGTGATTCAACAGGAATTGGCCCGGGCCGGGGCCTATAACCCCATCGGTGGCATGGGTGTGATGATGTTCGGCCCGACCTTGTTGGAATACGGCACCGAGGCCCAGAAACAGGAGCATATCCCGAAAATTGTCCGGGGTGAGGTTCAGTGGTGTCAGGGCTTCTCGGAACCGGGGGCCGGCTCGGACCTAGCTGCCCTGTCTACCAGGTGTGAGGACAAGGGTGATCATTTCCTGATCAACGGCCAGAAGATTTGGACCAGCGGCGCGCAATATGCCGACTGGTGTTTCTGTCTGGTCCGAACCGACACCTCCAAGAAACATGAAGGCATTTCCTTCGTCCTCTTCACCATGCACCAGCCGGGGGTAGAGGTTCGCCCGATCCCCCTAATCGCTGGCAATTCCCCCTTCTGCGAAACCTTCTTCACAGACGCTCGGGCGGAGAAAAAGGATCTGGTGGGTCCGTTGAACGGCGGCTGGACCATTGCCAAGCGCCTGCTGCAACACGAGCGTTCAGGGCTCAGCGGTGGCGGTGGCGGGTTCGGCGGCGGTCGCGGTCTGGTGGAATTGGCCAAACAGTATGTCGGGGTCGATGCGCAAGGTCGTATTGCCGATCCGGATCTGCGGACCCGGATTACGGCCCTGGAGATCGAAGGTCGTTCCTTCCAACAGACAGCCGTCCGCGCCATGATGGAAAGCAAGGGCAATTCGGGCCCCAGTGCGGCGACCTCAATCATGAAGAATGCCGGTACCCAGTGGATGCAGGCCCGCCATGAAATCACGTTAGAGATCATGGGGCATCAGGGCTTGGGCTGGGAAGGTGATGACTTTACCGCCGAAGAACTCGGGGCTGTTCGCGGCTGGCTCGGTGGCAAAGCCTTCACGATTTATGGCGGCTCTCAGGAAGTGCAGTCCAATATCATTTCCAAGCGCATCCTGGGTCTGCCGGACCTGACTCAGCACACTTGAGCCTTCAAAAATTTCAATCCCGGGGGTCGCGGTGGGTGACCCCGACACAACACACGCCTGAACCAGAGGAAACAATCAAATGGCCGTTCTGAACGAAGAACAAAGTATGCTCCGCGACGCTGCAAAGAGCTGGACCCAGGAAAAAAGTCCGGTAACCGCCTTTCGCAAAATGCGCGACAGCGGTGTGGAAATCGGCTTCGATGCCAGTGCCTGGAACGAAATGGCTGAAATGGGCTGGGCCGGGGTGATCATCCCCGAAGAGTACGGCGGGTCAGACTTCGGCTATCTGTCCATGGGGCTGATCCTGGAAGAACTCGGTCGTACCCTGACCGCTTCGCCACTACTGGCCTCCGGCCTCGGCGCGGCCAGCGCCTGGTGCTGGGCGGAACAGCAGCCCAGAAGTCAGAATGGCTGCCGAAGATTGCGGAAGGTGCCGCCATCGGGGCCCTGGCCGTGGATGAAGGCGCACACCACGCCCCCGAAAAGGTCGCCCTGGTCGCGACCAAGTCGGGATCCGGCTACAGCCTGTCGGGCAGAAAGACATTTGTGCTGGAAGGCCTAGCTGCCAATGTCCTGATCGTGTCTGCACGCACTTCGGGCCGGCCTGGGGATCAGGACGGTATTACCCTGTTTGTGGTGCCTGCTGATGCTAAGGGTGTCAGCCGCAAACGCCTGGCCCTGGCCGACAGCCGCGGGGCCGCGAACATCACCTTCGATAAGGTCGCGGTTGGGGCTGATGCCGTTCTCGGCGAAGTCGACAAGGGTTATCCGGTGTTAGAAAAAGTCCTTGACCGTGCCCGGGCTGGCATCAGCGCAGAAATGCTCGGGGCCGCGGTGCAAGCCTTTGAAACCACCCTGGACTATCTCAAGGTCCGGGTTCAATTCGGCCAGGTGATCGGGTCCTTCCAAGCTCTGCAACACCGGGCCGCCAAGATGTTCACCGATCTGGAATTGGCTCGCAGCGCCGTTGAAGCCGCCCTCACCGCCATTGACAATGATAGCCCCGATGTTCCGGAACTGGTCAGCTTGGCCAAGGCCAAGATGGGCGATGTCTTCCATCTGGTGTCCAATGAAATGGTCCAGATGCACGGCGGTATCGGCATGACCGACGCCCATGACGCTGGATTTTATCTGAAGCGCGCCCGGGCCTGTGAAGCGGCCTATGGCAGTCAAAGCTATCATCGTGATCGCTATGCGCGTATTCAGGGTTACTAGAGCCTGTTCCCTTTAGA
>NMUI01000307.1 GCA_002221445.1 Phenylobacterium zucineum | reverse complement strand
CCGCCCACGTCCAGGAAGTTGGCCGGTTCAGCGCCATACAGCTTGATGGTGTCCATGGTGGCCATGGCCAGGCCGGCACCATTGACCAGACAGCCGATCTTGCCGTCCAGGGCGATATAGGACAGGTCGAACTTGGAAGCCTCGATTTCCTTGGGGTCTTCTTCCGACTCATCGCGCAGAACAGCAATTTCCGGATGGCGATAGAGGGCATTGGGATCGAAGGAGACCTTGGCATCCAAAACCCGTAATTGTTCGTCTTCGGTGACGATCAGCGGATTGATCTCCAGCATGGCCATGTCCTTGGCCACAAAGGCTGTGTAAAGCTGACCCAGCAGCTTAGCCGCCTGCTTGGCGAGATCACCGTTTAGGCCGAGCGCCTTAGACAAGGTGCGGCCATGGAAGGGCCAGACACCGGTAGCTGGATCGATGCTGAAAGAGATGATTTTTTCAGGCGTATCGTGGGCGACGGTTTCGATGTCCATGCCGCCTTCGGTGGAGGCAACCACCGAGACCCGACTGGTTTCGCGATCCACCAGCAGGGACAGATAGAATTCTTTGGCGATGGCCGCGCCTTCTTCAATATAGAGGCGGTTGACCTGTTTGCCCTTGGGGCCGGTCTGATGGGTAACCAGCACACGTCCGAGCATTTCAGCGGCATTGGTCGCCACCTCTTCGACGGACTTGACCACCCGGACACCGCCCTTGGCGTCGTCGCCGAGGCCGTCAAACCGACCCTTACCGCGGCCACCCGCATGGATCTGAGATTTGACCACATAGACAGGTCCGCCCAACTGTTCGGCGGCCTTGCGCGCCTCGTCAACGGTGAAGGCGGGGAAACCGCGAGGGACGGCAACGCCGAACTCGGAGAGGACGGCCTTGGCTTGATGTTCGTGTATGTTCATGAGGTCGCAGAACGCGTCGGTCTGAGGGCCCGCCCAATCGGCGAGTGGGAGGGCTTATAGGGCGCCCCGCCGCACGGTGGCAACCGCTGTCGGGGGGTGTTTTTCACCGGAGAGGCGAAGAAATTCCCGGCCGGTTTCCTCTTTGCAGAGCTACCGGGCCTGTTCCAGGCCGACCGAACCCCGTCGCTCCAGCCGACCCCAACCGACCCGGGCCCCTTTAATGGCGGAATCGATGGATTTCAAAACCACATAATACATAAGCTGGCGATAGCCGAACCTTTGGGCCGGCAGCCAGACCAAGTCCCGCCAGGGTGCCCGCCGCTCCAGCGCCATGCCCAGGGCACCGGCCGACAGATCCAGAAAGATAAAGGCGGCCCAGTAGAATAACGGCTGCCAGAGATTGTCCGGCGACCATTCCACCGGATGGGACAGCCGCCCGTATATGCCCGAAACCAAGGCCCAAACCACAGCCAGATCGACCAGGGGGGCGAGGGCCGTGAGGATGATTTGAAAGAGCCAGATTTGCGGCAGGGCCACAAAGCCCAGAACCGGTCGGGTTTTGGAAAACAGGGCTGATCTATGTTTCCACAGACACTGCAGGGTGCCGAAGGACCATCGGAACCTCTGTTTCAGCAGGCCGGAAATCGTGTCTGGCGCTTCGGTATAGGCCCTCGCTTCGGGATCAAACTCCACCCGCCAACCGGCCCGTTGAACCGCCAGGGTCAGGTCCTGATCTTCAGCCAGGGTATCTGGCGGATAGCCGCCCAGGGCCATAAGAGCCGACTTTCGCCAGGCCCCCACAGCACCAGGAACCACCGTCACCGCCCCCAGCGCCGCCAGGGCCCGGCGCTCCAGGTTTTGGGCGGTGACATATTCCAGCGCCTGCCAGCGGGTGACCAGATTCACCCGATTGCCGACAATGGCATTACCCGCCACCGCCCCAACCTTAGGGTCCTTGAACCAGCGCGCCAGCATGGCGATGGTGTCTGGCGGAAAGAGTGTGTCCGCATCCAGGGCCACAATGATGTCACCGGTGGCGACCTTAAGTCCCCGATTGAGCGCCCGGGCCTTGCCGCCGTTCTCCATGGTCATCAGGGTCACCCGGCGATCTTGCGAAAATGCCTCGGAAACCCGCTTGAAGGTCTCGTCCTTCGAGCCGTCATCCAGAACAATGACCTCCAGATTGGCCCAGCGTGAGGCCAGTATGCGGCTCACCGACGCCACAATGACTTTTTCTTCGTTGAAACAGGGGATCAGTACGCTGACCCTTGGCCCATCCGGGGGATTTTCCAGGGGCGGCGTGCGTTTTTCAATCCCTGCGCGATGAACCAGAGCCAGGACGCCCAATAGCAATATCCGGGCGACTCCCAGGGCAATGGCCGTCAGGAACAGCCAGCGCAATGCGGTCTCCAGACCGTGAAAGAAACCGAAACCCAGACGGTCCAGCAGCAGATCCAAAGACCCCCGCTGGGTCAGGGGTAGGGCCTGGGCGCGGGTCATCCCCGCCAGCTGATCAATACTGACCAGGGTATAGCCGTGCGCCCGCAACTGATCGATCAGAACCGGCAAGGCTTCGACCGTCCGGCTGCGGTCGCCACCGGAGTCATGTAATAGGACCACCTGACCGGCCCGCGGACCCCGATCAGCCAATCGGGCCAGGGTCGTCGCCACAATCGCCTTCGGGTCAGGCTTTTTCCAGTCGTCCGGATCAATGCGAAGACCGACGGTGAGATAGCCCCGCTTCTGGGCTTCCAGCAGGGGAGCGACCTCCTTGGGGGTGGAGGGTTCGGCATCGCCGAAAAAGGGTGGACGAAACAATCGAATAGAATGCCCCGTAAGGGTCTCAAACAATCTTTGCGTGGCGTTCAATTCGACATTGGTCTGGGCTGGGGCCGTCTCACCGATATTGGGGTGGGTCCAGGTATGACTGCCGACCATCTCTCCCTGGTCCACCTCCCGCTG
Organism: Phenylobacterium zucineum; assembly: GCA_002221445.1. Classification (GTDB taxonomy): domain Bacteria; phylum Pseudomonadota; class Alphaproteobacteria; order Caulobacterales; family Caulobacteraceae; genus Phenylobacterium; species Phenylobacterium zucineum_B. Next base: position 4,683 of record NMUI01000307.1, on the reverse strand, counting down.
AACGAGATTAGGGAAGCGCGCCATGTTCTGACCCAGGACAAAGAAGGTCGCTGGGACATGCTTGTCCTTAAGAATCTTCAGGATTTTCGGCGTCCAGCGGCCATCAGGTCCGTCATCAAAGGTCAGCGCCACCCAGCCGGGGTGGGCCCCATACCGCTGGATCACATATGAGGTAGGGATCTGCGTATAGGTTGCCTGCGAAATCAGCCCGGAGGTCGGGTCGAGTTGCAGGCTGCGGCGACCTTCTGTGGGTGTCGCTGTGACCTTCAGAACCTCACCCGTGCCGTCAAAATCAACATCCTGACCGGCGGTCAGAACCGTCAGCCCATCGGATCGCGCCGCGCCAAAGACATGAGGCAGAACCGTCCAGACACCAGGGTCCTCTGAGCCCAGCCGCCAGAGGGCGTAACCCAGGGGCCGGAAAGCGTCGGAAACCTTGATTTCGTTGAACAGGGTGGCTGCATCCAGGAACCACACACTGTGCTTACGACCGGTTTCATCCTGATAGGCAAAGGTCGAGTTTAGGGTGAGGGGATCAAGGCTGATTGAGGCTTCGGAGTCATGGGCGGTTTGGGTTGCCTCATTGAAGGTCACCGCGCCGGCGGCCCCCTGGGGGTGCCATTTCGACGGCAGGGCCCAATCATAGCCATAAGCCCCAAGGGCCAAAATGGTCTTCTGCGGGTCCAGCTTGCCCATGGCGGCGGCCACGTGGGACTGAAACCAGGACTGGCTGGCGGGGGGGCCAGGATCGCCAGAGCCATAGTGTTCGTCATAGGCCATGAGAACCAGAACATCGGCAGCGGTCTGCAACTTTTTGAGAGGCCAAGCCTCATCATCAATAGGTGCCGTCAACCAGACTTCGCGTTTGAGCGGGTCCAGGGCGGCCTTAGCCTGGGCGATGAATTTCGGATAGGCCGCAGCCCCCCGGGGTGACAGGTTTTCAAGGTCAAAGACATAACCCGCATAACCCCGGGTCTGAGCCAGGTCCGCAAGCCGGTCGATCAGGGCCTTTCGCGCAGTGGGGTTCAGAATCACCGCATCGGCCAGGGGGCCGTTCCAGATGGCATTTCGCGCATTGTGGATGACAGGCAGCAGGGCCGGACGATGCTTGGCCCCAGCAATCACCGCCTCAGCGCGGGGATCTGCCGTCAGCTCAACATCGCCCTTGGCCGTGGACAGTGAAATCCATTGCGGGGCCACCACATCGAGCTGATCGATATTTCGGGCCAGGGAGGTGCGTGAACTTTCATCCCAGGACACATAAAAGCCGACGGTCAGGGGACGGGCTGCGCCGGGTGCTGCCTCATGACCCTTGGTCTGGGGTCTGGGGATATGGGACCAGGGTGGTTTGCCGCGCTTGAGCCGATGGGCCGTTTCCTGGTGCAGGGCAATGAGGACCCGGGGATCCTTAAGCTGAAGACCTGGCAGGACCGGCGAAACCGCGAGGCTCGCAAAAAATGCCGCAACCATCAGGGCGGCGAAAGCCACCACAAGCCCGCCCGCCATCCCGGCGCGCTTGGCCCTACGGCCCGTCGGATCGTGAAAAATATAGTCAGCCATAACCCTGATTCAGATTGGCGCTTCTGGCATGGATTCATGGCCGAAGATAGGCCAACTGTTGTCGGACAAGGCTTAGCCGAACAAACAGCTTTAGTGAGGTGGTTCGTCCTGTGGTGGGGGTGTGACCACGTCCAGCAGATCGCCGACCTTGTCTTCGGCGGATTTGGGTGCGGCCTTGGCCGGAGCCGCTGCGGCCGGGGTTAGTGCGTCCGGCAGCAGGGGCTCGGTCGGATCAACCTCCGTGGTTTTTCCTCTATGGGCTTCTTGTCCTGCAGCACCTGCAGGGGTGGCGGGGTCACCTCAACCAAGGGCTTCACATCGGTGGCCGTCAAGGCTTCAGCACTCTCCCCCTTGGCCGATTCGCCCGGCAGACGACCCTTACGGGGCGCGCTCTGAAACCCCAGAACTAGGCCCGTAAGCGCGCAGGCCGCAATAAGCACGACGACGATCTTCAAAAGGCTGCGCGGCATACTCCACATGGGATTTATCTAAATGGCGCAATTCAAAAGGGGAAGTCCGATTGCGATTTCCCGCTTACCAAACTGGGAGATGTCCCTCCCTGGGGCGCTTCGGCCCGCACACGGTAAATGCCCCTTAACCCTCTTTGCCCTAGACCGGGGGTGAACGAGGCCGGAGGTCGGAAACGGTATGGCGCGAGCGGCGCGGAGAACGGGTCTGGAGCTTACCCTCCATATCACCGGACTGGTCTGGCACCATCCGGTCACGGCGCGGTTGCGTGGCGGCATGGTCGCGGTAAGCGGTGTGTTTCTGGCGGTCGCCCTGGCCACCTATAATGTTACCGATTCCAGCCTTAATGCGGCCTCACCGGACCCTGTCACCAATGCTCTGGGGCCCACTGGGGCAACCCTGGCCGACATCTGTATCCAGTCCTTGGGGCTTGCCGCCGGGGTTGCAGCCCTGTTGATGGTTTTGCTGGGACTCTATCGGGCCGTCACACCTCACCCCAATGAAACACGCAGGATTGTAAGGCTGCGGGCCCTAAGCGGACTGCTTGGCCTCTTGGCGCTGGCGGCCGTACTGGCGACCCCCCAGCCCCAGAGATCTGGCCCCTGGCCAGGGGTTTTGGCGGATTTTGGGGCGATGGTCTGTTGTCCGGTATGGCGGGGCTTCTGGCCTATGCCCATCTGCCCTCAGCGCGACTCATAGCTGCCCTGCTCTATGCGACCGTGGCCGCTTGGGGCCTAGGTTATGGATTGGGCGTCAAGCGCGGTGATCTGCTGACTCTGATGGTGAAAAGTTTTGAGGCCCTGCGGCCCAAGCCCAAAACGCTGGTCGCGGCGGCCCAGGCCCCCTTACCACCGACCCGGACACCGCCTCATAGACGGACCATTGAACCAGCCCCCGAGGAGATTCCGGCGGCCATAGGCTTGGGGTCCGATGACCTTGCCGGACGCGAAAGCATTCCTGTGGCCATTAAAGGCCCCAAGACACCGCCAAAGGAGTCTGGGCGTGAACTTCGGGAGGCCCAGGGGGCATTCGATTTTGTCCGACCCAGCGGTTTTGCCCTGCCAGAGCTGGCCATGCTGGCCAAGCCCAAGCCCCGGGCCGCCCAATTCGACGAAGGGGCCCTGCGTCAGAACGCCCAGCTGCTGGAAAGCGTCCTGGCCGAGTTTGGGGTGCGGGGTCAGATTGATCAGATCAGGCCAGGCCCCGTGGTCACCCTCTATGAGCTTGTCCCCGCCCCCGGTGTTAAATCCGCCCGGGTCGTGGCCCTGTCCGACGACATTGCCCGCTCCATGAGTGTGGCCGCCTGTCGCGTGGCCGTGGTGGCTGGTCGCAATGCCATCGGTATTGAACTGCCCAATGTCCGTCGAGAAACCGTTTATCTCCGCGACCTCCTGGCCAGCGCCGAGTACGAAAAATCCAGCCAGGCCCTGCCCATGGCCCTCGGCGAAAACATCGGCGGCGAGCCCTATATCGCCGACCTGTCGAAAATGCCCCACCTGCTGATCGCCGGGACCACCGGATCGGGTAAGTCGGTGGGGGTCAATGCTATGATTCTGTCGATCCTCTACCGCCTGCCGCCAGAGCAGTGCCGGTTCATTATGATCGACCCGAAAATGCTCGAATTGAGCGTCTATGATGGCATTCCCCACCTGCTGACCCCCGTGGTGACAGACCCGAAAAAGGCGATTGTCGCCCTGAAGTGGACCGTTCGCGAAATGGAAGACCGCTATCGGATGATGTCCAAGATCGGAGTCCGCAATGTTGCGTCCTATAATGAGCGGGCCAAGGAAGCCGCCGCCAAGGGTGAACACTTCGAACGCACCGTTCAGACCGGTTTCGACGATGCCGGTCGACCCATCTATGAGAGCGAGCGCATCGATCCCAAACCCATGCCCTATCTGGTGGTGGTCATTGACGAGGTGGCCGACCTGATGATGGTGGCGGGCAAGGATGTGGAAGGGGCCGTCCAGCGTCTGGCCCAGATGGCCCGCGCGGCCGGTATTCACCTGGTCATGGCCACCCAGCGGCCGTCGGTGGATGTCATCACCGGCACCATCAAGGCCAACTTCCCCACCCGGATTTCATTCCAGGTCACCTCGAAGATCGACAGTCGCACCATTCTGGGGGAACAGGGGGCCGAGCAGCTGCTGGGTCAGGGCGACATGCTCTACATGGCCGGGGGTGGACGGATTACTCGCTTGCACGGACCCTTCGTCTCCGATCAGGAGGTTGAGGCTGTGGCCAAATTCCTGCGCGACCAGGGCCAGCCGCAATATCTGGAGGAAATCACCGCCGGGGGCGAGGACGACGGCGAGGACGGCGACCCTGCCTTTGGCGGGGAGGGCGGGTCTGGCGATGATCTCTATGACCGGGCGGTGGCCGTGGTTCTGCGCGATCGCAAGGCCTCAACCTCTTACGTCCAGCGCCGTCTGCAGATCGGCTATAACCGCGCCGCCTCCCTGATCGAACGCATGGAAAACGAAGGCGTCGTCAGCCCCGCCAACCACGCCGGAAAACGCGACGTCATCCCGCCGCCGGGCTAGAGCCTGTTCCCTTTAGACGGAAACGTCTAGGGGGATAAAACAGGCTCTCATTCAAGATGTTAGAGTGCGTTTCGATCCGATAACCGGTTCCCGCTTCATCGGAACGCACTCT
>NMUI01000306.1 GCA_002221445.1 Phenylobacterium zucineum | reverse complement strand
TAATTCAAGATGTTAGAGTGCGTTTCGATAAGTGGGAACCGGTTATCGGATCGGAACGCACTCTAGGCGCAGAGGTTTTGCTGGTCATAGGCTTCTCCAAAGACGGATTGGTGCGTCAAATGGACGTACAAAGTAAGAGATCTGCCCGCGCTGGAAGCGACCCCACCCTGGCCGGTCCCGACAAATATCGCAGGGACCATATCCCTTGCGCAGCTTGCCTTGACGATGGGGTCTGCGTATCAGCCCTTTAGCTTTTCCGGCTATTTCGCCATCACGCCATTTCCAAGGGCCTTCATTATGCAAACCAAGCGCCTGGGTCGCAGCCCCATCGTCGTCTCTAAAATCTGCATGGGCACCATGACCTTCGGCGCGCAGGCCGACGAAAAGATGTCTCACCGAATTCTTGATCAGTCGCTCGACGCCGGGATCAATTTCTTCGACACCGCCGAAAACTATCCGGTGCCGCCCAAGGAAGAGTGGGCTGGCACCACCGAGGAAATTGTTGGGCGCTGGCTGAAGACCAAGCGTCGCGATGAAGTCATCATCGCCACCAAGGTCAGCGGCCCAAGCCATGGTTGGATCAAGTCCGCCCAGCGGGCAGGCATGACCGCCCTGGACCGTCACAATGTCATGCGCGCCGTCGAAGCCAGCCTCAAGCGCTTGGGCACTGACTATATAGATCTCTATCAGACCCATTGGCCCGACCACGGCACAGGCCATGAGCACGCCTTGGAAGCCCTGGATGATCTGGTCCGTGAGGGAAAGGTCCGAATTATCGGCTGTTCCAATGAAACCAGCTGGGGCCTGATGAAAGCCTTGTCGGTGTCAGAGCAGCGGGGCTTGGCTAGGTTTGAGACCATTCAGAACAATCACAGCCTCAATAATCGCCGGTTCGAGGACGATTTGGCCCAGGTCTGTCGCCAGGAAGGCGTCAGTTCCATCCCCTATTCCCCCTGGCGGGTGGCGTGCTGTCGGGTAAGTATAATGGCGGAGCGACCCCCGATGGCGCGCGGTTCTCTAATTATCTGAAGCTGGGTGGGCGTCAGGCGGTCATGGCCAAGCGGTTCGTCAACGACAAGAGTCTGGCGGCCACCGAACGCTTCGGCACCATCGCCCAGGAGGCCGGTATGTCCCTGGTGACCCTGGCCACGGCCTGGAGCAAGCAGCACGACTTCGTTGCGTCAACCATTGTCGGTGTGACCCATGAGGATCAGCTGCCCGACATTCTCGCCGCCGCGGACCTCGACCTGAGCCCCGAGGTGATGGCCAAGATCGACGCCGTCTCGAAGGACATCATGTACCCCATGGGCTAAGTTTGGCGGCACCCTGCCCAGACACTATGGATTGCCCCCAAGGGGTGTGTGGGGAGCGATCCTGACCTATTGTAGCAAAGCCGCATGACCCGACCTCCGGCACTTTGGCACCAACCGGCTTTCGCTCGTCTCTGGGCGGCGCAGGCGATTTCCAGCTTCGGCGCGCGCATCACCCGCGAGGGTCTGCCGATTTTGGCGGTGACCACCCTGGCCGCACCTGCCTCGGGATTGGGTGTCTTGTCGGCACTCTCCGGGGCGGCCGCGGTCCTAACCGGACTTGCCGCAGGGCGTTTTGTCGATAGCCGGGCCCGAAGACCGATCTTGGTGGGGGCCGATCTCTTCCGCACCCTCGTGCTCCTGACCGTCCCCCTGGCCGCAGGTCTGCACGGCCTGGGTCTGGCACAAGTGATGATTGTCGCGGCCCTGGTGGGAGCCGCCGGCGTCCTGTTCGACATGGCCGGCCACGCCTACCTGCCGAGTCTGATCGGCGTGGAGCGGCTGATGGATGGAAATGCCCGTCTGGCTGCCACCGACGCTGTGGCGGAAATGGGAGGACCTGCCCTGGCAGGGCTCCTATTTCAGTGGCTCAGTGCGCCCTTCGCTCTGACCCTCAATGCGGTGACCTATTTCGCCTCCGGACTGATCCTGTTTTCCATCCGCCAGGGGGAACCCCTCCCAGACATTCCACCGCCCCAGCCGTGGATGGTGGAAATCAGCGAGGGCCTGCGCCTAGCCTGGGGCGAGCCGCGCGTGCGCGCCCTCTTGCTCATGGGCCTGGTTCAGGGCCTGTTCGGCGGCGTTTTCAGCGCCCTTTACGTTCTGTTTGCCCTACGAACCCTCAACCTGCCCACCGGCCTGCTGGGTCTGGCCGTCGCCATGGGTGGGGTCGGTGCCCTGATCAGCGCCTGGCTGGGGCCATGGCTGGCCCGCAAGATCGGCGTCGGCCCAGCCATCATCGCCACCCTCACCGGTGCCAGCCTCTCCGCCCTGATGATCGCCGCTGCCCCTACCGACCGCGCGGGGCCATGACCGTCATGATCCTGACCCAGATCACCGGCGACGCCTTCGGCGGGGCGGCCTGGATGCTGATGGCCACCCTGCGCCAGGGGATCATGCCCCAGGCTGTCCTGGGCCGGGTGGCGGGTGCCTTCCAGGCCAGTGCGGGTTTGGTGGCCATTCCCGGCGCCCTGTTCGGCGGCTGGCTGGGGACCGTGCTGGGGGTGAGGGAGACCCTGCTGATGGCGGCGGCAGGGTTTCTAGTCATCCCGCTGATCGGGATGTTTTCACCGCTGCGGACGGGGCGAGAGGCATTTGAGGTGACCGCCTGAAACTCGTCCAGAAATAGGTAGGGTCCGCCCATTGAAAGGACGGACGGATGAAGCGATCAAGGTTCACGGAAGAGCAGATTATTGGGATCCTGCGCGAGCAGGGTAAGCTGGATCAGTGATCGATCCGGTGGATCGATCACTGAGCGAACGGTGTTTCGGTGCAGGATCTGTGCCGCAAGCATGGTCTGAGTTCGCCGACCTTCTACAAGTGGAAGGCCAAGTATGGCGGGATGGACGTGTCGGAGGCGCGGTGCCTGAAGGGTCTTGAGGACGAGAACGCCAAGCTCAAACGGACGCCGGCGGACGCCATGCTCGACAACGTGGCGCTGAAGGACCTGCTTGGAAAAATGGTGACGCCCGCCGCCCATCGGGAGGCTGTGGCGTATCTGCAGCCGACCTACAAGATGAGCCAGCGTCGGGCGTGCCGGGTGATCGGAACCGATCGGACCAGCGTGCGCTATCAGGCGATGCGGCCCGATGACGGGTTTCTGCGTGAACGGCTTGGTTCATGTCCCTCGACGACGCCCGCTCAAAATGCGAGACTTGGCGTAGAGACTACAACGAGCAACGACCGCACTCCAAGCTCGGTTGGATGACGCCCAAGGCCTACGCCAGAGCCATATCCGGAGAGACCGGCGACTGTGCTGCGCAGC
>NMUI01000305.1 GCA_002221445.1 Phenylobacterium zucineum | reverse complement strand
CCCCGCTACCAACCGTTCAAGAGAAAAGACCCCGGCAGGGGTCTTTCGTTTTTAAGTCGGCGCCTTGCCCTATTTAAGGGGCCGGCGCTAGAACCCAAATAACCTCGGCGCCGTCGCTGGCCGACGGGTTGCGCCAGGTGTGCGGCTCTTTGCCCTTAAAGCTCATCGAGTCTCCGGTCGAGAGCTGGTAGACCTTTGGGCCGATCTGAATCTCAAAGGTGCCGGCGGCTCAAACAGGTCGCCCACGCGAAGGCCAATTGCCTCGCAAACGGCCACGAGAGAAGCAACGGATGGCGAAACTTGATCGCGCTCAAGTTTGCTCACGAAACCCTCGGTGAGGCCGGCTGCAGCGGCAACCTGGCCAAGGGTAAGCGAGCGAGCCTGGCGGGCGGCGCGAAGGCGCGCACCAATCTGCACGGTGGAGTCTTTTGGGATCGTAACAGAGTTTCGGAGTTCGCCCGACATTATTCCCCCAGCTGAATGGCCACTGCTCTAACGGGTGCTCCGTCGGCGGCGGCAAACTTGATTGGTAGCAACGATACCAGCGGGTCGGCAAAGTCGATTGCCTCGAGGTTGGTCAGGTTCTCGCTAATCACGCCGGCTGCCCTCGCAATCAGATGGTGAACCGGAAAGCCAACGCCGGGGTGCTCATCGTCGGGGGTTTCGTCGATGTTGATGGCGTCAATGCCAAACACTCGCACGCCCGCTTCGAGCAGTCGCTGACTCTGCTACCTTCATGTTTTACACGCACACCGAGCGCCTAAACTCGCGCGCCGAATACGAGACGCTTTGGGCTCAGTGGGAGTCGCAAGACGGCTTCAAGGTGCACGGCTGCAAGTCAACCAACCAGAAGGTGCAGCTAATCGGCGAGGTCGGCGCGGTTTTTAGCCACCTGGTCGAGAGCCAGATCGAGTTCGGCGGCGAGGTTTCGACCATTCACGAGCGCGAAACCATCGTCTTCGAAAAAACGGCGGATGGCTGGCTCGCTATTCACGAGCACCTTTCGCCAGAGACCGCGACCGAGG
>NMUI01000304.1 GCA_002221445.1 Phenylobacterium zucineum | reverse complement strand
CCGATAACCGGTTCTCACTTATCGGAACGCACTCTAGTCCGGATATGTGTCAGCCCTCTGTATCCGATGAGCGCCGCTCAGAATTTGCCATCCGGCGCTTGGTTTCCCGGGCTTTTTGGATGTCCCAATAAGCGGCCCCCTGATCCGGTTTGAACATGGCCCTAGGCACACCGTCCTTGGTGGCGACGGCGAAGACATTGTCCTTGGCATCATAGATCAGGACATCACCATTTACCCGCTTCAAGGTCTGAGCGCCGGCGGGGGGATGGCCGACAAAGGCCTGGGCCTTTCGGATATAGCTATCGAGATCCCGAGCCCCGAAATCCTCCCCGTTGCGGGCAAAGCTTCGTTGGGCATTCTCTTCGGCCGAGCCCTTCCGGCTGGAGGACCAGATCGCCTTGCCATTGAGGCGTCGTACGGGGTCCTGCGACCTGCTGTCCCCCCGATTCGTCGATCTAGCCTCTTGTCCGTTGTCTGCGACCGGCTCCGTCGATCCGGTTTGTTCATATATGGGGTGTCGATCACCCGACTCCGTCCGGGTGGCGACGGCGGATGACCGCTCACAGGCGGCTAACAGCACCAGGGCCAGGCCGCCGACGACCACACTGCGTATTTTTGACATGCGTTATCTCCACAAGCTATGCGCTTTGGAACAAAATAGGAACATATCTTGCGGTTTGTCGAGTCCCTTTCTTGGGGTGCCCGCCGGACATTTTGACAAATCCTCATAAACCCATCACCCTCCAAAGATGTAGTTTGGCGGCCACAAGCCAAATCCTGAGGGAGTTGAAAAATGAGAGATCTAAATCGTGCATTGCGGATTAAATCCCTGCTGCTGGGAACGGTAGCCGGGACAGTCCTGGCTGCGACCGGGCCTGCAATGGCTCAAACAACCGCTAATACTCCAGCAACGGTCGGCAAACCTTCCGAGGTCGATGAAATCATCGTCATCGGAACCCGTCGGACAGACCGTACAATTGCCGATTCAGCCTCCCCCATCGATGTTGTCAGTGCCTCAGACCTCGGGGCCCAGCCAGCCGGGAATATGATTGATGCGATTAACAACATCATTCCCTCATTCTTTGTCGGCCAGAATACGATTTCCGACGCCTCAACCTTCGTCCGTGCGCCGTCCTTGCGCGGTCTGCCCGCGGATCAGGTCTTGGTCATGCTTAACGGCAAGCGTTACAACCGCTCGGCCCTCGTCCAGGTTTATAACGGCGGCGATACGGGCCTCTCCTTTGGGTCTCAGGGTGCAGATATTTCTGCCATCCCATCGATTGCGATCCGGAATCTGGAAGTTCTACGCGACGGGGCGACAGCCCAGTACGGTTCCGACGCTATTGCCGGTGTTTTGAACTATGGCCTTCGGGAGGACACAGGCCTGGAAATGCAGGCCCGTTACGGGCAGTTCCGGGATAATAGCGACGGTAAGAGTTATCAGATCTCGGCCAGCGGCGGTCTGAAGATCGGCGATTCCGGCTTCGTCCATGTGTCTGGCGAATACAATAACGACGGCCAGACCAGTCGGGGGCAACGCGGCCCGTAGCGGTTACCTTCGCGGCGGAAAACCCAACCCTTGCCAGTAAGTTGCCGCACTATCCGCTGCCGGCACAGATTTGGGGCAACTCGCCGAGTGAAGGCTATAAGTTTGTCGTGAACTCGGGCCTTGCGCTCTCGGACACCGTCAAGGTCTACGCATTCGGCAATCTCGCTCACAGCGATGCCGATCAGAGTTTCAACTTCCGTTCATCTCTGGTGGGATCGCGCCCGTTCAAGACCACCGACGGGCAAACCATCAGCATGGGTGGGCGATCCTTCTTCCAACACCCCTATTATCTGACCAAGTGCCCGACCGGAAATGCCACCTGTCCGGCAGGGGGATATGTCCAAGACAGCAATGTTTTCCTGCTCAGTTCCATCTATCCGGCCGGTTTCACCCCACGGTTTGTTGGTAAGACCGATCAGGCCTTTGGAACGGCAGGCCTTAAAGGCAGGACCGCTAATGGAATAGGCTATGACCTGTCCGGATCGATCAGCCGCAATTCACTCGATCTGTCCATGTATAATTCTACAAGTCCGTCGTTCGGTAAGGATTCCCAGACCAGCTTCCAATTCGGCAAACTGATCCAGAAGGAAATGAACGGCACGCTTGACCTCACCTATGACGTCAATGCAGGCTTTGCGAGTCCGGTTACCCTGTCGGGAGGTGCTGAATATCGCCGGGAGAGTTATACCGCCACCCAAGGCGACTTGCAGTCTTACGGGGCCGGTCCGTATGCGGTTTCGCACCCGCTGTATGTCGAAACGACACCCGGCTCCGGCGTCTATCGGGCAACCGGTCAGTCAACCGTTTCAGAAAGCCCGGCAGCCAGTGGCTATGGCGGCACCAGCCCGACCTATGCAGGCAAACATGAGCAAACCAGCTACGGCGTCTATGCCGGGGCCGAAACCGATATTACCGGAGCCCTCTCCGTTGGGGTCGCCGGTCGCTATGAACACTATGACACCTTCGGCAGTGCCTGGGTCGGAAAGCTTAATGCGATCTATCATCTCAACGACCAATTCTCAGTACGCGGCACGGTCGGCAGTGGATTCCACGCCCCGACCCCGGGTCAGAGCAATACCCAGGTCCTGACGACGAACTTTATTGCCGGCAACTCCGTCCAGACCGGGACCTTTCCGGTGACCAGCTCGGTGGCGCAGTATTTCAGCGCTAAGGCGCTGAAGCCTGAGGAATCTAAGAATTTTGGGATCGGCTTTGTTTTCCAACCCACAGGCGCGCTGACGCTGACGGTTGACGCCTATAACATTAAGGTCAGTGATCGAATCTTCATCTCCCGCACCTTCAAGGTTAAGGCCGCCGATATTACAGCGCGACCCGAGCTTGCATCCGTGGGCATAGATGGTGAAGTTCAGTATTTTACCAATTCTCTCGATACCAGCACCAAGGGCCTCGACATTGTTGGCAGTTATAGGACAGAATTGATCGATGGAAGGCTGAACATTACTTTGGCCTACAACTATAATCAAAACAAAGTCACCAAATACGACTCAGCAGCTATCGGCAGAAACCAGATAGTTGATGCTGAAAATCTGGCTCCGCATCATCGTCTTAATCTACAAGCCAATTGGAAACGTGATGCACTCGCCATTAATGCTGCAGGACATTATTACAGCAGCTGGCGCGCCGAGTCGGATTATCCCGGCCAGAAATTTGGGGCAAAATTCACGGTTGATCTGGATGCCAGTTACAATTTTTCTGAGAACTATACCTTCACCCTCGGCGCAAATAACCTGTTCAATACCTACCCGGATAAGATCGCAGCGTCCTCAAGTAATCCGATCTTTGCTTTGACGAACAGTACGGCCGACGGGCAGGTCTATCCCCGAAACGGCGGCCCCTTCGGGTTCAATGGGGCCTTCTGGTACGCCCGCATGAGAGTGAAATACTAAATTTAGCGCGCGGGTCATTCTGCAGGGCCGGACAGGTTTAGGGCTTGTCCGGCCCGTCTTTTTTGAGTTTGATTCAATACCGGTCGGCAGGGTTGAAAATTATGCACATTATCAGGCAAGGGCGGGTTGCCCTGATCGGTTTATCCTTGATCAGTCTGTCCCTGTTTGGCGGCCCCGTTCTGGCGGCGGAACCGACGCCGGTCGGTGCCGAACACGGCATGGTGGTTTCGGCCCATCGGCAGGCCAGCGAGGCCGGTGTTGAGGTGCTGCGCCAGGGCGGAAATGCCGTCGATGCGGCTGTGGCCGTCGCCTACACCCTAGCAGTCACATTTCCTGAGGCGGGCAATATCGGCGGCGGCGGTTTCATGATGATCCGCATGAATGACGGTCGTCAGACCTTCATCGACTTCCGGGAGGTCGCACCCAAGGCGGCGACGGCGACCATGTATCTCGATGCCGGCGGCCATGTGATTCCGGGTCTGTCCAGCCGAGGTTATCGGGCGGTTGCCATTCCTGGAACCGTGGCTGGGTTGGAACTGGCGCGTGAAAAGTACGGAACTCGACCCCGGGCCGAGCTGATGCGCAAGGCCATTGCCCTGGCCACTCAGGGCTTTGCCTTGGACCAGGGCGACGCCACCCTGCTCAATGAGGGCGCGGTGGATTTCGCAAAGGATGGCCCAAGTGCCGGGATTTTTCTGAAACCTAGCGGACCCTGGGCCAAGGGTGATCGTTTGGTGCAGACCGACCTTGGCCGCACCCTGCAAGCCATTTCCGACAAGGGGGCCGACGCCTTTTATCTCGGGGAACCGGCGGCGGCCATGGTCGCAGCCAGTCAGGCGCACGGAGGCATATTATCCAAGGCCGACTTCGCTGCCTATCACCCGGTGGAGCGCTCGCCTTTGGAATGCGACTATCGCGGCTATCACGTCATTTCCGCCCCCCTGCCCAGTTCCGGCGGCGTGGTGATTTGCGAGGTTCTGAATATCCTGGCGGCCTACCCCATGGACAAACTCGGCTTTCATTCAGCCCAAAGCGTCCACGACATGACCGAGGCTTTGCGTCGCGCCTATCACGACCGCAATGTCAGTCTGGGCGATCCGGATTTTGTAAAAGTCGATGTTGGCCGGTTTATATCTCCGGACTATGCAGCCCAATTGCGCCAAGGGATTGCCGCAGACAAGGCGACCCCATCCGTATCTCTTGGGGTCCCGGGAACAGATCATGAAGGCCGCAATACGACCCATTTCTCAATTGTCGATGCGTCTGGGAATGCGGTTTCACTAACCTACACCCTCAATGACTGGTTCGGTGCAAGGGTTACAGCCCCAAGCACCGGGATTTTGCTCAATGATGAGATGGATGATTTCTCCTCAAAGCCCGGCACCGCCAATATGTATGGACTTGTGGAAGGGATGAACAATGCCATTGCGCCGGGCAAGCGGCCCCTGTCCTCTATGAGCCCGACCATCGTAACCCGGGACGGCAAACTCTCCATGGTCCTGGGCACACCGGGTGGAAGCCACATACCCACTGGGGTTCTGCAGGTCATGATCAATATGATCGATTACGGCATGACGGTGACGGAAGCCGTGAACGCCCCGCGCATTCATGCGCAGTGGCTGCCGGACATGATCTATTATGAACCGCGCGCCCTCAGCGCCGAAACCATGGCCACCCTCACCGGCTATGGTCATAAATTAGAACCCATGGACTATTGGAACCAGATTGCTGTGATCCTTGTGGGGGGCTGGCCATCGGGGTGGCACCTGCCGGTCGGGATCGCCTATTTGGGGCTTTAGATCCCCGATTGCCGGTCGGTGATGTCGAGGGATACTGAGAACCCCGGCGGATCAGCACTCGGTCAGCTGGGCTGGCTGTAGCCACCGACGTCAGATCGCCTATAACCTTTCCCATGCCTCCGCGCCTGCGACCGACTCGACTGGAATATGTGGTGGATGGCGTGCGTCTGCGCGCCCAATTATCCGCCGCCGCCTTGGCGGTGGGCGGGGACGAGGTCGAGCTGCGCAAGCGGGCCCTGGATATTCTGAAGCAAGCCCTGTTCCGGGGCCGAATGATCGCCAAAGAACGCCTGGAAAACGGGGCCGGGGGCATTGAGACGGCCCGTCTTCTGTCCGGGGTGACAGACGAGGTCGTCACCGCCCTTTATGATTTCACCACAGTCCACGTCTTTCGAGCCCGCAACCCGACCGAAGGCGAACGCCTAGCCCTGATTGCCGTCGGCGGCTATGGCCGGGGCACGCTGGCACCCTTCTCTGACCTAGACCTGCTGTTTTTGCGGCCCTACAAACAGACCCCCCATGCCGAGAGCGTGATCGAATACATGCTCTATGCCCTGTGGGATTTGGGATTCAAGGTCGGCCATGCCTCCCGGACGGTGGAGGAATGTATCCGCCTGTCCAAGGAAGATTATACCATCCGCACCTCGATTCTGGAGGCCCGACGCCTGACTGGGGATGCGGCTATGGCCGATGATCTGACCAAGCGGTTCCGCGCCGAGGTGGTTAAGGGCACGGCAGCCCAGTTCGTTGCCGCCAAGCTGAAGGAACGGGATGGGCGCCATGAGCGGGCGGGGGCCAGCCGTTATATGGTCGAGCCCAATGTCAAGGAGGGCAAGGGCGGTCTGCGGGACTTAAACACCCTGTTCTGGATCGCCCAGTATCTGCATCCGGTGGCCCAGGTTGACCGGTTGAACGGTGTCATCCAGCTGGACATGTTTGGGCGACGGGAGGTTTCGGCCTTCGTGCGGGCGTTTGACTTCCTGTGGGCCATACGCTGTCACCTGCACTTCGCCACCGGTCGGCCCGAAGAGCGCCTGACCTTTGACATCCAGCCGGAAATCGCCCGGCGCATGGGCTATGGCGACCGGGGCGACGCGCCTGCGGTGGAGCGTTGTATGCGGCGCTATTTTCTGATCGCCAAGGAGGTGGGTGCCCTGACCCGGGTCTTCGCTGCCAAGCTGGAATCAGAGCGGGTCAAACAGGAACCCAAGGGATTGTCGCGCCTGTTGCCCGGACGGAGTAGGGGGCGTCGCACGAGCCTGGACCTCGGATTCCACGAGGACGGCGGGCGCCTGAATGTCGATGGGCCGGAGGTTTTTGAATCCGATCCGGTTAATCTGCTGCGCCTGTTCCGGCTGGCAGACCGCCGGAACCTGGACCTGCACCCCGACGCCTTCACCCATGCCTCCCGCCTGCATGAGCTGATCGGCCCCAAGATTCGCCGCGATCCGGAAGCGGCCAAGGTGTTTCTGGACATTCTGGCCCATGGCCGGGACCCCCAGCGTATTTTATCCATGATGAACGAGGCCGATGTCCTGGGTCGGTTCATTCCCGAATGGGGCCGCATCGTCGCCCAGATGCAGTTCAACATGTATCACTCTTATACGGTGGATGAGCACACCTTGCGGGCGGTGGGGGTGATCGCCCAGATTGCGGCGGGTCAGTTTGCCGAGGACCATCCCCTTTCCACCGCCGTCATGCCGCTGATTGATGACCGCGAGGCCCTGTTCCTGGCCATGTTGTTGCACGACACCGGCAAGGGCGGGGCAGGTGGCCAGGAAAAGGCCGGGGCCCGGGCGGCCCGCCAGGCCTGCGAGCGGCTGGGGCAAGACCGCCGCAGGATCGAACTGGTGGCCTGGCTGGTGGAGCATCACTTGTTGATGAGTGACACGGCCCAGAAGCGCGATGTCTCGGATCCGCGCACGGTGGTCGACTTCGCCAGGGTGGTAGAGACGCCCGAGCGTCTACGCCTGCTGTTGGTTCTTACCGTGGCCGACATCCGTGCTGTGGGGCCAGGGGTGTGGAACGGCTGGAAGGGTCAGTTGCTGCGCGAACTCTATACGGCTACCGAGGCCCTGTTCCGGGGCGGGCGCGGGTCTGATCAGGCGGCGGCTGTCCGGCGCTATCACGAAAACGCCGCCTATGACGCCCGTATGCGTTTGGTGTCTCTAGATCCGGAAGCGACGGCTTGGGCACAGTCCATGGAGGACGCCTATTTCACCTCCTTCGGTGATACCGAGGTCCAGGCACATGCCCGATTGGCGCGGACCGCAGAATCTGCCGGGGCGGCGGCCGAGGCCAGGATTCGTCCGGATCTCAATGCGGCGGAGGTGTCGGTGGCGGCGGCGGACCGACCCCGGCTTTTCGTCGATCTCGCTCAGTCCTTGACCAATGCCGGGGCCAATGTGGTTGGGGCCCGGGTTTTACCTCTCGCCAGGGACAGGCCCTGGACGTCTTCTTTGTCCAGGACGCAGCAGGTCGGCCGTTCGGCTATGACAATCCGCGATCCCTGAAAAGGCTGGCAGAGGTTCTGGCGAAATCAGGTCGGGGCGAACCGGCTAAAATTGACACAAAAAAGCTGGGTGACTTCGGACGAACAGCGGCCTTCGCCATCACGCCGACGGTCATGCTCGACAATGATGCCTCCGAAGCCTCCACCGTCGTTGAAGCCTCCGGCCGGGATCGCCCGGGCCTGCTGGCCGCCCTGGCGAGGCCGATCTCCGACGCGGGCTTACTGATCCTGTCGGCCCATATTGACGGCTATGGCGAGCGGGCCGTCGACGCCTTTTATGTGGTAGACGGCCGTGGCAAGAAGGTTGTCGAGCCCAAGGCCATGGCGGCGCTGAAGGCCGACCTGATCGCGGCCCTGGAAGACGATCGCGACCAGCCGATCGTCAAGCCCCGAGCCAATCTGCAGAAAGCCCGCGCCAGTGTCGCCCGCTGAAGCGCCGTCTCAATCCAGCGGTCTGATCCGCTCGTCCCTGGTCTATTCGGCCTTCACCCTGATCAGCCGGTTTTTTGGATTTTTCCGCGACCTGGCCCTGGCCTATTATCTGGGGGCCAGCGCAACCTTCGCGGCTGACGCTTACAATATGGCCTTCTCTTTCCCCAATCTGTTTCGGCGGATCTTCGGCGAGGGGGCCTTCGCTTCGGCCTTTGTGCCCGCCTATTCCAAGTCCCTGGCCACGGATGGTGAGGCGGTGGCCGATGTCCTGGCCGCAGACGCCATGGCCGTGTTGGCGGCAGGTGCCCTGATCGTGACCCTCGTCGCGGAGCTGACCATGCCGTGGTTGATGTATGCCATAGCTCCAGGCTTCCACGGCGAGAAGCATGATCTGGCCGTGCGCCTGACCCAGATCATGATGCCCTATCTGCCGTGCATGGCGATCTATGCCCACCTTTCGGGGGTGCTGAATGGTCGCAACAGGTTTATCATGTCGGCGGCGGCCCCATCGTCCTCAACCTCTGGACGCTAATCGCTGTCTGGCCCGCTAAGACCACACTTGAGGCCGCCTATTACGCCTCATTCGGCGTTGTGGTCGCTGGCGTTTCCCAGGCGGCCCTGCTGTGGTGGGGGGTTCGCAGGTCCGGTGCCGATGTCAATTTCCGCTGGCCTCGCCTGACCCCGGACATCCGCAAGCTGATCGCCCTGGCCATACCCGGCTCAATCGCCGCCAGCGCCACCCAGGTGAACATCTTCGTCTCCAGCATGTTGGTCAGCCAGGTGAATGGTGCCCGGACCTGGCTGGCGGTCTGTGATCGGCTCTATATGTTGCCTCAGAGCCTGGTGGGCGTCGCTGTGGGCGTCGCCCTCTTGCCCCAGCTGTCTCGGGCCGTTCATGCGCGCGACCGCAACGCCAGCCAGGGGGCCATAGACGAGGCCATTGTCTTTAGCATGGCCTTGACCCTGCCGGCCGCCGCCGCCCTGCTGGCCATGCCGTTCTTCCTGATTGACGCCCTCTATACCCGGGGGGCCTTTACCGCGTTCGACGCCCATGCCACCGCCGAGGCCTTGCGTCAGTATGCCTGGGGCGTACCGGCCTTTGTTCTGGCCCAGCTCTTCTCCCGGGTGTTCTTCGCCAGCCAGGATACCCGAACCCCCATGCGCTATGCCCTGATCTCGGTGGCCGTGAATGTGGTCGCCGGGGTTTCCATTTTCTTCCTGGTCGGCGTGCCCGGCATTGCGGCGGCCACCAGTCTGGCGGCTTGGGTCAATGTTCTGATGATGACCGCGACCCTTGCCAGACGCGGCCTTTACCGGCCGAGCTCGGTGGCAGCATCCCGTCTCCTGCGCATACTGACGGCCGCTGTGGCCCTGGGCCTGATCGCCGGTGCAGCCTCGTGGAATCGCGATCTCCTGCAGGGTCTGCTGGGCGGTGTGCATCTTGGGCCGCTTCACCAGAAGGAAATGGCCGTCCTTATGGCCTGCCTGATCATCATGGTCCTCTATCCGGTCCTGCTATTCGCCTCAGGGGGCCTGACCCTAGCCCAGGCCCGCGCTGCCCTGCGTCGTCGCCCAAAGGCGGCCACTGCCCCCGTCATCCACACGCCAGACTTGCCCTAGGTACCGCCAGGGACTATTGCCAGACCCATGGTTCACCCTGGACACACCGCCCGTCGATGGCGCAGCGCGTAAGACCCGTGCTTACGGCACCTGTGCCTGTCTGTCCTTCTTCGTAAAGCCTGATCCATGACCACACACCGACACCCCCGCGTCCTTTCGGGCGTCCAGCCGACCGGCGACCTGCACCTGGGTAATTATCTCGGGGCCTTGGTGAAGTTCACCCGGCTCCAACATGAGATGGAAACCTTTATCTTCGTGGCCGACCTCCACGCCGTCACGCAATGGCAGGACCCCAAATTGCTGAAGTCTCAGGTCCGCGAGATCGCCGCCGCCTATCTGGCCGCTGGCCTCGACCCCGAGATCGCCACCATCTTCCCCCAATCGGCCGTGCCTGAACACGCCGAGCTGGCCTGGGTGTTCAACTGTGTCGCCCGCCTGGGCTGGCTCGACCGGATGACCCAGTTTAAGGACAAGGCGGGCAAGCACAAAGAGCGCGAAAGCGTTGGCCTCTACACCTATCCGGTGCTCCAGGCCGCTGACATTCTAATTTATAAGGCAACCCATGTGCCGGTGGGCGAGGATCAGAAGCAGCATCTGGAATTGACCCGGGACATCGCCCAGAAGTTCAATCACGACTTCGAGGTCCCTGACTTCTTTCCCCTGCCGGAAGCGGTCATTGAGGGCCCCGGCGCGCGAATTATGAGCCTGCGGGACGGATCTTCGAAAATGTCCAAATCTGACCCATCGGATTATTCTCGGATCAATCTGACCGACGACGCCGACGCCATCCTGCAGAAGGTGCGCAAGGCACGGACCGATCCTGAGCCCTTGCCCGAAACCCCGGATGAGCTGAAAGAACGCCCCGAGGCCCAAAATCTTGTGGGGATCTATGCCGCCCTAGAGGGTCGAACCACGGCCGAGGTGCTGACGGAATTCGCCGGGGTGGGTTTTGGTCAATTCAAACCGCGCCTGGCCGATCTGGCCGTGGCCAAGCTCAGCCCGATCGGCGACGCCATGCGCCGGTTTATGGCCGATCCGGCCGAAATCGACCGCATCCTGGCGACCGGTGCTGGGCGGGCCCGAGAAGTTGCCGCCCCAACCCTGGCAGAGGTCAAATCCATCGTCGGCTATTGGGCAGGCTGAGACCCCTTGCCAGGACTCAGCGGACAAGCCACCGTCCGGCCCATGAGCCAACGCAAGTTCCTGGTCATTGCCGATGAGAGCCCTGAGTTTCAGGCGGCCCTGCGGTTTGCCTGTCGTCGGGCACGCTCCACAGGCGGGCATGTGGCCCTGCTAAAGGTGATCGAACCGGCCGTGTTCGAGCACTGGAGCGGCGTGCGCGATGAGATCGAACGGCAGGCCCGAGAGGAGGCGGAACAGTCCCTCCAGGCCCTGGCGGAGTTCATTCGCTTTGAAACCGGGTCTGCCCCTGAATTCATTATCGTCAAAGCCGACAATACCCGCGCGGCCCTGCGCGACGTTATCGGCAAGGATCCAGACATCAAGATCCTGGTGCTGGCGGCGGCGGTTGGCGGGCGCGGTCCTGGGCCGCTGGTGACCTCCATCGCTAAGGAAGGGGTCAAATGGGGCGCGCGCAAGGTGCCGGTGACCCTGGTGCCGGGCGACCTGACCGACGCTGAAATCGAAGACCTCGCCTAGAGCCTGTTCCCTTTAG
>NMUI01000303.1 GCA_002221445.1 Phenylobacterium zucineum | reverse complement strand
ATCATTTCGTGATAGAGGTCGTTACCTTCCCGGGTGCGCTCGCCCACCCCGGCCAGAACCGAATAACCGCCATAGGCTTTAGCGATATTGTTGATCAGTTCCTGCATGGTCACGGTCTTGCCCACACCCGCACCACCGAACAGGCCGATCTTGCCGCCCTTGGTATAGGGGCAGAGCAGGTCGACAACCTTGATTCCGGTCACCAGAACTTCCGCCGAAGTGGACTGCTCGGAGAAGGACGGGGCCTCCCGGTGGATCGGGCTGGTGAAGGTGGTGGCAATCGGGCCCGCTTCGTCAATCGGTTCGCCGATAACATTCATGATCCGGCCCAGGGTGGCAGGTCCGACAGGTACGGTGATGCCAGCCCCCGTATCAACCACATCCTGACCCCGGGTCAGACCCTCGGTGGTGTCCATGGCTATGGTGCGCACGGTATTCTCACCCAGATGCTGCGCCACTTCCAACACTAGGCGGAAGGGCTTACCTGTCCGCTGGTCGGTATTGGATGTTTCAAGGGCGTTCATGATCGCCGGCAGGTGACCGACGAATTCAACGTCAACAACGGCACCGATCACCTGAACGATCTTGCCGGTGGCGAGTGCCTTAGGGGCCGAGGCAGCGGGCTTGGGTGTGGCGGCCGTCTTGGTAGCAGGGGCCTTTGCAGCCGCAGCCTTGGGGGCGGGCGCTTTTGCGGCGGCCGGTTTCTTGGCGGGGGCCTTCGGGGTCGTAGCCATAGTTTCGGACTCTTTCGGTTAGAGCGCTTCGGCGCCGGAGATGATCTCGATCAGCTCCTTGGTGATCTGCGCCTGGCGGGTACGGTTTTTCAGCAAGTTCAGCGCGGCGATCATGTCACCGGCAGCGCGGGTCGCATTGTCCATGGCCGTCATCTGGGCGGCGAAGAAGCCGGCTTGATTTTCCAGCATGGCCGACAGGACCTGGACATTGAGATTGCGGGGCAGAAGGGTTTCGAGAATGGCTTCGGCATCCGGTTCATACTCATAACTCGCGCCCTGAAGATCAACGGTCCCTGAGCCGCTAACCTGAGCCGGGATCATCTGCTGGAACGTCGGGGTCTGGGTGACAACGGACTTGAATTTTGAATAGGCCAGAGAGACCACATCGACCTCGCCCGATTCGAACAGGGCGGCGACCTTCTGACCTACCGACTCAGCTACCGCCAGGGACGGCGCAGCCCCGGCCTCGAAACTATCGACGAAACGGTCACCATAGAGACGTTTCAGCTGATCCCGGGCCTTCTTACCCAGGGTTATGATCTTCACATCCTTGCCCTCAGCCAGCAGGGTGGCGATCCGATCCCGGGCCATTCTGACAATGGAGGAATTGAACCCTCCGGCCAGACCGCGATCAGAGGTGGCGACAATGATCAGATGCTTCACATCCTGACCGGTTCCCACCAAGAGCTTTGGGGTACCGTCACCGGACACACCCGCCGCCAGATTGGCGATGACCGAAGCCATGCGCTCTGCATAGGGACGAGCACTTTGCGCAGCCTGTTGCGCCCGTCGCAGCTTGGCGGCGGCGACCATTTGCAGCGCCTTCGTGATCTTTTGCGTGGATTCCACGCTCTTGATCCGATTGCGCATCTCCTTAAGGCTGGCCATCTCCTGAAAACTCCGCCGTATCTATCAGGCGAAGGTCGAGGTGAAGGCCGCAAGCGCGGTCTTCAGCTGCTCTTCGAGCGGGCCGCTCAGCGCCTTTTCCGTGCGGATGGAATCCAGAAGTTTCTGGTGCTTGCCGTGGAGGAAGGAGAGCAGTTCCTGTTCATAGCGCCCGACCTGTGCGGTGGCGACGCCATCGAGATAGCCCCGTGTTCCGGCATAGATCACGGCAACCTGTTCCTCCACCGTCTGCGGAGAATACTGAGGCTGTTTCAAGAGTTCCGTAAGACGTTCACCGCGCGCCAGCTGACGTTGGGTGGTAACATCAAGGTCGGAGCCGAATTTGGCGAAGGCGGCTAGCTCGCGATACTGGGCCAGCTCGCCCTTGATGGGGCCGGCTGCGGTCTTCATGGCCTTGATCTGGGCCGAAGACCCCACGCGACTGACGCTGATGCCCACATTCACAGCCGGACGGATGCCCTGGAAGAACAGGTCGGTTTCCAGGAAGATCTGGCCGT
>NMUI01000302.1 GCA_002221445.1 Phenylobacterium zucineum | reverse complement strand
GGTTCCCACTTATCGGAACCCACTCTGGTCCTTTTCTCGCACCCAGTTTTGATCTGGCCATGGTAGCATGACTGTTCAGATGAACGCTGTCCGAAACCTGATCCTTGTGCTGGGTGACCAGCTTTCTCCTGGCCTGTCCAGTCTGGCGGCCGGCGATCCCGGCCAAGATTTGATCTTGATGGCTGAACTGGCCGGGGAAGCGACCTATGTTCGCCACCATAAGAAGAAGATTGCCTTCCTATTTTCCGCCATGCGCCATTTCGCGGCCGAGCTGAAAGGTCGCGGCTGGCGCGTAGACTATGTGAAGCTAGACGCGCTCAACAATGTCGGGGGCTTCACCGCTCAGCTGGCTGAAGCTGTTTCCCGCCATAAGCCCGAGCAGGTCCTGGTGACCGAGCCTGGGGAATGGCGGGTGCTGGAGATGATCAAGGGATGGGAGGCGGCGCTTGGTCTGCCGGTTCGTATCCTGGCCGATGATCGCTTTGTCTGTTCGCACGCCGAGTTTGAAGCCTGGGCGGACGGCCGCAAGCAATTACGGATGGAGTACTTCTATCGGGACATGCGTCGGCGGACGGGTCTGTTGATGGATGGGGACCAACCGGCGGGCGGACAGTGGAACTTCGACGCTGAAAACCGCAAGCCTGCCGGGGCGAGCCTCTTCATGCCGAGCCCCAAGGCGTATGCGCCGGACGCCGTTACGCAAGAGGTGTTGGCCCTGGTGGAGGCGCGGTTCGCCAACCACTTCGGCCGATTGGAGCCCTTTTGGTTTGCGGTTCGGCGAGAGGATGCTGAGGCCGCCTTCGCCGCTTTTGTGGAGAAGGCCCTGCCAAGCTTTGGCGACTATCAGGACGCCATGCTGAAGGGGGAGCCCTTCCTCTATCATGCGGTGATTGCGCAGTATTTGAACTGCGGCCTGCTAGATCCTCTGGAGGTCTGCCGTCTTGTGGAGGCGGCCTATCGCGCCGGGCGGGCACCGCTCAATGCTGCGGAAGGATTTATTCGGCAAATCATAGGTTGGCGCGAATATGTCCGAGGCATCTACTGGCTGAAAATGCCGGGCTATGAGATCAAGAATTTCTTCGGTCACACCCGACCCTTACCTGACTTTTACTGGACTGCGGAAACCGACATGGCCTGTCTGAAGGCAGCCGTCGTGCAAACGCGGGATGAGGCCTATGCACACCACATTCAGCGCTTAATGGTCACCGGTAATTTCGCCCTGTTGGCCGGGATAGACCCCCACGCTTTGCATGAGTGGTATCTGAGCGTTTACGCGGACGCCTATGAATGGGTGGAATTGCCCAACACCATCGGTATGAGCCAGTTCGCGGACGGTGGACTTCTGGCCTCTAAACCTTATGCCGCGAGCGGTGCTTATATCAGTCGAATGTCCGATTACTGCAAAGCCTGCTCCTTTGAGGTGAAACAGCGTACTGGAAAAAATGCATGTCCGTTCAATGCGCTCTATTGGGACTTTATAGGCCGTAATCAGGACAAGATCGGTCGTAATCCGCGCATGGCCCAAATGGTCCGCACCTATAACAGGTTTGATCCAGCAGAGCGGGTTCGCATCGCCGACCGTGCCGCAGACATCCTGGCAGGCTTGTGACGGAAAAACCACGCTACACAAAATCCAACCTGCCGCAAAAGATCTGCGCGGTCTGCGGTCGCCCATTTGATTGGCGCAAAAATGGGCCCGCGATTGGGATAAGGTGAAGACCTGCTCTGAGCGCTGAAAAAAGGGGGACTAAAGTCTAATACGCGCCGACTGACCGACGCACCCGCCTGTCTGATCCACAGTTAGGCCAGCTCCCGGCTGGTGGCGAAGGCCGCCGGAGTCAGGACGATAATCCCGCTCAGAAAGATGTAATCCGTGGCCATGCTAACCCATCTGCTAAGAACCCCACGACGGAGATGGATGAACGATAAAAGGATAGCCGCCAGAAACAGGAAGGCTGCAATCCAAGCAAACTCATCCCCCAGTGTATGACCGCTCATCCGGGTGATCCTCAGACCCGTTATGATAACAAAACAGATTCCGAGAAGGTTTGAGGCCGCATTAAGAATGTGCGGGTGGCGATCCATCACTGCAGTCCTATCCAGGCTGAATGGCGGTAGCCATGAAGGTTAAAGGCGACGAAAAATAGGCAGGTCGGGATGTGGGAAGGCCTCAGGGATTCGGAGCCGTGAATCACACACAGAAATTCGTCTGGTCCTCCGTTGGGTCAATGGATTATGCCTTTTGGCAAAGAAAAATTCCTTAGGCTGGAGACTCTAAAATGGCCCGCATGAAGTTCGGCGCATTCATCGCCCCGCATCACCCGATCGGCGAGCATCCCATGCTGCAGATGCGCAATGACATCAAATTCGCCGCGCAGTTGGATGCCCTGGGTTTTGATGAGTTCTGGGTGGGTGAGCATCATTCTACGGGCTGGGAGGTTATTGCTTCGCCCGAGTTATTCTTGGCGGCTGTGGCGGAGAATACCCATCGTATCCGACTTGGGACGGGCGTGGTGTCGCTGCCTTATCACCACCCCTTCACGATCGCCCAGCGGATCGCACAGTTGGACCACATGTCCGGCGGTCGGGTCATTTTCGGGACCGGCCCGGGCGCTCTGCCCTCTGATGCGCACATGCTGGGCATTGATCCCATGACTCAGAGAGATCGGCAGGACGAAGCCATAGGCGTGCTCAAGCGTCTGTTCGCCGGAGAGCGTGTGAGTCACCGGAGTGACTGGTTCACCCTACAGGATGCCCGCCTTCAGCTATTTCCGTTGCAGGAAGACCTACCCATGGTGACCGCATCCTCCATAAGCCCGTCGGGCATGACCCTGGCGGGCAAGTATGGCATGGGGGTGCTATCCATAGGCTCGAACTCCGATGCAGGGCTGGCTGCTTTACCAACCCAATGGGGTTTTGCTGAACAGGCTGCGGCCAAGTCGGGTCAGACGATTGATCGCAAGAATTGGCGGGTTCTGATGTCCTGGCACATTGCCGAAACCCGGGAGGAAGCTCGGGCCCAGGCAGGCAAGGGTCTGATGCACTGGCATAATGAGTACACGGTGGGCACCCTGATGCGACCCGGGGCCAGCCCCTTTACCTCGCCCGATCAAGCGGTGGACGAGACCGCCTTCGCCCCGGGTGCGGCGGCGGTGATCGGCACGCCGGATGACCTGATCGCGGCCATTCGCAAGATGATGGAGACCACCGGCGGCTTCGGTACGGTGCTCGGCTTTGCCCACGACTGGGCCAATCGGGAAAACACCGCCCGCAGCTGGGATCTTGTTGCGCGGTATGTGATCCCGGAGATCAATGGTCTGCTGGAAGGCTATCGCACCTCGCGTCAATACGTCGTCGATAATCGCGAATGGTTTGAGCGGGCCGGTCAAGCGGTGATGAGCAAGATCATGTCTCATGAAGGTGCCGCGGCAGCTCTGAAGGCCGGTATGGCCGGCGGAGTGGCCATGCGCTCACCCAATGCGCCGGACTTGAACAAGGCGTCTCAGGATTAGGATTAAACCTATTGATCTTATTAGGATTTTTAATTTATCATTCGCAGCTGGCCTTAAATTCCCTCCGGGAATGAAGGTCAAATCCGCTCTGCACCTAGGTTAGAATTTTCCGATCAGGGTGATTCTGGCCGCCAGGGGCGCGCCGGGGGTGATGTTGTTATTGCTGTTGGCGAAGACGGCATATTTAACCTGGGTGAGGTTCTCCAGATTGAGCTGGACAGTAAGATCTGTCGATAGGCGATAGTAGAGCGCGGCGTCCAGCCGATCATAGGCGGGCAGGGCAACACGGTTGTCCGGCGCGGCGAACCTCAGTCCCTGATGGGACCAGCCGAGCGCCGCCGCCAGCGGCTCGGAGACCTGAAACCGCGCCCATAGGGAGGCGCTTTGTTTGGGCAGATTAGCCGGGCGATTGCCGGCGGACACGGTGCCCGAAAAGCTGTCGAGAAAGCGGGCGTCGGTTAAGGTGTAGGCCCCCGCCACGCTGAGCCTGTCTGTTAACGACCCTGTGGCGGCTAATTCTAAGCCCTCTGTCCTCTGCCGACCGATTGGAAGCATGGCCGATGAGGCATCCCGAGGATCGCTGAGCGCCAGAACATGGCTGCGATCCAGGCGAAACACGGCGGCAGAAATCGTGAATCCCGGATTTAGATCCCACTTCAGGCCGATCTCGAGATTACGGAATTCCTCGGGGGCCAAGCTCTGGTTGGTCAGACTCAGGCTGGTCAGCTGGTCTCCGCCCCTTGGCTGATAGGTCTTTGAATAGGCCCCATAGAGCGACATGGCGGCCATAGGCTTGAGGATCAGACCTATGCGGGGAGACAGAAGATCATCGGTGACTTTGAAACGGTGAGGTTGCCCGGGCAGAACCCCAACTACACGCCGATCATCGACCTCTGTTATAAATCGCTCGAACCTCAGGCCCGCGATCAGTTTGAGGTGAGGCGACAGCTCTATCTGGTCCTGAACATAGGCCGCAGAGACCCGTGCGACCCCCTGATTGTCCGTGCTTGAGGCGGTTTGAATCCAGGACACGCTATGCCTGCCGTCTGAGGCCACCACCGGGACCACAAGGCTTGACGCACCCCCGGCAAAGCGACCTTCAAACCGCCTATTGGATGTGACCTGACGACCAAGCTCAAGGCCGCCGAGCAGGGTGTGGGTGAAGGCTCCAGTTTTAAGTTCGGCGGTGAGGTCGGTCTGGCTGATCAGATTTTCTCGGCCCGTCGCCGAACGATAGGCCGCCAGGGAGACCAGAGTCTCTGCCGGGTCCATGACGGCGTTGGCGTAGATATTCTGATAGGCCTTATCATAGGCGGCAAATCTTAGATGGGATCTGATCGATAGGTCGGGACTGATCTTATGAACAATCGTGATGTCCAAGGCATCGGTGTCCGTCCAGGTGGGACTGTTGGAGGAATCACCGAAGAACTGCCCTGCATTGACGGGCAGTGGTCCCACAATCGGACTGAGCCCGGTTTGGAATCGCGAAGGAATACCTCGGTCGGCAATACGGTCATCCTCGAAATGCTCATATCCCGCCTGGATGAGCGTGTCGGGGCCCAGACGCAGGGCGACCGTGGGATTTACCCCTCGCCGGTTTAGGTGAACGCCGTGACGGTAGCTATGGCTATCCTCGGAGACAGCATTCAGTCGGAGCGCCAGGCTGTCATTGGCTGGTCGGGTGATGTCGAGGCTGGCGCGCCTCTCGCCATGGCTTCCCCAAAGCAATTTGATCTCGGAAATGGTCTGCCAAACGGCCGTCTTGGTAACGCGATTGACCACGCCGCCAATGCCCCCTCGACCGAAGATCATGGCGTTCGGCCCCTTAAAGATTTCCAGGGCGTCGAGGTTGTAAAGGTCCCGATAGGTCTGAATATCGTCCCGAATGCCGTCTACGAGAAATCACCTGTGGTCGGGTTGCCTCGAAGGACCAGGGTCTCGCGATTGCCTTCCCCTTGCGCGACGAAGACGCCCGGCGTGTAGCGAACAGCCTCGCCGATGCCGAGGACGGCTTGGTCTGAGATCTGCGCGCTGGAAATAACCGAAACCGACTGGGGTACATCAATCAGCGGTGTGTCGGTCTTGGTTGCCGATCTTCCGGTGGTGACCTTATAGCCGCTGGTCCCGGGCTTTTGACCGATGACCGTCAGGGTCGATAAGTCCGCAGGCAGGTCTTCGGAGCTGGCTGATTTTGCAAACCCCAAATGCACCGCAATGGCGGCCAGGATTGCAATCGAATAGCGGTCAGGGCACATGTGAGACTCTTAGATGCTTTTGCGAATTAATTGCATCTAAATATCGCAAATGAGAGTCATTCGCAATAACTGGCTAGAGTGCGTTCCGATAAGTGGGAACCGGTTATCGGATCGAAACGCACTCTAACATCGTGAATTAGAGCCTGTTTTATCC
>NMUI01000301.1 GCA_002221445.1 Phenylobacterium zucineum | reverse complement strand
AATCTGATCGGACTATGCTCTAGGCCATGGACGACGCCACCTGAGGCATCGAACCGGCGCTCGATTAACTCAAAGTACTTAGAGTCGCCATTTTCAAAATATCTCCTACATGCGTAAGCAATCAAATCGGCATATTGAATTAGTCGAGTCGCTGTCGAATCCACAAACAGAGGTACATCTGCAATATTATGTAGTTGTCCCCAGCGATGGCCCTTTATTCTAAATTCTCGAGCCAATTTCTGTATAGAAGTTTCGTAAGAAGACTTATCTAAAACCATTAGACCACGCTGGGTATCTCCTGCGAGATGCATTCTCCGGAGCATTCTATCAAAACGGTTGGCCACATGTTCAAATGCCAGTTCCATTGGGTCAGCAGGTGATACGCTAGTTTTATGTATTGATGCTACAAACAGTCTGACTTTCGTAGAATTTCCAATTATTTGGAGCGCGGCACAAAATGCCTTTTCTCGATCTTCCTTACCAACACCTCGCCATTGTTTCCTCCCAGAAAACATATCAGCGCCACGAAATTCTAGTCCGCTCGGATTATCGGGCCAAATGCTTTGTGCTATTTCATCTAGTTTTATTGAAAGCCAGTGGGGCGTCCGCTCATCGACGCTTAATCCGCCCAACACTATATGTTTGTCGGCAGCATTCCCGACTGAGCCTGAGTCATCAAGATAGAGTATTTGCATAATGTCTGAAGGCGGCCGGGAGGGACACGGGGTCCCATCAGTCTGCTAAGGCAGGCCTCCCGACCGCTAAGGGGTATATATGGTCAGAGTTCTTATCAACTCAACAAAATAGTTTGCCTGGAATCTAATGAGGAGATTGAGGTCTGGTGGTTTCGTCAATTTGTCGACGTAAAACGCCAGTCGCCTACCCCCTCACCACCGTAATTTCGACCCCCGCCGACTGGGCGTGTGGTGCCAGGGCCTGGGGCTTTTCCACCCGCACTCGGGCGCGCAGGACCTTGGGGTCTGACAGGCAGGCGCGGGCCAGGCGCTCGGCGAAGGTTTCGACGAGGCCGATATGGCCTTCCGCCAGTATGGACTGGGCGGCCTGGCCGACCATTTCATAATTCACGGTGTCGGCCAGCCGGTTGAAGGCAGCGGTGGCGACGTCCAGCTCGGCGTCGATGATCAGGGGCTGGGTCCGGCCCTTTTCGTGGGCGTAAACGCCGATATGGGCGTCGACCTTGAGGCCCGTGACAAAGATCTTGGTCATGACCATCCGGCCGGCCTCTGGAGCTTCGGTCTCGGGGCTGGATGCGGGGTCTGGGGTCTGGGCCATGGGGTCCTCAAGACAGGTGTTGGCCGGCGTCGACGATCAGCATCTGTCCGGTGACCGATGGGGCGTCGATGAAATAGGCCATGGCCTGGGCGATTTCTTCGGGCGCGACCGCCCGCTGTAGAGGGGTGGCGGCGGCTTCGTCGGCGAAATCCTGCTCGGTCTGGTGGATGGAGCGCAGGACCGGCCCGGGGCCAATGGCGTTGACCCGGATGCGCGGTGCCAGGGCCCTGGCCAATAGGCGGGTGGCATCCCAGAGGGCGCTTTTAGAAAGGGCATAGCTGAAAAAGGCGGGATCGGGGTTCATCACCCTCTGATCCAGCAGGTTGAGGATCAGGCCATGGCGGTCGGCGGGCAGGTGCCGGGCGAAGGCCTGGGCCAGGATCAGGGGCGCGCGCAGATTGGTCTCCATGTGGAGGTCCCAAGAGGCGCGGTTCATATCTGCAAAAGTGTCGTCCTCGAAGACTGAGGCGGAGTTCACCAGCAGGGTCACAGGACCAAGTTCAGCTTCGGCAAGGCCCACCATGGGGGCGGTATCACTTTCGTGGCGCAGGTCGGCGGTGATAAGGGTCGCCTTGCGGCCCAGGCTTCGGACCTCGGCGGCGGCGGCGTGGGCGTCGTCATCGGCAGATCGGCAGTGGATCGCCACATCAAAGCCGAGACCGGCACAGGTACGAACCAGGGCGCGTCCTATGCGCCGGGACCCACCGGTGATCAGCGCCGCGCCACGGCTGCTCATAGGCTCGGACCGCTAGTCGAGGCGGCCAAAGTCCTTCCAGTTTAGCGCCAGCATGATGATGAAGAACGGGATGATGATACCGAGCGGGCTCATGAGCGCCTCTTAGGGTTAGGATTCGACCTCGGCTTTAGCGGGGTCGGCGGCGTCGGGCAAGGCGCTGTCTTGCGCCCTATCCCCGCCAGGGGCAGTGTCGGGAAAATAACGGAGGAAACGACTATGCCGCTGACACCCATCCCCGCCAACGCCTTCACCAAGATCGCCGTCGGTATTGATCGCCCTGAGGACGTTGTGGTCGCCAAGGACGGTCGGGTTTTTGCCAGCGACCATCAATGCGCCGTGGCTGAGATTTTCAGCGATGGCACCTTCAAACGGCTGGGCCCCAAGGGCGGCGCCCCCAACGGCATCAATATGGACCCCCAGGGCCGCATCCTCATCGCCAATTTCGGGATTTATGATCGGGAGGAGGGCCCCTTGCAGAGGTTTGATCCCGCGACCGGCCTCCACGAAACCCTGCTGGCCGAGGTGGACGGCAAGCGGCTGACCAGCGCCAACTACCCGGTGATGGACCGCGACGGGAACATCTGGTGTGCCAATTCCACCCATGCGGAGACCTGGCCTCAGGCCCTGGATGGCCGGACCGATGGCTTCATCTTCGTTTTGCGCCCGGACGGGTCGGCCAGCCTCGTGGCCGAGGGGCTGAAATTTCCCAACGGCATGGCCCTCAGTGCCGATCACAAAACCCTCTATTGCGCTCAGACCTCGGGGGCTGATGTTATGGCCTTTGACATCCTGCCGAGTTGCAAGCTCGGCCCTGGCCGCCGCTATGGCCCGCAGTTGGGGGCCTTGCAGGACCCCGGTGCCCCAGCGGCTGATCCGCATAGTCTGGGCTATACAGATGGGGTGGGGATGGATGCGGAAGGCAATCTCTGGGTCTGCCTGCCGGCAGCCGACAAGGTGGTGGCCATCACGCCGAGCCTGGAGGTGGTGACCGTCATCCACGACCTGACGGGCGAGGTCGTCAATCATCCGACCAATGTCACTTGGGGCGGTGCCGACCTGAAGGACCTTTATATCGGCTCGATCCGGGCGGGGTATGTGCTGAAGGGGCGAAGCCCGGTGCCGGGTTTGCCCCTGATCCACCAGCTCTGACCGGCAGAATTCGCACCTGCTCAGCGGGAATCGGGAAAAACGACTTTCACAGTGATCAGTGATCACTAAAATAGGACACCGAAGCCCGACGGGGCGCGTCCCGTCGGTGTGGTTTACCAACATCGATCCGGGAGGACGCCATGCGCGAGTACCTAAAGTTCTATATCGACGGCCAGTGGGTCGAGCCGACCGAGTTGAAGACGCTCGACGTCATCAACCCGGCCACAGAGGAAGTCTGCGGCAAGATCGCCCTGGGCGGCGCTGCGGACGTGGACAAGGCCGTTAAGGCCGCCCGCAAGGCCTTCGCCTCCTGGTCTCAGACCACCCGTGAAGAGCGCCTGGACGTTCTGAACCGCATTCTGGCCGAGTATCAGAAGCGCTTTGGCGATCTGGCCACCGCCGTCACCGAAGAGATGGGCGCCCCCGCCTCCCTGGCCCAGCGGGCTCAGGTTCCGATCGGTATGGGCCATTTGGGCACCGCCGTCGCCGTCCTGAAGGATTTCAAGTTCGAGGAAGATCGCGGGCCGACCAAGATCGTCAAGGAACCCATTGGGGTCTGTAGCTTCATCACCCCTTGGAACTGGCCGCTGAACCAGATCGTCTGCAAGGTGGCACCTGCCATCGCCACGGGCTGCACCATGGTGCTGAAGCCGTCGGAAGTTGCGCCCTTCTCCGGCCAGATCTTCGCTGAAATCATGCACGCCGCCGGCGTTCCGGCTGGGGTCTTTAACATGGTGCATGGCGATGGCCTCGGCGTGGGTGTGCCCATGTCCAGCCACCCGGACGTGGACATGGTGTCCTTCACCGGCTCCACCCGCGCCGGTATCGAGGTGGCCAAGAACGCCGCCCCGACTGTCAAGCGCGTGGCCCAGGAGCTGGGCGGCAAGAGCCCCAACATCGTCCTCGACGATAGCGCCTTTGCCAAGGGCGTCGCCCGCGGCGTGGCCACCATGATGACTAATTCCGGCCAATCCTGTAACGCGCCCACCCGGATGCTGGTCCCGTCCAAGCGTATGGACGAAGCCATTGCCGTGGCCCGGGACACCGCGTCTCAGGTCACGGTCGGCGACCCCAACGGCAATTCGCAACTGGGTCCGGTGGTTTCTGAGGTTCAGTTCAACAAGATCCAAAAGCTGATCCAGGCCGGCATTGACGAGGGGGCCACCCTGGTCACCGGCGGCGTCGGCCGTCCGGAGGGTTTGGACAAGGGCTATTATGTGAAGCCCACCGTCTTCGCCAATGTCACCAATGACATGACCATCGCCAAGGAAGAAATCTTCGGCCCGGTCATCTCCATCCTTGGCTATGAAACCCTGGATCAGGCTATCGAGATCGGCAATGACACCGAATACGGCCTCGCCGCCTATGTCCAAGCCGAAGACCTCGCCAAGGCCCGGGAGGTGGCGTCAAAGCTGCGAGCCGGTCAGGTGTCGATCAACGGCGGCGGCGGCGACATGATGGCCCCCTTCGGCGGGTACAAGATGAGCGGCAATGGTCGGGAGTGGGGGATTTCGGCTTCCACGAATTCCTCGAAACCAAGGCCATACTGGGCTATGCGCCCAAGGAAGCGGCTGAGTAGGACGGACCAGCCCCTCCCCCAAAAGCGGGGAGGGGCAATCCTTTCGCCCAGAGGGATTGGCGATGCGTGTTTCTTCGATCAGGACGGCTATTGGGTCATCCAGGACCGGAGGGAAGGACCTGACTGTTCTAATTTAAGGAAAGACCCCTCATGGACCCGCGCTTCAAAGCCTTGATGGATGCCCAGGCCGCCGCCGCTGCAGGGCAGGACGCGCCGCCCCTCGATGTGATCCCGCCGGATATGGTGCGGGCAGGGTATCGCCTGGAGCGGACCAGTCAGAACCAGAACGCCCCCCAGGCGGTTGAGGTCCGCGATCTTCAGGTGGACGGGGCGGCGGGGCCGATCAGTGCCCGGCTCTATACCCCAGAAGGTGCGGCGATCGTGACGCCGGGGCTGGTCTATTTCCATGGCGGTGGATTTGTCATTGGCGACCTGGAAACCCATGACGGCCATTGCCGCCGTCTGGCCGCTTATTCCGGCTTCCGGGTCCTGGCCATCGACTATCGGCTGGCCCCGGAGCATCCCTTTCCGGCCAGCCACGACGACAGTCTGGCGGCGACCAAATGGGCCTTTGATCATGCCGCCGAGATCGGTTTTGACCCCACGCGCATCGCCGTGGGGGGTGTTCGGCCGGGGGCAATCTGGCCGCCTCCATTTCTATCGACTTGAAGAACGACCCCCAGCGCCGCCTCGCTTGGCAGATGCTGCTCTATCCCTTCATCTGCCCCGATGAGGACACGGCTTCACGTCAGGCTTTGGACGGCCCCCTGCTGACCAAGGCGGCCATTGCTTGGTTTGTGAAGAATCTGGCCGCCGAGGGCCATCCCCAGGCGGCGCGGGCCATTTTGGGTGCCAAGGCCGATGTATCAGGGACGCCCCCAGCCCATATTGTCACCGGCGGCTATGACCCCTTGCAGGATGAGGGGCGCGATTATGCCGCGCGGCTGACCGCGGCAGGTGTGCCGGTGACGCATGTGCATTACGCCGACCTGATCCACGACTTCTACGTTATGGGCGATGTGTCCCCCGCGGTAGAGGTTGCGGCCCGGGATCTGGCTGTCGCCATGCAGAGGCTCTGGCCTAATCTTCGCCTGGGAGATGGCGGTCTCGGCTCCAGGTCAGGATCGCCATTCCGGTCACGGCGGAGAGCAGGGACCCGGCGAGCACGCCCATGCGGACTTGGCTCTGGGTGGCGTCAGGTCCAAAGGCCAGGGCCCCAATATAAAGGCTCATGGTAAAGCCGACGCCGCACAGAACGCTGACCCCGTAAATGTCGATCCATTTTGCGCCGGTGGGGCGGCGGGCGATTTTGAGCGCCATGGCGAGGCCCGCCGCGCCGAATACGCCGATCTGCTTGCCCAGGAATAGGCCCAGGGCCACGCCGAGAGTCACCGGGCTGAAAACATCCTGTGGGGATAGACCCCGGAAAGAACACCCCGCCGCCACAAAGGCGAAGGACGGTAGGATCAGGAAGGCCACATAGGGGTGCAGACTGTCCATGAAATAGGTCAGGACGCCGACCTGCCCGGTGCGGCGGGGCTCAATCGGAATGGTCATGGCGGCGGCGATGCCAGCCAGGGAGGTGTTGACACCGCTCTTTAAGGTGAAGGCCCAGCTGATAACGAAAAGGACAGCATAGAAAAATAGGGTGCATTCCGCCAGCGGCCCATCAGGGCCATGATGGCGATGACTGAGGCTGCGCCTACCAGATCCCACATTCGAAGATGGTCAGTAAACAATACGGCGATCAGGCCGACTGCGCCCAGATCATCGACAATGGCTAGGGTCAGAAGAAAGGTTCTCAGGCTCGACGGCAGATTGGGTGCGGCTATAGCCAGGGCCGCCAGGGCAAAGGCGATGTCCGTCGCCACGGGGGTTGGCCATCCGGCGGGAAGACCCTGTGCCCCTGAGTTGAGCACCAGATAGATCAGGGCCGGAACGATCATGCCCCCCAGGGCCGCCAGAACGGGCAGGGCCAGTCTTCGCGGATTTGAGAGCTCGCCACGCAGGATCTCGAACTTTATTTCCAGGCCCACCACGAAAAAGAAGACGGCCATAAGGCCATCCTTGACCCAGGTCAGCACCGACTCCGTGGCACGGAAGTCTCCAACCTGCAGAGTGAAGGGTTGGCCGATGAAGTCAAAATATCGGATGGACCAAGGCGAGTTGGCGAGCCCTAGAGCTGCGAGGGCCGCCAGGGCGAGAATGACGCCAGATGCAGCTTCGGTCTTCAGGAAACTCAAAGTGATGCGTCGGGTCATGGGCTAAATTAGCATGGCCTCTGTGATTAGAACATGACAATCGCCGACTTGCAGGGTGGGGCGCCACGGTCCATTTGGAGGTCATGACTTTTTCTTCCGCCTACCGTCCCGATCCCCGCCTACCGCGTCTGGGTCCTGAGTTTGCCGACCCGGTGCAGGCCGCAGATTTTCCCCAGACCATCTTGCGGTTCCGCCATCAACGGGCCGCCGGGGCCGTCGGCCTGGACACCCTGAGAGATGAGGACTGGCGATCGCACTTCGGGCGATTTAAGCCCCTACCGGGCAATCTGGAGGCTCCCCTGGCCCAGCGGTATCATGGGCATCAGTTCCGGGTTTATAACCCCGACCTGGGCGACGGGCGCGGCTTTACCTTTGCCCAGCTGCGCGAGGTTGGGTCTGATCGCCTGTTGGATCTGGGAACCAAGGGATCAGGCCAGACCCCTTGGTCCAGGCAAGGTGATGGCCGCCTAACCCTCAAGGGCGGCGTGCGAGAGGCCTTGGCGACGGCCATGCTGGAAGCCCAGGGTGTCAATACCAGTAGGACTTTTTCCCTCATTGAGACCGGTGAAAACCTTCAAAGGAACGATGAACCGAGCCCCACCCGGTCGGCGGTTCTGGTCCGCCTCAGTCACGGCCATATCCGGTTCGGCACCTTCCAGCGCCAGGCCTTTCTGGAGCGACCCGATCAGATCGGTCGTCTGGTGGATTATGTGATCGAGACCTACTACCCCGAGCTGGAGACGGCGGCCAACCGCCGGGCTGCGCTCCTGGCGGCGGTAATCGACCGGACGGCGGCCATGGCTGCCGGTTGGATGGCCGCTGGCTTCGTCCACGGCGTGCTGAATACCGACAATATGAACATTACCGGGGAGAGTTTCGACTATGGCCCCTATCGTTTCTTGCCGCGCAATGATCCGAATTTCGTGGCCGCTTATTTTGACCAGACCGGGCTCTACAGTTTTGGTCGTCAGCCCGAGGCGGTGTTTTGGAACTTGCAACAGCTGGCGGGCTGTCTGGCCCTGGGCGAGACCGACCAAGCACCTTTGGTCGCTGCCCTGAATACCTTTGGCGAGGTTTATCGCACAGCCCTGGCCGCCGCCATGCTCAGGCGTTTGGGGATCTTGGCTGAAAGTCCTGAAGCTGACCTAGCCCTGGCGGGGTCAGCCTTCCGCGCCCTGGCGACGGGGGGCGATGCTCTGCGGTGGGAACCGTTCTTTTTCGACTGGTTCTGTGGTGACGCCCACCGTGCCATGGCCGGTCCTCGTCGGAACATTTACAAGGGCCCGGAATGCGCCGATTTCTGCGCCCTGATCAGCGACCGCATCGCTGACCGTCCCGAGCGCCTGGAGTCGGCCTATTTTGCCAAGGCTGATCCGCAGGAATTGCTGATCGACGAGATTGAAGCGATCTGGTCCGACATTGCCGAAAGGGATGATTGGTCTGCCTTCGAGGGCAAGCTGGCGGACCTGGAAGTCGCCCGGGTCGCCGTCGCAGCCCGACTTTGATATTGAGACCTAGAGTGCGTTCCGATAAATGGGAACCGGTT
>NMUI01000300.1 GCA_002221445.1 Phenylobacterium zucineum | reverse complement strand
GCGGCCGCACCGAACCACGAGGCGCAGGCCTTCCCCGCCGAAAATCCGCTGTTCATCCTGTATACCTCTGGCACCACGGGCAAGCCGAAGGGCATTCTGCACACCTCGGGTGGCTACCTGACGCAGGCCGCCTACACTCACCGCAATGTGTTCGACCTGCATCCTGAGACCGATGTTTACTGGTGCACCGCCGATGTTGGATGGATCACCGGGCACTCCTACGTGGCTTACGGCCCGCTCGCAAACGGCGCCACTCAGGTGATTTACGAGGGCACTCCAGACAGCCCACACCCGGGACGTTGGTGGGAGATCATCGAGAAATACAAGGTGTCGATCTTCTACACCGCGCCGACCGCGATCCGTTCGTTTATGAAGCTCGGCCACGAGATTCCAGCCAAGTTCGACCTGACCTCGTTGCGTTTGCTCGGTTCGGTTGGCGAACCGATTAACCCCGAGGCGTGGATGTGGTACTACAACCACGTAGGTGGCGGCACGGCACCGATCGTCGACACCTGGTGGCAGACCGAAACGGGTGCGATCATGATCAGCCCGCTGCCTGGAGTGACCCACACCAAGCCGGGTTCGGCACAGGTTCCACTGCCCGGAATCGTGGCTCACATCATCGACGATGAGGCAAACGAGGTAGGCGCCGGTCACGGCGGCTACCTGGTGCTTAGTGACCCTTGGCCTTCGATGCTGCGCGGCATATGGAAGGACCCCGAGCGTTTCAAAGAGACCTATTGGAGCCGATTCGAGGGCCGCTACTTTGCCGGCGACGGAGCCAAGTTCGACGAGGATGGCGACATCTGGCTGCTTGGTCGCGTCGATGACGTGATGAACGTATCTGGCCACCGACTCTCGACCGCCGAAATCGAGTCAGCGCTGGTTGACCATCACTGGGTGGCCGAGGCCGCTGTGGTCGGCGCGAAAGACGAAACCACCGGTCAGGCCGTGGTCGCGTTCGTGATTCTTCGGCAAGACGAAGTGTCGAAAGACATGGATGAAGCCTTGGTCGCCAAGACCCTGCGTGATCACGTGGCCAAGCTGATTGGCCCGATCGCTCGCCCGCGTCAGATCATGGTTGTCGC
>NMUI01000299.1 GCA_002221445.1 Phenylobacterium zucineum | reverse complement strand
TGCCTCGCACAGAAAGACCGCGACGTCATCGTCGCTAAGGCCCCTTGGGTCGATGTCGTCTTCGGCACCCACAACATCGGCTCGCTTCCGGCACTGCTTGATCGAGCTCGTCACAATGCCGACGCCCAGGTCGAGATCATGGAATCGCTGGAGACCTTTCCTAGTGATCTGCCAACCAAGCGCGACTCAACCTACGCCGGCTGGGTTTCCATCTCGGTTGGCTGCAACAACACCTGCACCTTCTGCATCGTGCCAAGCCTGCGCGGCAAAGAGAAAGACCGTCGCCCTGGTGAGATCCTCGCCGAGATTGAGGCTCTCGTCGCCGACGGCGTCATCGAGGTCTCGCTCCTTGGCCAAAACGTAAACACCTATGGAGTCGAATTCGGCGATAAGGGCGCTTTCGCCAAGCTGCTTCGCGCATGCGGCGAGATCAAGGGCCTCGAACGGGTGCGCTTCACGAGCCCACATCCTGCTGCGTTCACCGACGACGTCATCGCTGCGATGGCTGAGACTCACAACGTCATGCC
Organism: Phenylobacterium zucineum; assembly: GCA_002221445.1. Lineage (GTDB taxonomy): Bacteria > Pseudomonadota > Alphaproteobacteria > Caulobacterales > Caulobacteraceae > Phenylobacterium > Phenylobacterium zucineum_B. Next base: position 1,496 of record NMUI01000299.1, on the reverse strand, counting down.
ATCGCTGCACATGCCACTTCAATCGGGCAGCGACCGCATTCTCAAAGAGATGCGCCGCTCATACCGAAGCGAAAAGTACCTGGCATTCTCGACCGCGTTCGCGAGGTGATTCCCGATGCCGCTATCACCACCGACATCATCGTCGGATTCCCCGGCGAGACCGAAGAGGACTTCCGTGAGACGATGCGAGTCGCCGAGCTATCGAGGTTCGCCGCATCGTTCACCTTCCAATACTCGAAGCGTCCTGGCACACCGGCGGCTGAGCTACCTAACCAGCTTCCCAAAGAGGTAGTCCAGGAGCGTTACGAGCGTCTTCTAGCCAAGGTGAACGACATCGCCTGGCGCGAGAACCAGGCACAAATCGGCAAGACGTTCGAGCTGTTGGTCGCCACCAACGAAGGTCGAAAAGATGCGGCCACAAACCGGATGTCAGGCCGCGCTCGCGACAACCGTCTGGTTCACTTCGAGGTTCCAGCCCTTGCCGAGGTTCCTCGCCCCGGCGACATCGTTACTGTTCGCGTCACCGAGGCCGCGCCTTACCACCTGCTTGCCGACGCCACCTCGGAGCCAGGTGGGTACTTGCTGCGTCGAACCATCGCCGGTGACGCCTGGGATCGTACACAGGCGGCATCCTGTGGGGTGCCTGCAGGCGAATCGTCTTCTTCGAGCGGCAAGGTTAGCCTCGGGCTGCCAGCGATCCGCGCCAAGTAAATGTCGAAGCTGCTGGCCGTAGTAGGCCCCACCGGCACGGGCAAATCAAACCTCGCAATCGCGCTCGCGCACGAGCTCGAGGCCGCTGGTCAGCCTGCCGAAATCGTCAACACCGACTCGATGCAGTTTTACCGCGGAATGAACATCGGCACCGCCAAGCTCGATGAGGCAGAGCGCGAAGGCGTTGTGCATCACATGATCGACATCCTCGACATCACGGATGAGTCCACGGCCGCCGAATACCAGCGAATCGCAAGACCACTCATCGAAGACATTCAGGCGAGGGGATTGGTGCCAATTCTTTGCGGTGGTTCGATGCTCTATGTCGCTGCGGTGTTGAATACCTTCGAATTTCCGAGCCACGACGACGAACTTCGAGCCGAGTTAGAGGCCGACCTCGAGGCGCGTGGCTCGGTAGCTCTGCACAAAGACCTCGCCGCCCTTGATCCTTCGGCCGCGAGCCGCATCGACCCGCTCAACCCGCGTCGAGTGGTCCGAGCTCTAGAGATCGTGCGCTTGACCGGCCAGCCATTTGCGGCCGCATTGCCTGAGAAGACAGAATCGTGGCAGCCGGTGATGGAAATCGGATTGAACTCAGAGCGCGCACACTTGGTCGACAGGCTCAATCGCCGGGTCGAGCTCATGTGGCAGAGCGGACTAGTCCAAGAGGCCGAATCACTTATTCCGCTCGGCATTCGCGAGGGCAAGACCTCGAGCCGAGCCATCGGTTATGCGCAGGCTCTAGCCCAGCTAGACGGCCAACTAACCCAGGATGAAGCCATCGC
>NMUI01000298.1 GCA_002221445.1 Phenylobacterium zucineum | reverse complement strand
GCCTAACCCCGTCCACTTTTTCGGGGGAAGATCAGGCAAAGCTGTTTGCATCGCCCGCAAAGTTAACGCGGTTAGCGACGCCCCAAACCGCATTACTTGCGCTTGATGCGGGCGCATTGGTTTTGGGAATGGTGTCCATACCCGTCCATCCCGGGCTCGGTCCTGCCGCACCGCTGAATTTGCCGGATATCAGCCCGCTCAGTGAGAGCTGCTTCCAGAATTGAAATGCTTCGCCGCTCGCGCCTACAGATGGGGCGGCTTCAATGATTCTGTTTGCATTTCCGCTGCTTGCTTCGCCCCAAAAACCTTGGGCGTTGCCGATGTCGCCAGGAAGTCCAGCATATTGGTCGAGAAATTGAGAGGTGGCGGACTGGTAGCGGTTAAATTCGCTAATGATGGATCGCGTTTCTGAGGATCGGATGAGCGACTGACCGCCCAATATGCCACCGACGAGCAAGCCAATAATCGCAATGGCGATGGATAGCTCGATGAGACTGAAGCCCGCCTGACAGCGAAGCGGTGCAATTTCTAAAATGCGCCGAAATACGCGCTTCATAGTCCCCCAAAAGCATGGTGGCAGGGGAGTTGAAGAAACCCGTATAGAGGTTTGTTTAGGCCTTTAGTTGCAAAGCCTGGACATACGCCAAAACCTCCCCAGCCAGACGCTAGGGAGTGCAAATGACGTTTGCACAACGACGCTATACGGGAGGTCTTCACACCCCAAAGTCGGATCGCGACTTCGAGGCTGATAGTAATAAATGCCGCCGATAAATACAATCTAAAGTTAAGGCATTTTGTTTCTACGAATTCTTGAACATCTCGGGGCGTAATATTTGAACGCGCTCGATCATGGGCTCGTCGGTCGGTGGCAGGCCCCAGACGCGTGGGTTATGTTGCTTGATGAAGGTCACCATGCGGCGGGCAAGCTTCTTGCGCAGGTCGGTCAGGCGCTGGCCTTCGATCACGACGATGCTGTCGGGCAGAAATAGGCGCAGCTCTTGGTCACCGACATAGCCGACCTGCATCAGGAACCGGTACTGAAACTCGATCCCTTGGATAGTCTCAGTTCCCTCCATCCACCAACACACGTCGCAACCTTCGCCGATGGTGCCGGAGGGGAGAAAGCCATAGGGCTTGTAGGCAGTGCTGCCGACCACGTTCTCCGCATTGCTCGCGGAGGGGGTCGGCTGGATGTTCGGCTTCAGCCGGTCGGTGAAGCCTGGTCGCGCCGGTCCGGCGCGAC
>NMUI01000297.1 GCA_002221445.1 Phenylobacterium zucineum | reverse complement strand
TCCAAAAGACACCAATGGCCGGGTGATGCCGGACGCGATGAACTGGGCCAACTCCCTAGAGCCTGTTCCCTTTAGACGGAAACGTCTAGAGGGATTAAACAGGCTCTAATTCAAGATGTTAGAGTACGTTTCGATAACCGGTTCCCACTTATCGGAACGCACTCTAGGCAACTGTCCCAGATTGTTATCGGCTATAAGCTCGGTTCACGGCACCGTGCCTCGTCTCGGAAATTTAATTTGTACGACCCAATAGGCTGGAGAATGAGTTTGCAAGTCCCTGGTCTGTCTGCAACCGATCTTGTGTCCGATGAATGGTGGCGCGGTGCCGTGCTTTATCAAGTCTATCCCCGCAGCTATTTGGACACCAATGGCGATGGGATCGGCGACTTGCCGGGCATAATCCAGCGCCTGGACTATATCGCCGGCCTGGGTGTTGACGGCATTTGGCTGTCACCCTTCTACGCCTCGCCCATGGCCGATTTCGGCTATGATGTTTCGGATTTTTGCGCGGTTGATCCAATTTTCGGAACAATGGTGGACTTTGATGCCCTGGTTGCGCGGGCTCATGCCCTCGGGTTGCGGGTTATCATTGACCAAGTTTACTGCCACACCTCTGATCAGCATGCTTGGTTCCAGGAAAGTCGGGCAGACCGATGTAATCCTAAGGCCGACTGGTATGTCTGGGCCGACTGTAAGCCTGATGGTTCACCACCCAGCAACTGGCAGTCAGTGTTCGGCGGTCCGGCCTGGACCTGGGATGCCCGGCGCTCGCAATACTACCTGCACAATTTCCTCGCCGCTCAACCGGCGCTGAACGTCCATAACCTTGAGGTTCAGAACGCACTGCTCGCCACAGCTCGATTCTGGTTGGATCGAGGCGTGGATGGGTTCAGGTTGGACGCCATCAATTTTCTGATGCACCACCCCACCTTGCAAGACAATCCGCCGGTCAAAAATCCGACGAAGATGACCCGCCCTTTCGACTTCCAGCATCAGCTCTATAATAAGTCCCATCCGGATATTCCCAAGTTTCTGGCCAGGATTCGCGCCCTGACGAAATCCTACGGCGACAGTCGCTTTACGGTGGCAGAGGTGGTCGGTGAGCTCGCGGCGGAAGAGATGAAACTCTACACGTCCGGGGACCAATTTTTGCACAGCGGATATGGTTTTGAGTTCCTCTATGCCGATCAGATGTCGGCGGATCTCGTCCGAACCACAATGGAGGCCTGGACCGGGGCCCCTAACGAAGGATGGCCCAGCTGGACCTTCTCTAACCATGATGCCCCCAGGGCTATTTCCCGATGGAGCCCGCCGGACCAGAGGCCCGCTGCTGCAAGCCTTTATCTGTTTATGCTTTTGTGTCTCAGGGGAAATGTCTTCATCTATCAGGGTGAGGAATTGGGCCTTCCCCACGCGGACTTGGCTTTGGAGGAGCTTAGAGACCCGGAAGCTATTGCAAACTGGCCACAAACCCTGGGTCGGGACGGTGCCCGCACGCCGATGCCATGGCGGTCGGACCAGGTGAACGGCGGGTTCAGTCGCGGCCAGCCCTGGCTGCCTGTTCCGGTTGAGCATTTGCCCCTGGCTGTTGATCGGCAGGAGGCCGATCCGGACTCGACCCTAAATCTGTGCCGACGATTACTTTTATTCCGCCGCCGGGAGTTGGCGCTCTGCCTTGGCGCACAGACCTCGGTTGATGTTCCAAGCCCGCTCATCGGGTTTGAGCGAACCTTGGGAGACAGGGTTCTACTTTGCATCTTCAATCCAAGCCTCGCTGCCATCACCCTGACTCGGCTAGGTTGGCGGGTCATCGAAGCGGTCGGCGGCGCAGATATCGAGCTTCTGCCACCGCTTTCCGGTCTGGTTGCCGAGCGTCGGGATTTCGAGCGCTGAGACATGGCCTGAGACTCCTGAGCCCGCCCAGCTTTGCGCCGGGAATTTGATGAAGGGGCGGGCCGGACGGTCATCGTGGATCAAGGATGGGGTCAGTTCCGGCTGAGTGTAGAAACGTATTTTAAGCGCCGACGCTAGACTTGTTTTCACTTAGGTTGAAGCGTA
>NMUI01000296.1 GCA_002221445.1 Phenylobacterium zucineum | reverse complement strand
CCACCCGCCCGCCCGGAACCGAGGTCTCCTGGCCGCTTCACGTGGGTTACCGAACTTATCAGAACTGGATTCTTCGGTAGTGCGGAGCTGCAAACCAGAGCGAACAATTCAACCCTTGAGTTGAAATTACTCACACCCATCGAAACTTTGGATTTTGACATTGAGCGCAATACAGTCTTTTCTTTGATTAATCAGGCGAAAGAAGCCTCCGCATTCCTGTTGGATAAAACACTGCGCGACCCAGACATATTTGTTTCCGCCTGTGTTTTTCTGCTTCGAATTCTAGTTGAAGCCGCCAAAGCTTCTCCGGACGTTTTTCCGAAAGGTCCGGGAAACATTCGCGTTTGTATTGCCGAAGCAGACGAGGGATACACATCCTCTCTCAGGCTTCGACACTGCGCAGGATACGGCGAGGACGCTGATCAACGCATCCTCCTACCCATCACGCGCTCCCTCGCCGGGGAGGTCATGCGCACGGGTGGATTCAAATTGGAAACCCAGCCGGGAAAATATATGAACGGGCCGGAGGACCGGATTGTTAAGCGTCTGATGCGGAAGGACATAAAGTGGATTTTTTGCACGCCGATTTTCGCGCCGAACGGGAACTTTCGGTTCGTGGCCTGCATGGATGGAAATACCGAAATCGAAGATTCAGTGCGTTCTCGGGAATTTTTCTCGGAAATTGATGCTGCCTCTCAAAAAATGCTGAGCAACCTTCTCGTAGCGGATCGTTAATATGAGCAGAAAACTGAATACTCCTAGCAAAAATGAAACAGGTCCTAGCGCCGTAAAGCGAGCATTGGACCATCATGATGCTGAAGCACAGGCTATTATTCTTAGATCTATCGAAGCACTTGAAAAGGATAAGATAAGAAAATCAGCTGTTACGGACAAATTTCTCATAAAAACATTGGAAATGTTTGGAAAATAGAGCTTTATTGACCTTTTTAAGCCGTGAAGTTTTGAAATTCCTGTCGGCGTCGGCGTAGACATATATTTTATCAAAATGTCAGTATTGAATATGCCCAAAAATGTTAGAAAAATTTGTATTTGTTTTTAGGTGCCTGATCCGAAACCTTCCCCCTGGTGGAGCCCCGATCGACACGCTGATCGGCGCCCGCTCTTGCTGACCCGAAATCGAATTACGCGGGCCATACGGACTTGGTTTGACGCCCGGGACTTTCTCGAAGTTGAGGTCGCGGCCCTGCAGGTATCACCGGGCAACGAGGCCCATCTCCACGCCTTTGCCACTGAAGCCCTGACCCTTGAGGGCGGTCGCGCGCCGCTCTATCTCCACACATCACCGGAATTTGCCTGCAAGAGCCTGCTGGCGGCCGGGGAGCAAAAGATTTTCAGCCTGGGTAAGGTCTGGCGAAACCGCGAATATGGGCCTCTGCACCATCCTGAATTCACCATGCTGGAATGGTATAGGGTCGGGGAAGATTATCAGCAGCTGATGGCCGATTGCGCCGACCTTATGGCCCTGGCCGCTGAGACCGCTGGCGCGAAGACCTTTCGCTTCCGTGACCGGACCTGTGATCCGTTTGCAAAACCTCAGCGCTTGACCCTGGCCGAGGCCTTTCACCAAAAGGCGGGGATTGATCTGCTGGCCGGCCTGGACCGCGATGGTCGCCCAGACCGAGATCAACTGGCCAATGCCGCTGGGCGGGCCGGTATCCGCGTCGCCGATGATGACACCTGGGCAGACGTCTTCAGTCGAGTGCTGGTCGAGAAGATCGAACCGTATCTGGGCCTGGAGCGCCCCACCCTGCTGTATGAGTATCCCGTCCCGGAAGCGGCCCTGGCCCGCCCCTGTCCCCACGATCCCCGAGTCTCAGAACGGTTTGAACTTTATGCCTGCGGTGTCGAACTGGCCAATGCCTTCGGGGAGCTGACGGATCCCGTAGAGCAGCGGAAGCGGCTCCATGCTGAAATGGATGAAAAGGCCCGGATCTATGGCGAACACTATCCGGTTGATGAGGACTTTCTGAGCGCGCTGGCCATCATGCCCCCCGCCTGCGGCTCGGCCTTAGGCCTGGACCGCCTGGTCATGCTGGCTGTTGGGGCCGACCGTATAGATCAGGTGCTCTGGACACCTGTGATGACGCAGACTGGTATCTAAGCCGGTCTTGAGCCATATGCGCCCCATGGACGCCCCAGCAACCCTTCGCTCCGTCAAGGCCCTTGCCGCTGCGGGCCTGATTGCGCCAGAGGCCTTGCCCGCCCTTGAGCAGGTGGCAGCCAAATATGCCATCGCCATTACCCCAGCCATGGCCGACCTGATCGAAACCCCAGACGATGCCATCGGTCTGCAATTCCTGCCACAGCCCGCCGAATTGCAGCCCATGCCCCAGGAGTCCGCCGACCCGGTGGGTGATGACCTATTTTCGCCGGTCCCCGGCATTGTCCATCGCTATCCTGACCGCGCCCTACTGAAGATCACCCATACCTGCGCCGTCTATTGCCGGTTCTGTTTCCGTCGCGAAATGGTCGGGCCGGAAGGGCTTAAACCCCTGGACGGCGCGGCGCTGGATGCCGCCTTGGCCTATCTGGCGAACCATAACCAGATCTGGGAAGTGATTGTCACGGGCGGCGATCCCTTCATTCTGTCACCGAGACGGATTGCCGACCTGATGGCGAAACTGGCCCTCATCGACCATGTCAAAGTCGTGCGTTTTCATACTCGCGTGCCCGTTGTCGATCCGGACCGGATCACGGCGGACCTTGTGGCGGCCCTTAGAACCACAGACAAGGCGGTCTATGTCGCCCTGCACGCCAACCACATTCGTGAGCTGACCCCGGCCGCCCGGGGGGCCTGCGCCCGGCTGATCGACAGCGGCGTGCCCATGTTGAGCCAGACGGTTCTGCTGAAGGGGATCAACGATACGCCAGACTCCCTGGGGGCCCTGATGCGGGGCTTTGTTGAGACCCGGATCAAGCCCTACTATCTGCACCATCCAGACCACGCACCGGGAACGGGCCACTTCCGGTCGACAATCGTCGAGGGCCAAAACATTATCAGGGCCTTGCGCGGCCGCTATTCCGGCCTCTGCCTGCCGACCTACATCCTCGACATACCTGACGGACACGGCAAGGTGCCCATTGGACCGAACTATCTGTTAGACGATGAGGTGGCAGATCCGCGCGGGACTCGCCATCCCTACCCGCCAAAACCCTGACTACCAGGTTCCGATATTGGGCATGGAGATCCAAGGTTCAACCGGGGCCAGAGCGGGACCGGCCTGCAGCAGTTCAATGGAAATACCGTCCGGCGAACGGACGAAGGCCATACGACCATCCCGAGGTGGTCGATTGATCACCACGCCTCCAGCCTGAAGCCGGGCGCAGGTCGCATAAATGTCGCCCACAGCATAGGCAAGATGGCCGAAATTGCGGCCGCCCTGATAGTCTTCTGTGTCCCAATTATAGGTCAGCTCGACCATAGGAGCCTTGGTCGCTTTAGCCAGATCCAGATCCCCCGGCGCGCAGAGAAAGACCAGAGTAAACCGTCCGGCGGGGCTGTCCGACCGCGAGGCCTCAACCAGCCCCAGCTTGTTGCAGTAAAAGTCGAGGGAGCTCTCAAGATCCTTCACCCGCACCATGGTGTGCAAATAATTCATGGCCTGACCTGTGGTCGCCTCGCCTGTTGTCCAGTCCGCCACACTGGCATTGCACCTCCCCCATACCCCTTGCAAGGGGTCTCAGTGGTGAAATTCCACAGTGCATTTGCGCCTAAAAGTCACATCCTGTCTAAAAATTCATTTGTTTAAGAGGACTTCTGGCAACACTCATCGGTGTAGGCTAGACTTTGTTTCGATAATTGGGAGCGGATTATCGGGTCGAAGCACGCTCTAACTTTTTGAATTAAAGCCTTTTTATGCCTTTGGACGATTCCGTCTGATGGGGAAGGCTATAGGGTCGCGGCACACCCGGGATGCTGATTTCGCAGCATTGGCCCTGGCGTTGGCGTATTGGGAACAGGCTGTATGCGCTTAAAGTCCTCACAGGTTTTCGCGATCACCGTGGGCATAATTGTGGTGGCCTTTTTTGTCATTGGCAGTCTCGCCAACGGCCTGAAGGGACATGGGGCCAAATCCAAGGTGATCGCGGCAGATATACGCCCGCTTGCAACAGTCCAGGTGGCCGACACCCCTGAAGAACAGCACGCCTACACGGTAGCCATTCGCGGACGTACCGAGGCAGCCCGCAGTGTGGTTGTGCGCTCGGAAACCGCGGGCATTGTTGCTCAGACTCCAGCCGTGGAGGGAAGCCTCGTCCTTAAGGGCCAGGTTATTTGTCGCCTGAATGTTGATGCGCGAGCTGCTGGGCTGGATCAGGCGAGAGCGGCGTTGAAATCCCGGATACTGACCCAGCAGGCGTCCCAGGATCTAGCCGCCAAAGGGTATCGTTCCAAAACGCAGTTATTACAGGATCAGGCCGCCTTGGACGGAGCCAAAGCTGCCGTCCGTCAGGCTGAAATTGCTCTGGAACAGACCAATATCCGCGCCCCTTTTGCCGGTTCTTTCGACAAGCGTGACGCCGAAGTTGGAACCTATCTCGCGCCAGGTCAGGCCTGCGGCACGGTGATCGAACTTAACCCGATCCTGATTGTCGGCGACATTCCGGAGTCGGATGTCTCCCGGTTTGCGGTCGGCGCGCAAGCGGTGGCCAAACTGATTTCTGGAGACATCCTGTCGGGACATGTCCGGTATCTGGCCCATGATGCCGATCCACAGACCCGAACCTATCATCTTGAAGTCACCGCCGAAAATCCGGGCCTAAAGGCGCGTTCAGGCCTGTCTGCCGACTTGCGGATTTCCGCAGGCACCGGCCCGGCACACCGCATACCCATCTCAACTCTGGTACTGGACGCCGCCGGTCGGCAAGGCGTCCGCTATGTCGGGGCCGATGACGTTGTCCGGTTTGCACCGGTGAGCGTCATTGAGGAAACTGATCGAGGTATCTACGTGTCTGGCCTCAAGGGTCCGACCCGGGTGATTACGGTCGGCCAGTCCTATGTGGCTGAAGGTCAAAAGGTTCAGGTCGGTCCCGCGCATTAGCCCGTGGCTTGCGCCATTCAAAATAATCCAGGGTGGCTTCGATCTCGCGAACCGCTCTCCGGGAGGCTAAGATCATGATCGGTCCTTTAATCGACGGTGCAATAAAACGTCGTAAGGTCGTCCTGGGCGTGACCCTGATCGCCGGGCTGTTCGGGCTATTTGCCTATCTCAACATGCCAAGGGAATCCCAGCCCGACATCAAGATACCCTTTATTTCTATCGTTGTGCCTTATCCGGGGGTAAGCCCGGAAGACGCCGAGCGTCTGCTTGTCAAACCCCTGGAAACCAACCTTCAAAGCATTGAAGGCTTGAAGGAAATGAACGCTGTCGCCCGTCAGGGCATGGCGGTGATCGCCCTGGAATTTGAAGCGGATTTTGATCAGGATAAGGTCCTGGGTGACGTACGGGCCAAGGTCGATCTCGCCCGGGGTCGTTTCCCACCCGACGCCGAAGAACCCATCATTCAGGAAGCCAATTTCTCAGGCGATCCAGTCATCGGTATCATCTTGTCGGGTCAGGCCCCTGAGCGGGAGCTAATGCGGGTAAGCCGCGACCTGAAACAACGCCTGGAGTCGGTTCCGGGCGTGCTTGAAGCAAACCAGTCTGGCGGGCGGGAGGAGTTCTTAGAGGTCACCATCGATCCTTTACGGATGGAGGCGTACAATATCACTCCAGGTGAAATTTCCCAGACGATTGCCCGCAATAACCAGCTCATCCCTGCTGGGGACATGCTGTCCGGCGGTGGAAAGTTTGCAGTCAAGATCCCCGGCGTTGTGGAAAAGCCGGCAGACATTCTCGCCCTGCCGATCAAGCGCAATGGCGACCGTTTGATCACAATCGGCGATATTGGCGAGGTGCATCGTACCTTTAAGGATGCCAGTTTCATCGCACGCTTCAATGGCCAACCGGCCTATTCCCTAGAGGTTTCCAAACGGTCCGGTGCCAATATTCTCGATACAGTCAAACGAATCCGACAAACCGTGGAGGTCGAGCAAAAGCGCTGGCCACCGACAATCCGCGCCGCCTACACCTTTGATGAAAGCGATTTCATTGGACGGACCTTGATGGTCCTGGAAGGCGGGCTGATCTCCGCAGCCATTCTGGTAATGATCATCATCGTCGCCAGCCTGGGCATAAGGCAGGGCCTTATGGTGGGCTTGGCCATTCCGGCCTGTTTCACCCTGGCCTTCCTCATGCTGAACGCCATTCATATCACCCTCAATCAGATGGTCATGTTCGGTCTGGTGCTGGCGGTCGGGATTTTAGTAGACGGCGGCATTGTGGTTGTCGAATACGCAGACCGGAAAATGGCGGAGGGACTGCACAAGGCCGATGCCTTTGCAGCCGCAGGTAAACGCATGTTCTGGCCTGTGTTGAACGGCACGCTGACAACGCTCTGCGCCTTCCTGCCCTTCATGTTTTGGAACTCGATCGCCGGGAAGTTCATGAGCTTCCTGCCTTTGACTTTGTTCTTCGTTCTCGGGGCTTCAATCTTCGTCGCCCTGATCTTCACCCCAGCCCTAGGTTCAATCTTTGCCCGGGAAGCGGCGGTGGACGAAGAACATCTGGCGGAAATCGAAAAATCCGAGCGGGGAGATCCCCGGGAGATGAGCGGCTTTATGGGCTGGTATGCCCGGATGATCAGCTTCCTAGGGGCTCATCCCCTAAGGGTTATTGCCGGCACAATGCTGGTTATTTTTCTGGTGTTCTACTGGTTTGGCCACACCAAGCATCGCACCGAGTTTTTCCTCGATCAGGACCCTGAGTTCGTGGCGGTTTACGTCAAGGGGCGCGGTAACATGTCAGCCGCCACACAGGACGTGCTGGTGCGGGAGGTGGAAAACCGCCTCGCAGGTATCAAGGGCGTCGAGTCCCTCTATGTCCGTAGCGGCTCGTCCAGCCCGGGCGGCGGGCGGAACCAAACCCCCAACGACACCATAGGACGGATCCAGGTTGAATTCCTGAAATACGAAGACCGTAAGGCCCTCGGCCTGCGCGGCAAGGACATCGCCAAGGAGGTTCGCCGTCGGGTTGCCGACCTTTCGGGTTTGCAGGTCGAGGTACGCGAACCCCAGGGAGGCCCCCCACGGGCAAGGCCATCCAGGTTCAGCTCCGGGGTCCCGATCCGGCCGCGCTCAATCGCGCCGCTGACCTGATCGAAGCCAAGCTCAAGGCCGATCCGCAATTGATTGAGCTGGAAGACAACCGCACGGCACCGGGGATTGAGTGGTCCCTGGCCGTCGATCGCGAGGCGGCAGGGCGCTATGGCGTTGATGTGGTCGCTGTGGGACAGGCGATACAATATCTGACCGGCGGGGTTCTGGTGGGCCGCTTCCGACCAGATGACGCCGAGGACGAACTCGACATACGGGTGAGGTTTACGCCGGAGGGGCGCAATGCCACAGCCTTTCAGACCCTGAAAATCCCCACGGCTCAGGGGCCTGTGCCGTTAAGCTATTTCGTCAAAAGCATACCAGCCCAGCAAGTCACGAGCATTCAGCGGCGGGACAGCCAGCGCTTGGTTCTGGTTCAGGCCAATACCCTGCCCGGCGTCGCGGCCAACCAGAAGATCGCCGAGCTGAAACCCTGGCTTGAAAAGGCCGGACTTGAGGACTCAGTCCGCTGGAAGTTCACGGGCGCGGATGAGGAGGGGCAGAAGGCGGTGGTCTTTTTCATGACCGCCATTGCCGCCTCACTCTTTATGATGATGATTATCCTGTTGTGGCAGTTCAACAGCTTCTACGGCGTGGTGGTCACCCTATCTGCCGTAATTCTGTCGACGGTGGGGGTCCTCCTGGGGGTTCAGGTCAACCTGTTCCACACCTTCGATTATATTTCGGTGATCATGCTCGGGACGGGGGTCGTCGCCCTGGCTGGCGTGGTGGTCGGCCATAATATCGTCCTGGTGGACACCTTCTATCAGCTGCGACAACAGGGCTATGAGGCTGATGAAGCCGCCGTTCGCGCGGCGACACAACGGTTCCGGCCGGTCATGCTCACCACCCTGGTGACCGTTGTGGGGCTCCTCCCCCTCATGTTCCAGATCCATCCAGACTTCGGCCGCGCCATCATGGAATACGCCGCGCCGGGTTCGGAATGGTGGGTGCAGTTGTCGGCGGCGGTGGTCTGGGGGCTGTCCTTTGCCACCTTGCTCACCCTGGTCCTGACCCCGGTCCTGCTGGCCGCACCGAAGGTGATGTCAAAGCGGTTCGGGCAACTATTTGACGGGCTCGGCAAGGCTTTGGGCTGGCGGCATCAGAAGGACGTATCCCCCGGACAGGTTCAACACCCCTCACCTGCGGAATAAATCAGGTCGTTCGCGTCTGACGCCGCCACAGGGCGGCATATTCCCCGCCCTTAGCCAGGAGGTCGTTATGCGTCCCGCGCTCGACAACCTTGCCCCGACGCAGGACGACAATCTGGTCGGCATCGACAATGGTCGATAATCTGTGAGCGATCACGAGGGTTGTGCGCCCGGTACGCACCTTGCGCAGGGTCTGTTGGATCGCCTCTTCGGTGGGGCCGTCTAGGGCACTGGTGGCCTCGTCGAGGATCAGGAAGCGCGGATTGGCCAATAGGGCCCTGGCTATACCTACCCGCTGACGCTCCCCACCCGAAAGCTTCAGCCCCCGTTCGCCGACCATGGTCTCCAGCCTTGCGGCAGGCTTTCGATAAAACTGCCCAGCTCCGCCGCATCGGCCGCACCTCGCACATCGGCATCTGACGCATCCGGTCGGGCAAAGGCGATATTGGCGCGCAAGGTGTCATTGAAAAGCGCCACATCCTGCGGCACCAGGGCAATGGCGCGGCGCAGATCCGATTGGTGGACCCTCGTCAAATCCAGACCGTCGATCACTACCCGACCAGCCTCAGGATCAAGCAGACGCAGGGCGAGACGAACCGCCGTGGTTTTGCCAGCCCCGGATGGCCCGACAATCGCTGTGGTCGTTCCAGGTGGAATATCGAAACTGACGCCCTTCAGGCCCGTTGACCTTGAATCGTGTTGGAAATCGACGCCCTCAAAGGCAATGGCGGCCCCCTGACCACTGGAGGGGGGAAGGATCTGCGCATCCGGCGTATCGACAATGTCCGGGGCAACAGCGGTCAGTCCGACCATTTGCTCCATATCGATAAAGGCCTGACGGATTTCCCGATAATTGAAGCCCAGCATGTTCAGCGGGACATAGAGGCTGGTCAGCAGCAGGATGGCTGTGGTGACATCACCAATCCGCATCCGCCCTTGCAGGACCTCGATCCCGGCCAGCACGGTCATGATGGCCAGGCCGACATTGAGGATCACAGCCTGGACCCCGTTCAATAAGGACAGAGAGGTATTGGCCTGAACGGAGGCCTTCACATAGCGACCCATGGCGTCCTGATAGCGGATCACGGTGCGGCCTTCGGACCCGAAGGTCTTGATGGCCTCATAATTGATCATGGCATCCACCGATAGTCCGGCGGCGCGGCTGTCGGCCTCATTCAGCTCCCGACGATGACTGAGCCGCCAGTCAGTGATCCGAAAGGTCAGCAGGGTGTAGATAACGATGGTCACCAAGGCGGTCACGGCAAACCGCCAATCCAGCTTGAAAGCCATAACCGTCATGGCCATGACCAGTTCCACCGCCGTCGGTCCCAGGCTGAAGACCACGCTGCGGATCAGAAAGTCAGTCGATCGCGAGCCCCGGTCAATGATCCGCGCCAGGGTTCCGGTCTGCTTGCTCTGATGGAAGTCGAGGGAGAGGCTCAAGGTATGGCCGAAGGCTTCCACCGCCGCCTTGGCCATGGTTGCCTGTGACACCGGCGTGAAAATAGCTTCCCGGGCAAAGGGCGCGCAGGCTGCCACTAACCGCAGGGCCGCAAAGGCTAGGGCGAGACCGACGAAATTACCGCCAAGGGTCAAGCCGTATTTCAGGACAGGCGATAGGGTATTGATGGCCTCTCCCAGCATGACAGGTGCCCAGACCCCTGCCAGCTTGCCCGCAAAACTAAGATCAGGGCAGCCGGTATCCGCCAGCTGAGCCCAGGCGCGCCACTTCGCAAGACCAGTCGGCCAAGATCGGCCATGGAGCGGTAGAAACTGAACCAAGCTCCCACCGGAGCCACCGCCCCTGGTGCTCGACCTGAACCGTGATGAAAACTCATGAACCCCCGCCATCTTGGCCATAGACCCAGGTGGTCTGCTCACCCCCTCCCGGCGTCATCCAGTCAACCCTCAAGGCAGGCCCGATTGCGGTCGCGCGATAGGGTGAGGTTTGCAAAGGCAGGACCTGAGTGGCCTCCATAGTCAGCGCCGAATCTATTCCATCCCCGAACACCCTCAGGACATGGGACCCTAAATTCACCGGTCCGGTGAGCGGCAGAACAAACCGGCCCTGGGGATCCACCCGCGCCTCTCCCAGCTTGGTACCATCGACTCTGGCGCTGATCCTGATGCCCGGTGGGCCAAATCCAGACACCACCGCACCCCCTTCCCGGTCAATATCAAGGGCAGCAATACGCGCCGGATTCGAGGGTGACAGGACAACTGCACCGGTCCCTGCACGCAGGATCACCCCAAGGCCGTCTTGGGTCACCAGAAGGTATCCCGAGGCTTGGAGTTGCCGGCCAGAGATCGTTTCAGAAACGCCATAGATTTCGGTTTGCGTTGCGCGTGGTAGTCGGATGACCCAGTGCCCACTCTTATCGGCAAGGCCCTGTCCGGCTGGAGCCGTCGGGCGGGCGAGGCGGACAGCGGCCAAGGGAGACGCGGTTCCGAAAACTTCAAACTGACCCGCAATCATCCGCACCGATGTCACTTGGGGTGGGGTCTTATAATCCGCCTCGGCAACAGACTTCGCTGTCTGCCTTTGCCCAGCATCTCGGGTCGGACCACAACCCGCCACCGCTGACAGAAGGGCAATACCGAGATATACGAAGAGACATTGCTTAAGGCGCACGGTTTGGTCGAAACTCCCCGAAATTGAGTCTAGCTGGCAGGTCCCCCCATACGGCGCGACTTACCCCTCTTCTTAGACCATTTCGTGGAGCATCCCATGGGGCAATCCCCTAAGTCCCTTTCCTCGGTCTGTGTCTTCTGCGGGGCCTCTGATGAGGCTGACCCAACCCTGCTGGAGGCAGCGGCGCAATTAGGTCGTGACCTGGCTGCGGCAAACCTGAGGCTGATCTACGGCGGTGGCGGGGTCGGCCTGATGGGGGCCTGTGCCCTAGCCGCCCATCAGGCTGGAGGCGAGGTTCTGGGCATTATCCCCCATTTCCTGAAGGTGCGTGAACAGCGCCTGGACGTGGTCGAAACCATAGTTGTGGAGTCCATGCACGCCCGGAAAATCCAGCTCTTCGACCGATCAGACGCCTTTGTCGTCTTGCCCGGTGGAATTGGTACCTTGGAGGAAATCGTCGAACTGCTGTCTTGGCGTCGCCTGGATCTGCATGCCAAGCCCGTGGTTTTCTACAATGTGGACGGATTCTGGGAACCCCTCTTTGCCCTGTTCCAGCACACGGTAGACGCCAAGCTAACGCCGCCAGACTTTATGCTGAGCTGGGAGTCTGTCAGCACCGTCGCGGAGATATTGCCGGCCCTTCGTGGGGCGATGCGCGTCGCGGACAGCGATCCCGAGCTTGTTGAGAAGGCCCAGAGCCTGTTCCCTTTAGAC
>NMUI01000295.1 GCA_002221445.1 Phenylobacterium zucineum | reverse complement strand
TCTAAAGGGAACAGGCTCTGGCGGTTCAGGCCATGTCGGCCCTACAAACAACTGCAGTCGCCGCCGTCCTGCCCGCCACCTCCGGTGGTTCCGTCAGTGCCACCCGTTCCGCCGGTGCCGCCTGTCCCGCCAGTGCCACCCGTACCGCCTGTACCTTCGGTGCCGCCTGCGCCGCCAATACCTCCGGCACCTTCCGTTCCGCCACGGCCATAAGTCATGCCGAAACTGGACCCATGTGATCCATAGGGGCCTGCTGAGCTGAAGGGCGTACGGCCGAACCTTTGGTTGATCATCATACTGCCCCCGCCGACATAGCCACTGTCAGGAATGGGGCCGACACCCCCATTGGTGTACATAAAACCTTCCCCCAAAGCGATCTGGCCGTATCTTGGCGTATTGATGTCGCCACACCCGCATGGCGGCTCCAAGGAGTTCCGGCACAGGGCGGATTTATAGTGCTGTTCGGCACCGCCATGACTGGGGATGTCGATGGTCGGACAAGCACCAAATCTATGGTCGCGATAATCCGGCAGAGGTAGAGCATAGCGCGCCTGATCGCCATAAATCCTGCTTTGATAGAGGTCGCGATCAGACGACATCAGATAGCTGTCCTGAAACTGCGGTTCCCTGGTAAGGCGGGGATCGACATACGCTCCAGGTCCCGGACCGATACGATGGTCGATCTGGCCGCGTTCCCAAGTCGTGCGGGCGGCATAAGGTGGGCGTTCTTTTGGCGCGTGCTGATCGGCGCGGTTGTCGAGATAGACCTTAGCCTTCGAAACCGGCCTTTGCGTACAACAAGACGAAGTCCTGTCGAGGCCCATAACGTCGCGGCCTGTAACAGCATTCCGTTGGGCTTCTGCCTCCCAATGGTCGCTGTTCTGATAGATCGTCATGGAGCCGGCAATCGCTATTGACGCCGACAGCATCGCCGCAAGTGCGGGCGTGCCGCGCATGAACCAACCCATGATGTCCGCCTCTAAGTCGTGGAAGCCTGCAAGCTAGGCCCGAACGAATCCCGGCGCGACCCTATGCCCCTATCAGGCGAGGTGGGTTCGCCTAATCAGAAGTCTACGGCAATGCCCCTGCGCTCCCAATCGCCGTAGCGTGTCGGTTCAAGACCAGCCGGTCCGCCGGTTTCGGTGTCCTGCTCAATCCTTGCCGCCGCCTTGCGACGGGTCTCTGCCTCGGCCAGGGCTCTCTGAGCTGCCGGGGTGAGGATCTTTGCCGGTTTGTCATCGTCGCGATCACGCATGGCCTATGTTTAAGCGACTTCGACAGGTTTCGCCACCTTGACCCTTGCAATCATAGGCCTGAGCGGGCACCCCCACAGCTGTGACCGAACCTTTTGAAGATATTGCCGGCCTGCCTGCCAGACGGGCCGCCGTGGATCTGCTGGCCGCTGCCCTGGCCCGACGCGCCGGAATTGAGGACGCGGTCGCAATGCCGGGGTTTTCAGCCCTGTCGCTGCGGGACCGTGGATTTGCCCATGCCCTGGTTATGGCCGCCCTGCGTCATCTCGGTCCCATTGATCGGGTCCTGGAACACAAACTCAAGAAACCGCCGCCTGAGCGGGTCCTGCACATTCTGCGTTTGGGCATGGCCCAAGCCTTTGTGTTGGGGGCACCAGCCTATGCTGTCGTTAGTGCAAGCGTTGATCTGGCGGCAGATTCAGGGGCGACCCGCAATTTCAAGGGCTTGGTCAATGCAATCCTGCGCGGCTT
Organism: Phenylobacterium zucineum; assembly: GCA_002221445.1. GTDB lineage: Bacteria > Pseudomonadota > Alphaproteobacteria > Caulobacterales > Caulobacteraceae > Phenylobacterium > Phenylobacterium zucineum_B. Next base: position 3,529 of record NMUI01000295.1, on the reverse strand, counting down.
TACCCGGGAACCGCCGGACTTTTCCGATCCCGAAGCCTTCGCACCCCCCTGGCTTTTTACCCGATGGCAGGCCGCCTATGGCCGCGATGCCGCCCTGGTCATGGCCAAAAACATCGCCGTCGAACCGGCCACCGATCTGACGCCAAAGAATGCGGAGGCCAGTCCTGAGCCGGGGCTCGCCGCCGAGGTTCTGCCGGGCGGCAGCTGGCGGACGGCCTTGCGGGGCGACGTCTCGGCCTGGCCCGGCTTTGCCGAAGGGGCCTGGTGGGTTCAGGATGCAAGCGCAGCGATTCCTGCGCGCCTGCTGGATCTTCGGGTTGACCTGACCGCCTTGGACCTTTGCGCCGCCCCAGGCGGCAAGACCCTACAAATGGCGAGCACCGGCGCTAAGGTTGTGGCCTTAGATCGTTCAGCGGCCCGGCTGAGACGCGTGGCGGCCAACCTGGAACGTATGGGCCTTTCCGCCGAAATTGTGACGGCGGATGCCGCCGACTGGACCGATGCCCGGGTGTTTGACGCGGTGTTGCTGGATGCCCCCTGCACCGCCACGGGCACCTATCGTCGCAATCCTGATGTCCTTTGGGCAGTGCGACCTGGAGATATTGCTGCCCTGGCGCAGGTGCAGGCCCGAATGCTGGACTCAGCGGCAAGGCGGGTCAAACCCGGCGGTCGATTGGTCTATTGTGTCTGCTCTCTTGAGCCCGAAGAGGGGGAGGCGCAGGTCGCCGCCTTTCTAAAACGGACTCCCTTTATGAGTCGGGACCCCATATGCGGTGGCGAAGGGGGCAGTTCGGTGGCGAGTCTCTCATCGACCGGCGACCTACGCATCCTGCCACACCATCATCCTGGGGGGACAGACGGGTTTTTCGCCGCCCGCTTTCGCCGAACGGCGGAATAGGGTTGGCGCAGGGCTAGGCCAAGGTTAAGTCCAGCCTATGACACCTCGGTCGCCTCTTATTTCACCCTCGCTTCTTGCGGCTGATTTTGCGCGCCTGGGTGAGGAGGCCCGCGCGATCGAAGCTGCCGGTGCCGACTGGCTGCATATTGATGTCATGGATGGCCATTTCGTACCCAACATTACCCTGGGTCCTGAGGTGGTAAGGGCGCTGAAGCCCCATGTCAGCCTTCCCTTCGACGTGCATTTGATGATCGCGCCGGTGGATCCCTATCTCGAAGCCTTTGCCACCGCCGGTGCTGACATCATCAGCGTCCATCCGGAAAGCGGCCCGCATCTCAACCGGACCCTAAAGCGTATTCGGGAATTGGGTGCCAGGGCGGGGGTCGTGTTCAATCCTTCGACCTCTCCAAATATTATCGAATGGATGATGGAGGATGTGGATCTTATCCTTGTCATGTCGATCAATCCCGGCTTTGGCGGGCAGAGCTTCATGCCCTCGCAGCTTCAAAAAATTCGTCGTCTGCGGCAGATGATTGAGGCGACCGGTCGTGACATCCCGTTGGAGGTCGATGGCGGAGTCACTCCGGCAACGGCCAAGCTCTGTGTTGAGGCCGGGGCCACCGCCCTGGTGGCCGGGACGGCGGTCTTCCGGGGCGGACCGAGCAATTATGCCGCCAATATCGCCGCATTGAAGGGTGATTAAAGCCGTCCCCACATCATGGGCGCTGGGCAAGATCACCGCCGGTATCAGACTTGGGGCGGGGTCTCAGATTGACGCTCGGTCCAGCGCGTTTTAGACCCTGTTTAACTGCGTGTGACTGGCGATTGAGGTGGGCAACCACCGGGGAGCACGGGGGCCATAGACGCCGCTCGCCTGGGCATTCCTTTTTTGATCACGTCAGGAGAGTGTCATGCCCGCCGCACCCGATTTCCCGAAACCGGCTGATCGTGCCCCCTTAAACGAGCGCTGATTTCCGTTTCTGATAAGATGGGCCTGGTGGATGGTGCCCGTGCCCTGGTGGCCGCAGGGGTGGAGCTGGTTTCCACCGGCGGCACCCGCGCTGCCCTTGCGGCAGCGGGCCTGCCGGTCCGGGATGTCTCGGACCTGACCCAATTCCCAGAAATGATGGACGGTCGGGTCAAGACCCTGCACCCGATTGTTCACGGCGGTCTGTTGGCGGTTCGGGATGCACCGGAACATGCCGGGGCCATGGCCGATCATGGCATCGCGGGTATCGACCTCGTCTATGTCAATCTTTACCCGTTTGAGACAACGATTGCAGCTGGGGCCGATTTTGCGACGGCGGTAGAGAATATCGATATTGGCGGTCCGGCGATGATACGCTCGGCGGCCAAGAATCACGGCTATGTGGCGGTGTGTACGGAGTTGGCTGATCTGCAGGAGGTTCTTGCCGAGCTGGAGGCTACAGGCACCACCGGTCTTGATCTCCGAAAGCGTTTAGCGGCGAGGGCTTATGCCCGTACAGCCGCATATGATGCCGCGATTGCCGGCTGGTTTGCCGGAGTCGTCGATGATCCGGTACCGGGTCGGCGAGCTTTTGCTGGAACCCTGGCGCAGACCCTGCGCTATGGCGAAAACCCCCACCAGTCGGCGGCCTTCTATCGAGAGGAAAATCCAAGGATCGGTGTGGCTACAGCCCGCCAGATTCAGGGCAAGGCTCTGAGCTATAACAATATTGCCGATACCGACGCGGCCATTGAGTTGATTGCCGAGTTTGATCCTAAATCTGCCCCTGCGGTGGCCATTATTAAGCACGCCAATCCCTGCGGCGTTGCTTTAGGGTCTGACCTCAAAACCGCATATGAGCGTGCTCTTCAGTGCGATCCGGTGTCGGCCTTTGGCGGGATCGTGGCGGTGAATACCCGGCTGGACGCGGCAACCGCCCGGGAGATGATCAAGATCTTCACCGAGGTCGTGGTCGCTCCGGAAGCCGATGATGAGGCTATCGCCCTATTTGCTAAGAAAAAAGACCTCCGCCTCCTGCTGACCGGCGGCCTGCCGGATGCCCGGTCCGGCCCCGACATCTTCAAACAGGTGGCCGGGGGCTTTCTGGTTCAGAGCCGCGATGTGTCGCATCTGACCGCGGCTGATCTCGAGATCGTGACACAGCGTCAACCGACACCGTCAGAAATTGCCGACATGCTGTTTGCCTTTACGGTCGCCAAACATGTGAAGTCCAATGCCATTGTCTTTGCCAAGGACGGACAGACGGCGGGCATTGGTGCCGGACAGATGAACCGTCGCGATTCAGCGCGGATCGCGGCCATCCGGGCCGGTGAAGCGGCCGAGACCGCTGGTCTGCCTGTCAGTCTGGCTCAGGGCTCAGCCTGTGCATCTGAAGCCTTTTTCCCCTTCGCAGATGGCCTCATTCAGGCGGCCGAAGCCGGGGCAACGGCTGTGATCCAACCCGGCGGCTCCATTCGCGACGCTGAGGTGATTGCTGCGGCTGACGCGGCCGGGGTGACCATGGCCTTTACAGGGGTGAGAGTGTTCCGACACTAGAGTGTGTTCCGATAAGTGGGAACCGGTTATCGGAACGCACTCTAACATCTTGAATTAGAGCCTTTTTCCCTCTAGATGTTTCCGTCTAAAGGGAACAGGCTCTAGGG
>NMUI01000294.1 GCA_002221445.1 Phenylobacterium zucineum | reverse complement strand
ACTTATCGGAACGCACTCTAGCAGGTCTGCCCAAAATGCAGGCAGGTTACCCGGGCTCAGACAAAGTTGTCCATCATCAGGGGGACGTTCGCTTTCTGGAGCTTGAAGGCCATACTGATTTAATTAATTCCGAGCGCATCCACGAAGACATATGTTACCCAATCGGCACCATGGCTCACCACGACCACCACAATATCTTTGGTCCCATCGGCTATAGACCTCGATGCCTGATCCAAAGTCGCCGCGTAGTAAATGGTCGATAATACTTTCTTATAATCTGAAGAAAATATTTCAACATCAAACTCCGATTTTAAAAATCTATTCGAAATAATAGCTGTTAAAAGTCAGTGTGGGTGCACCAACGACCTTGATGATCGCATTAATATCACCGATATCGGAGGAACCAACCGGGACATCGGCAAAGATGTAAGTCGCGGCGTCAGCACCTAAGCCCACCTTCATTACAACAACCTCATAGGTCTTACCTGAGATCCAAGCCTGCGCCCGAATAAGGGCATCATCATAGCTTTCCACAGGATCAGTAACAAAATTCAACTTGTTAAAAGACATATTATTGAGAAGAATACGGTCTTTGCCGTGCTGAAAGTCGGTGATAGTACTCACGTCAAGGCTTTTAACGGCGCGGTTTGGAGCTGCCGAAATAGGCTGAAACCTGAAATAATCGTTCCCTGCGCCGCCGGTCACGAGGTCATATCCGCCTCCGCCAAAATTAATATCATCATCACCTCCACCACCATCGATTGTATCATTTCCCGCGTCACCTCTGAGCAAATCTCTGGTTGCTCCTCCGATTAGGCTGTCATTACCGTCGCCGCCATTGAGTCCCCCTCTGCTAGTTCCACTGGTAGACATGGTGTCATTACCAGCATCGCCATAAAGGGAAGTGTTGTTGTTCCTGGCGATCATACTGTCATTGCCCGCATTGCCATGAATATCGATGAACCCGTTGCCTGAGCCGGCAATCAAAAGATCATCGCCGTCACCGCCATTCATCGGCGCGGAGGTGGTGTCACCATAGAGGGTGTCATTGCCTCCATCGCCATAGAGGGTATTGAATGAGCCCCGCGCCGTCAGGCTATCATTGCCGTCTCCCCCGTACAGGCTAGCCAAGCGCGTTCCGCCAAATATGATGTCATTGCCTGCACCACCATATACGACCCCACCGTCGTCGCTTGCGGTCAACCAGTCATCGTCGTTACCGCCGTACAGAGTGGCCGAAGTGGCACCGCCGGACAGGGTGTCATTGCCAGAGTCGCCATAAAGGGCACTGACACGGCTTTGCGCAATCAGGATGTCATTGCCCCCATCGCCATGCGCCACGCCGCCGAAGGACACAACCGTCAACTGGTCATTACCGTCACCGCCGCTCATGACTGCCCAGGTTTCACCACCCGTCAGGCTGTCATTGCCGTCGTCGCCGTAAAGGGAGTCGGCACCGGCTCCGTCAGACAGGGCATCATTACTGTAAATCGAGGCGGCACCAGTACCACCAAATAGGACATCATCACCCACATCGCCATGGGCGATGGCACCAAAGCCTGCGGTCAGCAGGTCATTGCCATCCCCACCGTTCAGCGACGCCGA
>NMUI01000044.1 GCA_002221445.1 Phenylobacterium zucineum | reverse complement strand
AGCACGATCACGCGCTTGACGCCAGCCACCAGGTCCATGGCCCCGCCCATACCCTTGACCATCTTGCCAGGCACCATCCAGTTGGCGAGGTCGCCATTGGCGGCGACCTGCATGGCCCCCAGGATCGACAGGTCGATATGCCCGCCACGGATCATGGCGAAGCTGTCGGCGCTGGAAAATAGGAAGAGCTTGGCAACTCGGTAATTGTCTGCTTGCCCGCATTGATCAGGTCGGCATCCTCTTCCCCCTCAAACGGAAAGGGGCCCATGCCGAGCATCCCATTCTCGCTCTGTAGGGTCACGCTCATGCCGGGCGGGATGTGGTTGGCCACCAGGGTCGGAATGCCAATCCCCAGATTGACGTAAAATCCGTCGCGGAGTTCCAGGGCGGCTCGGGCCGCCATTTCGTCTCGGGTCCAGGCCATCAGACAGTTGCCTTCTCGGCTACGGGCCGCGTGGTTCTTTGTTCGATGCGCTTTTCGAAGGCGGCACCTTCGATCAGGCTGTCCACATAAATACCCGGGGTATGGATATTGTCCTTGTCGAGATCACCGATCCCCACCAGGTGCTCAACCTCAGCCACGCAGATCTTTCCGGCTGTGGCCATCATCGGATTGAAGTTCCGCGCTGTTTTCCGATAGATCAGATTACCTTCCGCATCGCCCTTCCAAGCCTTGACGATGGACAGGTCGGCGGTAAGGCCGCGCTCCATCACATAGTCTTCGCCATCGAAATTGCGGATCTCCTTACCCTCGGCCACCAGGGTCCCGACCCCGGTCTTGGTGAAGAAGGCCGGTATCCCCGCACCGCCCGCCCGGATGCGCTCCGCCAGGGTTCCTTGAGGATTGAATTCCAACTCCAGTCGGCCCGACAGGTACAGCTCGGCAAACAGCTTGTTCTCACCCACATAGGAACTGATCATCTTGCGGATCTGACCGGCCCCCAGCAGGACCCCCAGGCCAAAGCCGTCAACCCCGCAATTGTTGGAGATGATGGTCAGATCTTTGACGCCGCTATCGCGAATAGCAGCAATCAGGTGTTCGGGAATGCCGCAGAGGCCGAAGCCTCCGGCCATGATGGTCATGCCGTCGAACAGACGACCGGCCAGCGCCTCAGCGGCGTCTTTGCGGGTTTTATCAGCCATGACTGATCCTACGCCGCACTGCAGCATTTGGGAATGGGGCGCGCGAAATTGCGATGTAAAATGCCGCCTAAGGTTTGTCGGTAACCGGGGTCAGGATATAGATGCAGGTCATGACCCAAACCACCGCCAACACATTCGCGCCTGTCCCCTTCCCGGCCTTCAAGACCGACTTCGACCGCTTTGCAGCCCAGCTCGGCGAGAGCTTTCAGCGGTACGGCTTTGCGGTGATCTCGGATCATGGCTTGGATGAAGCTCGACTGAGCGCGGCGATCACCGATACCAAGGCCTTCTTTGCCCTGCCTGAAGCCACAAAATCGAAATACATCTCCGGGACCGGCGGGCAGAGGGGCTATACCGCCTTCGGGGTCGAAACCGCCAAGGATCATGAACACTACGATTTGAAGGAATTCTGGCATGTGGGCCGCGACCTGCCGCAGGGTCATGCCTATACCCGGGTCATGCCACCCAATGTTTGGCCGGCCGAGATTCCGCAATTCCAAGCGGAGGTTAGCTGGCTCTATGCTGCCCTGGATGCTCTGGGCAATCAGGTCCTGGAGGCGATTGCGCACTATCTCGGCCTTGATCGGCATTTTTTGCCCCGACGGTTATGGACGGCAATTCCATCCTGCGCCTGCTGCACTATCCCCCTGTACCGCAGGACGGCCCGAACATCCGCGCCGGAGCCCATGCGGACATCAATGTCATCACCCTATTGCTCGGGGCCGAGGAAGCCGGGCTGGAGGTTCTGGATCGGGACGGACAATGGCTGGCCATCAGCCCACCACCGGGATCTGTGGTCTGCAATATCGGCGACATGCTGGAGCGTTTGACCAATAAGGTCCTGCCATCGACCATTCACCGGGTGGTCAACCCGGCCCCGGAACGGCGAGGGTTTCCCCGCTATTCTACCCCCTTCTTCCTGCACTTCAACCCGGACTTCGACATTGTCACCCTGCCCTCGTGCATTAGCCGGGACCGTCCGAACCTCTTTCCGGAACCTTTGAATGCTCAGGATTTCCTGGAAATCCGATTGAAAGAAATAAAGCTGATTTAGAGTGCGTTCCGATAAGTGGGAACCGGTTATCGGATCGAAACGCACTCTAACATCTTGAATGAGAGCCTGTTTTATCCCCCTAGACGTTTCCGTCTAAAGGGAACAGGCTCTAGGGTAATTTCTTCGAAGGGGTTTTAGCCGCCGAGG
>NMUI01000293.1 GCA_002221445.1 Phenylobacterium zucineum | reverse complement strand
GACCTCGCCGAAGTTGAGCAGGTTTACCTGCCGCTGAGCCAGCTGTTGAACCTATATGTGACAAACTCGGCTGCGATGCACCGGGCCAGCAGCGCCTTCCTCGGCGCGCGGGCCAAACGCACACCATTCATCATCGGCATCGCCGGATCGGTCGCGGTTGGCAAATCCACGGTCTCGCGTTTGCTTCGCGAGTTGCTGAGTCGTTGGCCGGGCACACCGAAGGTCGAGCTCATCACCACCGACGGCTTTCTCTACCCGAACGCCGAGCTAGAGCGCCGCGGCATTATGGAGCGCAAAGGGTTCCCGGAGTCTTACGACCGGCTTGCCCTGCTCAAGTTTGTGGCCGACATTAAGAGCGGCGTCGAGCGAGTGGTCGCCCCGGTTTACTCGCACCTCAGCTATGACATCGTGCCGGGTGCCGAGGCCGTGGTTTCGACACCAGACGTGCTCATAGTCGAGGGTTTGAACGTGCTGCAGTCGCCGACCGGAGGCCAAGCGGTGACGCTGAGCGACTACTTCGACTTCAAAATATACGTGGATGCCGACAAGGCCAACATCTCGCAGTGGTTCATCAACCGTTTTAGAAAGTTGCGCGAATCGGCGTTCACCAACCCGGCCTCCTTCTTTCATCGCTACGCCGAGATCCCACTCGAGGCGGCAGAGGCGCGTGCTCACGAGATCTGGAACACAATCAACCTGCCGAACCTAGAGGCAAACATTTTGCCGACCCGCTCGCGCGCGAACCTGGTGCTTCGCAAGGGCGCAGACCACAAGGTCGAGTCGGTTCTGCTGCGTAAGATCTAGCGGCGCCGCTCGGCGACGACCTTCGGCACTCTCCTAGAACGTGAGCTCGGCCACCTGAGCGCGAATGTGCTTCGTGTCGGCGTCTTCCGGGAGGTTCGCGAGAATCTGGCGGGCGCGACCGCGCGAGAGCTTGGCCAAATCTAGGTCGCCAGCGCCCCAGTAGGCACGCGCAAGAACCTCGTATGCCGAGGCGTGCATCCACTGTTCTAGATTGTTCGACTCGGTCAGTTCGAGGCAGGCCTGGGCGTGAAAAATGGCAAGTTCAGGAAACCCGACCTCGCAGTAAACGCGTGCGCACTGCCACTCGCCAATCGCCCACTGCTTTGGGCCACCGGCCTGCTGCCAGTGCCAGCGGCTCGCGTGCGCGGCATGCACCATTTCGAGTTCGTCGGCCTCGGTGCGGTTCTTGTTGTCGATGTGATCCCAGACGCCGTTGAACAGCGAAATCGCGATGGCCTTGGCCTGGTCGTCAGAAAGTTCGGATGCGCTCACGGGGGCTCCTAGATTGCGAGGTTTTTAGTGACTAGGTGAGCGATGCGGTCGGCCCACGACTGAGCGGTGCCTTGGTCGGCCGCCTCGACCATTACGCGCACGAGGTTTTCGGTGCCCGATGGGCGCAGCAATACGCGACCGGTGTCGGCAAGCTCGGCCTCTGCCTCTGCGACGAGTGCCTGAATCTCGGCATCGTGGTCGACCTTGGTTTTGTCGACGCCGGGTACGTTCACGAGTACCTGCGGATAAACCTTCATGACCTTGGTGAGCTCGGCGAGGCTGTTGCCGGTGCGCGCTACCTCGGCCATCAGCTTCAGACCGGTCAGGATGCCGTCACCCGTGGTTGCCCATCGAGTGAAGATCACGTGGCCCGACTGCTCACCACCGAGCGTGTATCCGCCCTCGCGAATCGCGTCGAGAACGTAGCGATCGCCAACCTTGGTCTCGATCATGTCGATGTCGTTTTCGCGCATCGCGATTCGAAGGCCTAGGTTGCTCATCACGGTGGCAACGAGGGTGTTGCGAGCTAGTTCGCCCGACTGCTTCATTGCAACCGCAAGGATGGCCATGATCTGGTCACCGTCGACGATCGCGCCGGTGTGGTCAACGGCGAGGCAACGATCGGCGTCGCCGTCGTGCGCTATGCCCGCATCGGCTCCGTGCTCGAGAACGGCTGCCTGAAGTGCGGTCAGGTGGGTCGAACCGGAGCCGAGGTTGATGTTGAGGCCGTCTGGGTCGGCACCAATCACGATTACCTTTGCACCGGCGTCGGCAAAGAGTTGCGGCGAAACCGCAGAGGCCGCGCCATTTGCGCAGTCGATGACCACGGTGAGGCCGGTTAGGTGGTTCGGAAGCGAAGAGAGGAGGTGCAGGGCGTATCGGTCTTCGGCGTCTGCGAATCGGGTGACGCGGCCGACCTCGCCGCCAACTGGAGCGAGAGGCTTTTCTGCCATCGCCGCTTCGATTCGATCTTCGATGGCATCTGGCAGCTTGTGCCCGCCGCGAGCGAAGAACTTGATGCCGTTATCGGCGGCAGGGTTGTGCGATGCAGAGATCATGACGCCGAAATCGGC
>NMUI01000292.1 GCA_002221445.1 Phenylobacterium zucineum | reverse complement strand
TTATCGGAACGCACTCTAGTGGCGGAGCTTCAATGCCGCAATGACGGATCATCCATTGGAGCCGCCTGTTGTATGTGGGAACCGGCTATCGGATCGAAATAGGCCTAATCTTTTGAATTAGAAATTTTTTCCGTAGATGATTACGTCTGAAGGAAAAACTCAGCTCAGGGTAACTGAAGGGCCCGAAGATGGGCAACCGCAGATGTCCCGAGGGCCTTAAGATCATAGCCCCCCTCCAAAGAGCTGACAACGCGCCCCTTACTATGCCGCCGCGCCACAGAGGTGATAGCTCGTGTGGCCCACTCAAAATCCTCGGCCTGCAGGGCTTGAGCCGCATCGCCCACCGGATCATCAACATGGGCATCGAAACCAGCAGAGATCAGAATGAGATCCGGGGCAAAAGCATCTAGGTGCGGCATCAGGCTCTCAAACGCCTTTCGCCAGGCCTCCGCTGGGGCATTGGGCGGAACCACGGCATTGCGTATATTGGCGGGGGCGACCTCGTCTGGATGGCCGGTGCCTGGCCATATCGGCCATTGCTGAACTGAGGCCAGGAAAAGGTTCTCAACTCCGGCGAACGCGGCCTGAGTGCCGTTGCCGTGGTGAACATCAAAATCCACCACAGCCACCCGCTCAAGACCAGCCGCCTGGGCCGCACGGGCTGCAACAGCGACATTCGAGAAAATACAAAACCCCATGGGCTTATGCGGTTCGGCATGATGACCCGGAGGACGCACAGCGCAGAAAGCCCTTTCGCCGAGGCCCGCCGCCACATCCCTTACCGCCTTGGTCACGGCACCCGCGGCCCGACGGGCGGCGTCAAGACTGCCAAACGACATGAAGGTATCTTCGTCCAACATCAGCCGCCCAGTCCGGGGCACCGGATCGAAAATCGCCTCCACATAGGCACTGACATGCACCGCCTTGAGATCGGCTTTCGAAATCAGCGGAGCCCGGCGATAATCCAGGTGCAGATCCGTGGCGTCTTGCAGCGCGTCGAGCACCGCCGTCAGCCGTTCAGACCGCTCCAAATGGCCTGGTCCGGGGTGGTGGCCAAGCATATCGGTATGGGTGTACAGCTCGACCGTCATTTTAGATCCATCCAGGGTAGCGCCGGACTCAACTATGGCTGAATTAAGCATACGTAAAGCCCGAGTGGCTGATGCCGCTGCCCTTGCCGAAATCGGCGCGACCACCTTCATCGAAACCTTCGGGCACCTCTATCCGGAAGCAGACCTGACCGCCTATCTGGCTCAGGCTTATGACGAAGACGAAACCCGCAAGGATTTGACCAGCCCCCAAAAGGCATCATGCTAGTGGAAGCCAAGGGCAGGGTTGTAGGATTTGCCACAGCCGGCCTGTGTGATTTGCCGCATTCAGCGGTGGGACCCCAGTCTTACGAGCTCAAACGGTTCTATCTCTTGAAAGCTCACCAGAACGGTGGAATCGGCTCGACCCTGTTTGCCGAGGTCATGACCTGGCTCATCGGGCAAAATCCGGCGGATTTGTGGATCGGGGTCTGGTCGGAAAACGTCGGTGCCCAGAGATTCTACGCCCGCCACGGCTTTGAACGCGTGGGTGAATACGGATTTAAGGTCGGCTCAACCGTGGACCATGAATTCATCCTGCGTCGGACCACAGGCCTGAACGAGGCGAATCCACAAACCTGAAGGCTGGACAGAACGCCTCACCGTCTTCATCTTGAAAATCAAACAGGTGTTCGTCCCTGGCTCCTGCGGGGGTATCAAGGCCGAGTGCGAACGTCAGATTCGAAAGGACCACTGGAAATCATCGTTTTCCGGTCGTCTCATCGGCTCCGCCACTTGGGCCGGGGCACATATCCGTCGGACGCCAATGCCGGACCTAGACCATTAGAGGGGGAACCCGCCCATGTTCATGCGTTTCTTCACCGAGCTGCGCGACGCCAAGGTCCCGGTATCGCTCAAGGAATATCTGATGCTCATGGAAGCCCTGGATAAGTCGGTCATCGACCGGTCGGTGGAGGACTTCTACTTCCTGTCCCGGGCGGCCCTGGTGAAGGATGAAAAAACCTGGACCGTTTTGATCAGGTCTTCGGTCATGTTTTCAAAGGCCTGGATAAGGTCGAAGGTCTGGGCGTCGCCGATATTCCGGCCGAATGGCTGAAGCGAATATCCGACCAGTTCCTCACCGAGGAAGAGAAGGCTCAGATCGAAGCCATGGGGGGTTTTGACGCCCTGATGGAAGCCCTGGCCGAGCGGATGCGCCGGCAGAAAGAAGAAGGCGACGGCGAAGGTCAGGGTAAAGGCAAGAACGGCCAGGGCCCCACCGGCGAGTCACCCTTCGGTGCCAACGGCTATCACCCCGAGGGCGTGCGGATCGGCCAGGATAAGGGCCGCCATGGCAAGGCAATCAAGGTCTGGGACAAACGGGAATACAAAAATCTCGACGACTCCGTCGAGTTGGGCACCCGCAATATCAAGGTGGCCCTACGCCGCCTGCGGAAATGGACCCGGGACGGCTCGGCCGAAGAACTGGACATGGACGGCACGATCCAAGGCACGGCCGAGAAAGGCTATCTGGATATTCAGTTGCGCCCGGAACGCCGCAATAAGATCAGCGTCCTGATTTTCTTCGATATCGGCGGGTCCATGGACAGCCATATCAAGATCTGTGAGGAGCTGTTTTCTGCGGCGCGGACCGAGTTCAAGAACATGGAGTTCTATTACTTCCACAACTGCCTCTATGAGAGTGTCTGGAAGGATAATCGCCGCCGCCATGCGGAAAAACTGTCCACCTTCGACGTCCTGCATAAATTCTCTAAGGATTACAAAGTCATATTCGTGGGCGATGCGACCATGAGCCCCTATGAGATCACCTATCCGGGCGGGTCTGTGGAGCATTGGAACGAAGAAGCTGGGGCCATTTGGCTGGACCGTGTCTGTCAGACCTTTGACGATGTGGTCTGGCTCAACCCGACAGCCGAGCGGCATTGGGACTACACCCCCTCCATCGAAGTCATGCGCCAGCTGGTGGGCGACCGGATGTTCCCCCTGACCATTGAGGGCCTGGAAAAGGCCATGAAGGAACTGGCCCGCTAAATCCCTGGCCGGGATAGGCGCATCAGACGCCTGAAGGATTTGCAATTGTGAAGGATATTCCTGCGACGCAAGACGGTGAAGACACCGGCGAAGCTGCGACCAAGGCCGCCGTGTTCAATGCCGCAGAGCGACTGTTTGCCTTGCGGGGGTTCCAGAACGTCTCCGTGCGCGACATTACCTCGGAAGCCGGAGTCAATCTGGCGTCGGTGAATTATCACTTCGGGTCCAAGGACGCCCTGCTGTTCGAGATTTTTAAGCGGCGAACAGCCGAGCTCAATCGTGAACGGGCCAGGATGTTGCATGAGGCCTCAGACAAGTATCGGGGTCGCCCCCCGGTGCGGGCCATATTGGAGGCCTTGTTCGCGCCGCCCCTGCGTTGGGCCGCCCCGTCCGGGGACCGCCGGATTTCCGTGCAGTTCATCATCCGCGCCCGTTCTGAAGGGACCGAAGACATGCGTGACGTCCTGGTCAAGGATGTCAGCCACCTGGCGCGGTTCGCCGATGCCTTGATCCTGGCGCGCCGGATCTTCCCCGAGAGACCCTTTATTGGCGGCTGCATTTCTGCCTGGGGATGATCCACAATAATCGCTTTGCGGAATTTGATCGCCTGCACGTCCTATCAGACGGTGCCACCGGGGAAGGCGATATTGAGGGCTTGTTGAAGCGCATGTTGGACTTCGCTGAAGCTGGATTTTTAGCCTGACCCGCGCTTCTGAGTCCCTGCTGCTCCGGGTTTATGTTTTCAAGTTCCTGGACGCGTTCTTGCCGATCTACCCGGTTTACGGCGTCATGTTCGTCGCCAAGGGTTTGACGCCGGTCCAGATCGCCACGACCCTGATTGCCTGGTCCCTGACCGGCATAGTCCTTCAGATTCCGGCCGGAGCTATAGCCGACAAATGGTCAAGGCGCGGTGTGCTGGCGGTGGGGCAGGCGGTCCGGGTTGTCGGGTTTCTGATCTGGCTGGTCTGGCCGACCTATCCTGGTCTGCTGATCGGTATGATGCTCTGGGGCGTCAAGAGTGCCCTGACCAGCGGTATTTTCGAAGCCCTGCTCTATGATGAGCTTGCGGCGCTTGATCGTCCGGAAGCCTATGCGCGACTGGTCGGTCGCGCGGCAGCGGTGGGCTATGTGGCGGTATTCGCAGCTCGATCAGCGCCTCATGGAGTGTGTCTTTCGGCTATCCCGCTGTCATTCTGGCGAGTACAGCCGCCACATTTGCCGCCGCCATCGCTGCCATGTCCCTGCCCCACGCCCGGGCAAACCTGGCGGTCCGCAAGGTTGTGGCCCTGAAACAGACCCTTGAGGCGGCCGCCTATACGGTCCGGCATCCGGTCATTCTCTGGGTCATCGGCTTGGCCGCCATGAGCATAGCCTTCGGGGGCGGGCTTGACGGCTTTTGGCCCATCTATGCCTCGGGAACCGGATTGAGCCTGCCGCATGTGGCGCTGTTCTCAGGCGCGATCAGTGTGGGGCAAATCATGGCAAACATCCTGGCCCATCGGCTCAGATCAGTTCCTGAGACCGGATTTTACATCCTCTTGTTCAGCATGGGGGCCTTGTTGATCTTGGCCACAGGCCTTTATCAACCCTGGACCATTGTCGTGGTCGCCTTGATCCCCGGTTTGTTCAAACTGATCGACGTCAATTTCGATGCGCGACTGCAAGGCCTGATCCCGTCAGACTCCCGGGCGACACTGGGCGCTCTTAAGACCTTCTCCGGTCAGGTGGTGATGACCGCCGTCCTGGCAGGCTTTGGCACCCTGGCCCAGGCCACATCCTACCGGATCGCCTTTCTGACCTGCGGTATTGTCCTGACCGCTGTCGCCGTCATTTTCCTGATCGCCCGGCGCGGGCCTAGCCCATCCTCGCAGACTTAGAGCCCATAAGATCACGACAGGCTTCCCATGATGTCGGACTCTGATAGACCAGACACATTAAACGGGTCTGATAGTTTTTAGGGAGAGCCTGAACGCCGGGATATAAGGCGCGGGCGGAACGCATTTGGACAAAGACATTCTGAGGGATCCTGTCGAAACGACCCTGGGGGACGACTCCATGGCCGCCAAGGAAGAAGCCTATGAGCGCTTCGTCTGGGACAATTTGAGGCGCAACTATATCGGCAACTATCTGCACGGCATGTTGGGCATGACCGGTTTTCGGTTGGTCAACGCCCCCACCTTTCTGCCCGCCTACCTGCACCTGATTTCAGGCTCCAACGCCGTGGTCGGCATCGCCCTGGGGCTTCAGCAGGTGGGCAGCGTGATTTCACCGATCTTCGGGGCCACCCAGATTGAGCACCGAAAAAAGGTCATGCCCGCCGCCATTTGGATGGGTGGGCTGGCGCGGGTTCAGATTGTCGGCATGGCCCTTGCCGGATGGTTCCTGCACGGTCAGCCGCTGATCTACGCCATGATGGCGCTGATGTTCCTATTTGGCCTGTTCATGGGCACCCAAAGGGTGGTGTTCGGCTTCCTGATGGGCAAGGTCATCCCCTTAAGCCGCCGGGGTCGGCTCCAGGCCTGGCGCAATGCCACCGGCTCCTTGATCGCCGCCGCCTTGGCCTATGCGGCGGGTAAATACATCATCAAGGCCAACCTGTTCGGCAATGGTTATTCCACCACCTTTGCCCTGGCGGCCTTCCTGACCACCTGCGGACTTTGGGCGCTTCAAATTCTGTTGAAGGAGCCCGAGCCGCCGAACCTGCCTGAGAAGTCAAAATTCGGGGATCGGCTGAGGGACTTCCCCACCCTGATCCTGGGGGACCGCGGCTATGCGTGGTTTCTGGTGATGCAGATGCTGGGCACGGCCGGGCGGGCAGCGACGCCCTTCTACGCCATTTATGTGACCCACCTGATGACCACCATGGGCGCGGTTCACGGGATCAATGGCACGGGGGCGTTTCTTGGCCTATTGGGCACAGCCTTTATCGGCGCGGACGCTATGTCCAACCTGATCTGGGGATATATGGGCGATAAGACCGGCTTTAAGCTGGTCCTGGTCCTGTCCATGGCCTTCTCGATCGCCTCCACCCTACTCCTGATGACCGTCCATGCCCCCTGGGCCTTTTTCCTGGCCTTCTTCGGGCTGGGGGCCTCGCAGTCAGGCTATATGATGGCAGCTCAAACCATGATCCTGGAATTTGGCACCCGTGAGGAAATGCCCATGCGCATCGCCATCTCGTCCATGGCCGAAGGGATCATGGCCTCCCTCGGCCCCCTGGCCGCAGGCCTCGCCGCCGACCGGTTGGGCTATCCCACCGTCTTCAGCGCCTCCATCGGCTTCCTGGCCTTAGGCCTTGGCATCTTGACCCTGTTCGTCCGGGAACCGCGAACAGCCCGGCTGGTGGTGAGCTAGACCCGGCTCTCGGGGAGGATTTTCGTGAGCCTGGTGGAGCGCCCAGGAGTTACGGTGATACAATAATTCGAGGGGTGATTATGGCCTCAACCATAGGTCAACGGGTTCGTAAGCGTCAGGACGCCCTTAGGGGCGCGGGCCTTGGCGGTGTTTATCGGGATCTCTTGATCCCCGTTACGCTTTCCCCAGCATATCTATGAGAATAGGTCTTTGCGGCGAAAGATGGCCCTAATCACCGCAAATACTGCGGCGATTGTGATTGCCCTTACGGTGAATAGACCCCATATTCTCCGCATTGAGAGCGGTGAATATGGCAACTTACATCCATGAGCTAGACGGCTGGCCGAGGCTGACATGGGAGGCGGCGCGCTTGCAGGGTCAGCTTGCGGCTGTTCGACTGCGGCAGGGAAAGTTGCTCGGTCGCATGGAGGCTCTTGGCTTTCAACGCCGAGCCGAAGCCGTCTTGGAAATGCTGACTGAAGACGTTCTTAAATCCAGCGAAATCGAGGGGGAGATCCTTAATAAGGCGCTGGTTAGATCCTCCATTGCACGTCGATTGGGCATGGAGATCGGGGCCCTCGCGCCTGCCGATCGAAACGTCGAAGGCGTCGTCGAGATGATGTTAGACGCCACACAAAGATTCCAACTCCCCCTGACCCAGGATCGACTCTTCGCCTGGCATGCCGCCCTCTTCCCAACGGGGCGCAGTGGCATGTCCAGGATCATAGTTGGGGGTTGGCGTAATGCTGACTCAAGGTCCATGCAGGTCGTTTCAGGGCCCATAGGCCGTGAACATGTCCACTTTGAAGCGCCGAGCTCTGACCGACTTGACAGCGAAATGCAGGCTTTCCTGGATTGGTTCGACAGCGACGCTCTTATTGATCCTTTACTGAAAGCTGCCCTTGCGCATCTGTGTTCGTGACCATCCATCCCTTCGATGACGGCAATGGTCGGATCGCGCGCGCCATAGCCGACCTCGCCCTCGCACGCTCTGAAAACAGCCCACAACGCTTTTACAGCATGTCTGCTCAGATCCGTATCGAGCGGAAGGCTTACTACGACATCCTGGAGGCCACCCAGAAAGGCAGCCTTGACATCACAGAGTGGCTGCGATGGTTTCTCGCCTGCCTGGATCGTGCCTTCGATGGTGCGGAGACCATACTTGCCAAGGTTCTGCGCAAGGCACGTTTCTGGGAAGCCCTCGCCGGCCAGGCTCTGAATGAGCGTCAAACAACCGTCATCAATCGGTTGCTGGACGGCTTTGACGGCAAGATGACCTCCTCCAAATGGGCTCAAATTACCAAGACATCGACCGATACCGCCCTGCGCGACATCGACGACCTGGTAAGACGGAGACTCCTCGTGAAGGATCCCGCCGGTGGCCGCAGCACCAGCTATTCGCTCATCGTAACCCCGGCAGACGCCCTAGGTTCGCTCGCTGCATCCATGCTTCAACAGGCTGGAGGGCGGGATATCTTCTCGGAATGAGGGTCGTCACCTTCGGGATACCCAGTTGAATTGGGCATTTGGACCAAGCTGGGGCGCCCAGACTTCAGCCATCTTCCGGGCTTGGCACCGCAAACTTCGGATCCCCCGGCAGGGGCAACCTTAGGCGATAGACCCCTTTGAAGCTGTCCGGGTCGGCGGGTTTGCCGTGGCGGGTCACGACGATTTTGCCCTGGCGGGCCAGGCCCCGGGCCGTGGCCCGCACATGGCCGGTCAGTCTTTGCCAGCGCTCCTGACCGGCCGCACGGGCCACCTCTTCTGAAGATGCGGACTTCCCTGGAGCCAGCTTGCTGAGCACGTCGAGGATCACGGCCTCCATATCGACGGTCATGCCCTATCCTCCCCGCTTGAGGGTCTCGCGGGCAATGATCACCTGCTGAATCTGGCTGGTGCCTCATAGATCCGGAAAATGCGGACATCGCGGTAGAAGCGCTCAATGCCGTAATCGGCGATATAGCCCGCGCCGCCGAAGATCTGTACGGCCTTGTCGGCCACCCGACCGACCATTTCCGAGGCGAAGTATTTCGAGGCGGCGGCCTCTAAGGTGACGCTCTGACCGGCGTCCCGTTTACGGGCGGTTTCAAAGGTCAAGGCCTTGGCCGCCAGGACCTCGGTCTTGCAGTCGGCGATCATGCCTTGGATCAACTGGAACTGGCTGATGGCTTGGCCGAATTGTTTGCGCTCAGAGGCATAGGCCACACAGTCGGTGATCAGTCGCTCTGCCACCCCGATACAGACCGAGGAAATGTGCAGGCGGCCGCGATCCAGCACCTGCATGGCCACCTTGAACCCCTCCCCTTCTGCCCCCAGGCGGTTCTCGACGGGCACCCGGACATTGTCGAAATTCACGTCGCAGATGTGAGCCCCCTGCTGGCCCATCTTCTTCTCCGGCTTGCCGACGGTCAGGCCGGGCAGGTCGCGCTCCACCAGGAAGGCGCTGACTCCGCCGCCGCCGGGCTTGTTGGGATCGGTGCGGGTCATCACCGTGAACAGGTGGGCCTTATTGGCGTTGGTGATGTAACGCTTGGCACCGTTCAGCACATAGTGATCACCGTCCCGGACCGCCCGGGTCTGGACGGCGGCGCTGTCAGAGCCCGCTTCCGGCTCGGTCAGGGCAAAGGAGGTGATGATCTCCCCCGACGCAATGCCCGGCAGATATTTGGCCTTCTGATCGTCCGTGCCAAACATCACCAGCCCCTGACTACCGATACCGACATTGGTGCCGAAGGCCGAGCGGAAGGCTGGGCTGGTGCGGCCAAGCTCGACACCCACCAGGCACTCTTCCTCCATGCTCAGATCCAGGCCACCGTATTCGGCTGGGATGGATAACCCATAAAGCCCCAGAGCCTTCATCTCCTCGATCACCTCATCGGGCATGGTGTCGGTTTCGGAGACCTGAGCCTCCAGGGGGCGCAGGCGTTCGGTGACAAAGCGACGTACCGTGTCGATCAACTGGTCGCGGGTTTCAGGGTCTAGGGCCATGTTCGGTCTCATTTCGCGGAGGGAGGAGCTTGCATCGCCATGCCGAGCCCCTTAGGTCGGCGCATAAACTACTGACGGATTGCGCGTCGGGCAAACACTCTGGCGTCTGGGGGATGAGCGATGGACGGCGGTGAAGAACAAGCCTCGGGCTGGTCGCCCAAAACGGTGGAGTCCGGCGATTGGGCGGGCTGGTCTTATTACACCGCTGATCCCTTCGAAGACCACGCTGGACCCTATTATTATCGCAAGGATGAGAACGGCCAGCCGGTCTGCGCCTTCCGTACGGAGCATAAGCACATGAACGGCGGAAACTTCCTGCACGGCGGGGCGATCATGACCTTCGCCGACTACGCCATCTTCGTCATCGCTCGGGACGCCCTGCAGGACAGCCATAGCGTGACGGCCAGTTTCAACGGCGATTTTGTCGGCTCCGTGCCGCCCGGTGCCCTGGTGGAATGTCGCGGCGAAGTGGTACGCAATGCCCGCAGCATGGTGTTTGTGCGCGGCCTGATCACCTCTGGAGCAGACCCGGTCATGAGCTTTTCGGCCATCATCAAGAAAACCCGGCCCAAACCGTGAGCCCGGTCCTTTCCGTATTGGACCTGTCGCCGGTGGGCGGCGACAACACCCAGGCCCAGGCGGTGCGGGAAACCCTCGAGGTGGCGAAAGCCGCAGAACGGCTGGGCTATAATCGGTTCTGGGTGGCCGAGCACCACAATATCGGAACCTTGGGATCGGCCGCGCCAGAGATCCTGATCGCCGCCTTGACCCAGGTGACCAAGACGATCCGCTTAGGCTCAGGCGGGGTGATGTTGGTCAACTATTCGCCGCTCAAGGTGGCGGAAGTTTTCATGGAGCTGGAGGCCCTGGCCCCGGGCCGCATCGACCTTGGGATCGGACGGGCGCTCGGGACCGATAGCCGCACTGGCGGTGCCTTGCGCGCGGTAAGTTCCGAGGCCTTTCCGCAATACTTCGCCCTGTTGAACGCCTGGCTATTGGACGCATCTGGGGTGGAGCCGATCACCGAGGCCCATCCGGCGCGGGGCATACACGCCAGCCCCTCAGGGCCATCGCATCCAGACCTGCACATGCTGACCTCATCCCCCGATAGCGCCGTCTTCGCAGGCCAGGCGGGGGTGGGTATGGTGTTTGCCGAATTCATCGCCCGGGCCGACGGCGGACCGGCGGTGGCGGCCTATAAGCGAGCGTTTGAGCCCTCGGTCTTCCGGTCCAGTCCGTGGGCGGCGGTGGCGACCATCGCCCTGGCGGCGGAAACGAACGATGACGCCCAAAGACTGGCCGCCCCCATGCGCGCAAGTGCCTTGGCGACCCTCGACAATGAGCGGCGGCGGTTCGCCTCTATTCCCGAGGCCCAGGCCTTCCTCGCCGAGCGGGCCGATGACCCACGCCTGCCAGGGGTGATGGCGCGCGCCATTGTCGGCGATGCGCTGACGGTAAGGCGAAGACTGACGGAAAAGGCGCAGATCACCGGCGCCGATGAAATCTTCGTCATGGCGGTGGGACCTAGCTTGGACAGCCGGATCAGGTCGCTGGAATTGATTCGAGGGTCTTAAGCCCTCGCCGCCGGTCGCTCTCGCATCATGTCGGCCCAGCGCGCCGCTTCAACAAGATTTTCAGGCAAGACCAGCCGGATCAGCCGGGTGAAATCGAGGCCTACAAAGGCGACAATATCGGCGATTGTCAGCCGGTCCGCAGCGATCCAGTCACGGTGCGTCAACCTTTGGTTCAACAGGGTCAGGGCCTTGATCCCCAGATCGCGATTGCGGTCGCCGAAGGCGGCGTCCTGTTGTTCCAAACTGGCCAGCATGGGGGACAGGTGCCGGACGCCGATCATCAGGGGATGGGCCACCAGAAGTTCAACCCTTCGGGTCCACATTTCGATGATGGCGACCTCCTCCGCCGTGCGTCCGAACAGGTTAGGTTCCGGATACAGGCTTTCGAGATAGCGACAGATGGCGAGGCTTTCGGTGAGGGTCGTCCCATCTTTCGTTTCCAGGATGGGCAGGCCGACAAACCCGTCGGTTCGGGTCAGAAACTCGTCCGTCTTGTGCTGACCTTCAGCCATGTTGAGACGCACGACCTCAATGTCGGTGATGGACTTCTCCGCCATGACCCAACGCACCCTGCGGGGGTTGGGGGCGACAGCGGCGTCGTAGAGCTTCATGGTGCGGACCTACGGCTGAAAAAGCTCAGCGGGCATGAGCCCGACCACGGCGGCGGTGACGCAGGTAGCCAGGAAGCCCGCGAACATGGCCTTCCAGACCATGCCAATGACTTCGGAGCGCCGCGACGGCACCAGGACCGAATAACCCGCCACATTCATGCCCACCGAGGCGATATTGGCAAAGCCGCAAAGAGCGTAGGTCATGATCACCCGGCTGCGGTCGGCCATGTCGGCCACCGGAATGCCGCCAAGCTTGATGAAGGCCGTGAATTCGGTAAGCACCAGCTTGACCCCCAGCAGGGAGCCCGCCACGGGAGCGTCCCTCCAGGGCACACCGATGGACCAGGCCAAGGGTGCGAATATGATCCCCAAGCCGCGCTCCACCGATAAGGGCGCGCCGCCGAGCGGTGGGAACATGCTCAGAATGCCGTTCAGCATGGCAACCAGGGCCACAAACACGATCAGGGTGGCGGCAATGTTCAGCACGATCTGCAAACCGTCCGACGTGCCCTTGATCATGGCGTCGATGGAGCTTTCATAGACCTTGTCGGACTCGGGATCGAGGACCTGGGGCTGTTCTAGGGCGGGGTCGCGGGGCACCAAAATTCGTGCCAGAAGGACGCCTGCCGGGGCTGAAATAATCGAGGCCGTCAAGACGTGGGCGGCGGCGTTGGGCAGGACACCCTTCAGAATGGTCGCATAGGCCACCATGGTCGAGCCGGAAACGCAGCTCATGCCGACGGCGATCAGCATGAAGAGCTCGGACCGCGACAGACTAGTCAGATAGCTGCGGATGAAGATCGGGCCTTCCACCTGACCCATAAAAACCGTGGCGGCCGTGGCCAGGGCCGGGCCCCGCGCAGGCCCATGGTCTTTTCAAAAACGACCCCAAACCCTCGGGTAATCCATTTCAGAATCCGCCAGTGCCAGAGCAGGGCCGCCAGGGCGCAGACCACCAGAATGACCGGCAGGACCCGGAAGGCAAAGACGAACATGTTCTCGGGGTGGGAGAGGTCATAAGGCTGGTTGGGCGTGCCCGCCAGAAAGCCGAACACAAAGGCCACGCCGGTTTGCGTGCTGCTCGCCAATCCGTCCACAGCCCCGCCCATGGCCGCCAGAACGGCCCGCAGGGCGGGAATGCCGAACAAGGCCAGAACCATCAGCGCCTGAAGCGCGACGGCACCCCCCGCCAACTTCCAGGGGAATTTTCGGCGATCCTCCGACAAAGCCCAACAGACCAACAGGATGAGGCACAGGCCCACTAGGCTCTGGAGATTCTCTAGTCGGATCATAAAAACCTCGCCCCATCCCCCCGGCCGGATGTTCGGGCGGCGGGGAGGTATTGAGTATCAAGCCGCCCGCCCTGGCAAGCCATTCAGACTATTCGGCCGCGACGAAGCCCGGCCAGGTCGCCATATAGTTCACAAAGTTCGGGCCAAGGCCCTCGGCAACCAGATGGGCCCGGCTGACCGGCAGGGTCACGGGGGTGAAGTCGGGGTCTGTCGCCAGCTTGTTGGGATAGTCGTGATGCAGAATCGCCGCCCGGCCCAGGAGAACGAAGTCGGCCCCGGCGTCCAGACAGGCCTGGGCACTGGCCGGGGTCATGATTTTTCCAGCGACCCCCAGGCGCACGGAGCCGCGATCAAGCGCGGTGAAAATCGAGATCAGCGACTTATCCTGGAAGCCTTCATCCGCGGCGTTCTTGAAGGAGTCCCAGAGAGACATGTCGAGATAGTCGATCTTGCCTTCGGTCATCAGGGCCTGAGCCAGATCGCGGATTTCAACCAGATTCACACCAAACCGCTCCGGTGACAGGCGCAGACCTAGATTGAAGTCAGGGCGGCAGCGGGCGCGGATTCCGTCGATGATGTCGTGAATGATGCGGGCGCGGTTTTCGGGTGAACCACCATAGGCATCGGTACGCTGATTGACCTCGGCGCTCAGGAATTGGCACAGGACATAACCATGGGCCCCGTGGATTTCGACCCCGTCAAAGCCCGCCTTTTCAGCCCGCTCAGCCCCGGCGATAAAGTCTTCGATCAGCTGCTCAACCTCAGCACCGATCAGGGCGCGGGCACCGAATTCTGCATTGTCTGAAGGACAGACCGGGGCCTCGCCGATCAGGTCCTTGGGTGAGCGCATACCGGCGTGATGCAGTTGAATCACCGCAAGACTATTCTGAGCCTTAATCCCCGCCGCCAGCCGGGTGAGGCCGGGCAGGTGGAGGTCTGAGAAAATGCCCAGCTGACCGGGAAATCCCTGGCCCACCGCCTGAATATGGGCGGCACAGGTCATGGTCAGCCCAAAGCCGCCCACCGCCCGCTGAGTCAGCCAATGATATTCGTCATCTGATAGGGTCCCGTCCGCATGGCTTTGCAGATTGGTAAGAGGAGCCAGCATAAACCGGTTCTTCATGGCAGGACCCCGGGTGAAGGTCATGGGCGCAAACAGGTTGGTCATGCAAAATCTTCTCTGACAATTTGCCGAAGGTCATAGGCGAGAGACAGGCGGTCGGGCAAGGCGCGCGTCTAGGGGCATAAACTCATCTGGTCACCGTGGGCTTGCGGTCTTGGCCCACATAAACGGTATCAGCCTCGCCGGTGAGGCCTTCAAGGATCGGAGCCTCGTCATAGAGGGCGTCCCTGGCCTCCAACTCTGTCCGGATTTCCGCATGGCGCTTGGAGTCGAGCTTGTACCCAATGAAACAGGCCCCGCCGACCATGACAAAGAAGATGGGACCGATCAGATAGGCCAGCTCCAGCCCGTGAATCTGGGCCGGGGTATTGTGGGCCTCCTCTTTGGCGCTGTAGCCGATGGCCGCCAGGACGTTGAAGGTCAGAAAGATCGAGCCCGCCCCGGCAATTTTTGTGGTGGCATTGGTCAGGGCATAAAGCAGGCCGATCTGCTCCTTGCCGCCCTCCAGGCGGATTTCATCGCCAATATCCGCGGTGAGGGCGCGAATCATCACCCCAAAGCCTGCTGCGAAAGCGCCCTCAAAGGCCATGGGAATAGCGCCCCACATGAAACTGCCTTGAGGCACAGCCATCAGGGTGATGAGGCCAATGGAATAAAGACTGGTGGTGACCATCAGCGCGCGATGTTTACTGATCTTGTTGGCCAACCAGGCCGTGGCCGGAGCCCCAACGAAGCCGGTTAAGATATAAATGGCCAACAGGGCATTGGCATCCTTCACCGAAAACCCACGAGAGGTGGTGAAGAAGAAAATATAGATCGCCGCCATCCAGCCCGGCCCCAGGGTGACACAAAGGTCGGCGAGCAGAATGCGGACGACATTTCCCCGGGTCAGCAGGGCGACATAGTCCTTCAACTTGAAATGACCGTCGGCGTGATCTCGGGTGATTTTTCGCGGGTACTGAGAATGACCGCGCCGACCGCGAAGGGGATCAATCCGATAATCGCCCAGCCCATGGCCATAATGCCTTGGGCATTTGACTTGCCCATGCTTGCCATGACGATCGGTATGATCAGGGCCATCAAGGCACCCGCCACGCCAACGGAGGCCAAGACCCCGAAGATTCGCGACCTCTCCTGATAGGACGTAGCGAGGTTTGCGGCCCAAGCAGAGTGAGATAGGGTCAGGATGGATAGGCCCAGATACATGATCAGCAGCCATGTGATCAAATAGACGATGGTGGCACCCACGGGAGCGTGGAACAGCATGAAAAGGCCGAACATAAGGATCGGCGCACCGGCCAGCATCCAAGCGCGATACCGCCCAATCGGTGTTCGGGTCCGGTCCATGGCTAGGCCGATGAAGGGATCGAGGGGGATGTCGATCAGTCGGACAATGGCAAAGGCATTGCCGACCACGGCTAGGCTGATACCGAGATGTCCCGCAAAATAGGGCGGCAGCTGCACGGCAATGGCGATCGCGAGGGCTGAGACCGGCAGGCTCGTGCCCGCAAAGGCGAAAATGGCGGCGAGTGAAAGCTGTGTTTGGCGATCCGCCGTCGTGCCGACTGACAATGTATATCTCCCTAAGTGAACGACATCCCTCAAAGGACGCCGCTGGACTCCAAGTTACGCGCGATCACCCGGTTTGGCGCAAGAGAAGATTTGTTACGAAGGTGAAAGGCGGGCTTTTTCCGGTACGCCCGCCCCGCAAGTGCGATCTGAGGTCAGCCGCCGGCCATTTTGCGGAAGAACTTCCCGCCCTGCTCACCGCCGTTGAAATAGGCCGCCTGACCCGTGGGGTCAGAAATCTTAGCCCAGCTGTCGCGGACCTCTTCCACCGACAAGCCGCCCTCGCCCAGATAGACGCCTTCGGTTTCATAAATGCGGCTCAGCGCAAAGCTGCCGCCACCCGCCGTCAGTATGGCCCCGGTAGGGGCCTCATCGCTGGCCAGGAAGACCACGCCTGGAGTCACATATTCCGGTTTGAGCTTGGCGAGCACCTCCGGCGGCATAAGGTTCTCGGTCATGCGCGTCGCCGCCACCGGGCTGATGGCATTGATGTGGATATTGTTCTTCTGGCCCTCCAGCTTGATGGTGTTCATGAAGCCGATCAGGGCCATTTTGGCGGCACCATAGTTGGACTGACCGAAATTACCGTAGAGCCCCGAAGACGAGGTGGTCACAATGATTCGGCCATAATTCTGGGCTTCATGATTTCCCAGACAGCCTTGGCCGGCTTCACCGTCCCCATCAGGTGAACATTCATCACAAGCTCAAAGTCGGCGATCTCCATCTTGGAGAAAGACTTGTCCCGAAGAATACCGGCATTGGCGACCAGAATGTCGATACGACCCCATGTCTCCATGGTCTGTTGGACCATCAGCGCGACACCGGCATCGTCGGCCACTGACGATCCATTGGCGATGGCCTCGCCGCCCAGGGCCTTGATCTCAGCCACCACGGCCTCTGCCGCCGCCGAATTGCCGCCCGAGCCGTCCATCGATCCGCCGAGATCGTTGACCACAACCTTGGCACCCCGACGGGCCAATTCCAGGGCGTGCTGGCGGCCGAGCCCGCCGCCTGCGCCGGTGACGATTGCAACCTTGCCGTCGAAGCGGATGTCAGCCATGGGAAATCTCCTGATAAATGTAGGGCTGGAAATGCTGGCGCCTTGTGAGGCGGGTCGTATGGGCCGTCAAGCACCGCTTGAGGAGCATCGCCATGCTGGCCCGGTAGCGGCCATGCCCTTAGAGTGCGTTCCGATAA
>NMUI01000291.1 GCA_002221445.1 Phenylobacterium zucineum | reverse complement strand
GGCCGATGGTCTGGATCAGGCTGGTTTCTGAACGCAGGAAGCCCTCCTTGTCGGCGTCGAGAATGCCCACCAGACCGCACTCGGGAATGTCGAGGCCTTCCCGCAGCAGGTTGATGCCGATCAGCACGTCAAAGGCACCCAGGCGCAGATCGCGGATGATCTCGATCCGCTCCATGGTGTCGATGTCGGAGTGCATGTAGCGGACCTTGAGGCCCTGCTCGTGCATGTATTCTGACAGGTCTTCCGCCATCTTCTTGGTCAGGACGGTGATCAGACAGCGATAACCCTTGGCGATGGTCTCCCGGGCCTCGGCGATGACGTCGTCCACCTGGCTGTGATTGTCCTTGGAGACCGGTCGCACCTCCACCGGCGGGTCGATCAGGCCCGTGGGGCGGATCACCTGTTCGGCGAAGACTCCTGCGGCCTTTTCCATCTCCCAGGGGCCCGGGGTTGCCGAGACGCTGATAGTGTCAGGCCGCATGGCCTCCCACTCTTCGAATTTCAGCGGGCGATTGTCCAGGCAGGAGGGCAGGCGGAAGCCGTATTCCGACAGGGTGAACTTGCGCCGATAGTCGCCGCGATACATAGCGCCGATCTGCGGCACAGCCTGGTGGCTTTCGTCGATGAACAGCAGGCCGTTCTCAGGAATGTACTCGAAGAAGGTCGGCGGCGGCTCGCCTGGGCGGCGGCCGGACAGATAGCGACTATAATTCTCAATCCCGGCGCAAGATCCGGTGGCCTCAATCATTTCAAGGTCAAAGGTGGTGCGTTGCTCCAGCCGCTGGGCTTCCAGCAGCTTGCCGTTTTCCACCAGCCAGGCCAGCCGCTCTTTCAGCTCCGCGCGGATGTTGATGATGGCCTGATTGAGGGTCGGGCGCGGGGTGACGTGGTGGCTGTTGGCGTAGACCTTCACTGAGGGCAGGTCGGCGGTCTTCTTGCCGGTCAGGGGGTCAAATTCGGTGATGCTTTCAATCTCATCGCCGAACAGCGAGATTCGCCAGGCGCGATCTTCATAATGGGCGGGGAAGATTTCCAGACTATCCCCCCGGCGACGGAACATGCCCCGCTCAAAGGCGGCGTCATTGCGCTTGAATTGTAGGGCCACAAGATCGGCCATCAGCTTCTTGTCATTGACCTTCTGGCCGACCTCCAGGGTGAAGGTCATAGCGGTGTAGGTCTCCACCGATCCTATGCCGTAAATGCAGGACACCGAGGCGACGATGATCACATCGTCCCGTTCCAGCACCGCCCGGGTAGCGGAGTGACGCATCCGGTCGATCTGCTCGTTAATGGACGAGTCCTTTTCGATATAGGTGTCAGTGCGCGGGACATAGGCCTCGGGCTGGTAATAGTCGTAATAACTCACAAAGAACTCGACGGCGTTCTCGGGGAAGAAGGCCTTGAATTCACTGTAGAGCTGGGCGGCCAGGGTCTTGTTCGGGGCCAGGATCAGGGCCGGGCGCTGGGTCTGTTCAATGACCTTGGCCATGGTGAAGGTCTTACCCGATCCGGTGACCCCCAGCAGGACCTGATCGGATTCTCCGCTCTCAAGGCCGGCCACCAATTCAGCAATGGCGATGGGTTGATCCCCGGCCGGTTCATAATCGCTGACCAGTTTGAAGCGCTGCCCGCCTTCCGACTTCTCCGGGCGCGAGGGCCGGTGCGGTGTCCACAGCATGGGCATGGACGCGGCGGTATCATGGTCGAATATCGCCGAAATGTCGGTCACGCCGGGATTGGATGGGCTGGTCATAGACAAAACCTCTTGGCGCGAATTTGATGTTCATCTTCCGGGTGACAATAGGGCCAGCCGCGCAGGTCAAATTCAAAAGCTCTGCGATAAACTATCGTTTTTCGGCGGTTTTATCGAGTCTCACCTAGGCTCGAGTCTATTTTGAGACCTTGAATTTCCGCTTCAGCGCCGCGTCATAGGCAGAGTCGAGCTGTTCCAGGGTCATCTCTCCCTCCATGGCCCGCACACCGTTGAATAAGAAGGTCGGGGTTGCTGACACACCGGCATCCAGGCCGGCCTCAACCCGCTTGTTGAGAGCGTCGAGCGCCTGCTGATTTTGCAGACAAGCCCGGACGGCCTCCTCAGTCAGACCCACAGTTTTGCCCGCGGCCATGATCGAGTCCTTCAGGTCATGGGTCTCATAAATCCTGGCCTGTCGATGAAACAGATCGTCGATTACGCTGTAGTATTTTGAAGGCGCAACGCACCGTGCCAGCAAAAATCCCGCCACGGCTAACTGCTCCGGCGGGGTAATGAACTCGTGCAGAACATAGGCGACCTTGCCGGTGTCGATGTATTTTGCCTTAAAAGCCGGGAAGACCTCATTATTGAATCGCGCGCAGTGGGTGCAGCTCAGAGAGGCATATTCCTCTACACGTACCTTCGCCTTCGGATTGCCAAGGACGATGTCTGTGGAGGACGGGGCGACTGCCTTTTTTGCATCCGCCTTAACGGCGGCCTCAGCGGGCGGGGCAAGGGCGATGATGAAGGCGAGGGCAAGACTGAGTGCGCGCAAGACATCTTCCTGTGAAGGGGGTTTTGAAGACACAGTGACCTAAGGGCTTATCAATGTCGTGGCCTGCTGAGGGTGGATCGGTATTTAGCCGTCGAGTGTGTCCAGCTTTCCACAGGGGATAGGCAAGGCGCGGGCCGCATTCGGTTAGGGGTAAAATCAGATTACTGGCCTCACCCCCCCAATCCAACTGCGGCTGTCGCAGGGCAAATGTGACCTTAAGCCCACAAATCGACTAAATTCATGTTGCGGTGCGGGAGGGGGTTGCGAATCTTACCCAGGGAGGGCATACACAGACCAACTTCGCCGAAGCCTGCGCCCCAACCTGTATGGGCAAGGCCCGTCGCAAAGCGCCGCCAGCAAGAGCAGGGGCGACGACCGACAACGATGTCTGGGGGCGGATCGCCCTCGCCACACGGGACGCTATTCTTTGTTAAACGACACCCAAACCCGCGCCGATAGGCGTGCGGTCAGTCGGGCTGTTTTGCTGGGATCTGCGGTCGGACTGGCGCTAGGCGGTGCCTATCTTGCCGGGGGCATGGCGCGCAGCGCAACGGACCATTCCAGGGCTACCCGGCTGGCCGGTGCCGCAACGGAGGGCTTTTCGGAAGCGGTGCTGTGGCGGACGGCTGCGGCCATGGATCCCGGCGTTGTGCGTCTGGCCAAGCCTTTCGATACCCGCAACACGACACGTATCAGTGAACAAGACCGTAAAATGGCTTTGCTCGAAGCCAGCCTGCTCCGGCATGAGCCGAAGGGTGGGGCTATGGATATGCCCCGGGTCCTCAAGGTTTCCTATGCCGCGCCAGCGGCACCCTTTCATCTTGTGGGGGCTTTGGAATCCTCCCGTGAACTCGATTGTTTGACCCAGGCCGTCTATTACGAGGCGCGCGGGGAATCCGTGTCGGGTCAAGCTGCCGTGGCGCAAGTGGTGCTTAATCGCGTCCGCAGCCCGATCTTCCCGAAGACCGTTTGCAGTGTCGTTTTCCAGGGGGCGGCGCGCAGCAGCGGGTGCCAGTTCTCGTTCGCCTGTGACGGATCTCTGCGTCGAGGCCGCGAGCCGATGGCCTGGCGACGCGCTCAGGAAATTGCCGCGAATGCCCTGTCCGGGGTGGTTATGGCGGCGGTGGGTAATGCCACTCATTACCACAATCTGACCGTCTCACCGAATTGGGGTCCGAACTTACTGCGGGTCACGCAGGTGGGATCTCACCTGTTCTATCGTCCTGGCTATAATGTCTTCCGCGGCTATGTGGGTGAATTGCCGAACATGAATGCCGAGCCCATGCCTAGCCGCTCACCGTCAACGGATCTGCGTCTGGCCAGCATGGTGCTTGCTGATGGTCCCGCTAGGGTCGGGGTGGGTGGTCCGATGGTCGGTGGGCCTGAGCCGGCATCGGCACCAACGGAAGCCAAGGCATCGGCAACCGATCTGCCTAAGGGGCGTGGCGACACCTCCTCGCAGCCCGTGGCTTCCTCAAACTAATCCTAGAGCCTGTTCCCTTTAGACGTTTCCGTCTAAAGGGAACAGGCTCTAGAAAATCACCACACTCCGGATACTCTCCCCGGC
>NMUI01000290.1 GCA_002221445.1 Phenylobacterium zucineum | reverse complement strand
CACTTATCGGAACGCACTCTATGGAGGCTATGCAATGTTCAACCTCTTGGTTCGACTGGCCTTTGGGGCGCTTGGTCTTGCCCTTGCGGCGCATTTTGTGCCGGGTGTCTCCTATGATACCACCACCACCCTGGTGCTTGCAGCCCTGTTGCTTGGGCTCGTCAATGCGGTCATTCGACCGATTTTGGTGATCCTGACCCTACCCCTGACCCTTATCACCTTAGGTCTGTTTCTCCTGGTGCTGAATGCAGGCATGATCCTGCTGGTCGCCTTCCTGTTGAAAGGCTTTGTGGTTCATGGACTGGTGGCCGGTATCCTGGCCGCCATGGTCACAGGGCTGACCAGTTGGGTGGGGGCCATGGTGATCGGTGATCTGGCCCCTCGCCGATCTTAAACAGGGTGTCAATTACGGGAGCCCCTCCAGGGGGTTTTCCGGGTGGAATCAGATCAGGTCTGCGTCAAATTCAGATACCCAATGGCCCGCCTCTACCTCCAGAAGTCTTGGCACATAGATCTCACCGGCCTTAACGGCTTTCCGCGCCGACGGCAGAAACCGCAGGGCGCTGTCAGGATCGCCGGGGTTTCCCAGAGTGCCGGGAAGGGTCAACCGAGTTCGGGCTCGCTCTGTTTTCGGATCCGCGACGGGAGCCGCCGAGAGCAGGGCCCTGGTATAGGGGTGTCTGGGATTTGAATAGATCTGGTCCCGATCAGCTGTCTCCATGACCCGGCCAAGATAGAGCACCATAACCCGGTGGCTGATCTCGCGGACCACCGCCAGGTCATGGCTGATAAAGATCATGGCCATGCCCATCTGTTGTTGAAGGGTAATCAGAAGATCAATGATCTGAGCCCGGATGGAGACGTCCAAGGCCGACACCGCTTCGTCACAGATCACCAGACGCGGCTTGAGGATTATAGCCCGGGCAATGCCGACCCTCTGGTTCTGGCCACCGGACAGTTCATGGGGATAGCGGTTGATCAGATCCATGGACAGGCCCGCCGCCCCCATGGCCGCCGCGACTTCGGCATTTCGGTCCATACGGACCATGTCGGGTCGGTGGACGAGAAGCGGTTCGGCCACGGAATCGCCGATGGTCATCCGAGGGTTCAGAGCCGCCATGGGGTCCTGGAACACGATCTGCAGATCCCGCCGTGCCTGTCGCAGGGACTCGCGATCGGTGTGGGTGATGTCGCGACCAAGGACGCTCACCGATCCGGTGGTAGCCGGCAGCAGATTCAGAATGGCGCGGGACAGGGTGGATTTTCCGCACCCGCTTTCCCCCACTATGCCCAGGGTCTCGCCCAGGCGCACAAAAAGGCTAATGCCATCGACGGCGCGCAAGACCTGAGGTTGAGCCCCGAAGCGAACGGGTTTCATCGGGAACCAAACCCGGATGTCCTGCGCCGACACCACCGTTGGTGCGGTCTCCGGAACCCGCAGGGGTGTCGGCCGCCCGCCCCGGCCAGGGCGATCCAATCGTGGGATCGCGTTCAGTAGAGCCTTGGTATAGTCGTTTTTGGGGGCTGCAAACAGGGCATCTGCTGATCCCTCTTCCACGAAAACGCCGTCCTTCATGACGCAGACGCGGTCGGCCAGACGTGCAATCACCCCCATATCGTGGGTAATCAGGACTAGGGCGGTGCCGGTTTCCCGTTGCAGCTCGGACATAAGGTCGAGAACTTCGGCCTGAACCGTCACGTCCAGGGCGGTGGTCGGCTCATCAGCGATCAGCAGCTTGGGCGCGCAAGACATGGCCGCGGCGATCATGACCCTCTGACGCATACCCCCAGATAGCTCATGAGGAAATTGGGTCATTCGCCGGGCGGCTTCGGGAATTTTCACACGATCCAGCCAGGCCCTGGCTTCTGCCTGGGCTGTGCGTCCGGACAGGCCTTTATGAAGGCGAAGGGGTTCGGCAATCTGGTCACCAATACGCATGTGCGGGGTCAGGGCCGTCAGGGGGTCCTGGAAAATCATCGTCATTTTTGAGCCGCGCACCCGGTTCAGCTCCCGGGGTTTCAGGCCCAGCAACTCCTGACCTTGAAAGGCGGCTGATCCCGAAGCCTGCCCGTTTTTCGCCAGCAGTCCCATGACCGCCATGAAGGCCTGACTCTTACCCGAGCCGCTCTCCCCCACCACGCCGAGGGTTTCGCCGGGGTCCAGGGACAAGGACACCCCACGCACGGCGTTCACCATCCCGTCATGGGTTGCAAAATCCACCACCAGATTCTTCAGGACCAAGACGGGATCTGAATTACGGTCGGCCAAGACACCCTCTGCAAGCAGCACGAATGGCTGACCATAGCCTGAGTTTCCGCGTCAGGGAAATTGGGTGAACGATTTTATGGGGCTATCTGCTTGAAGCGGTCGCCAGCGTCCTATGATGCGATTTTGAGGGCAAGCTTTGAGGGTTCTTGTCCGTTCTGCGTCATCCTTCAGACTCAGCAGAGATGGATAGAGTCAGCAGTCCACCGGGTTGTCGGATCGAACCACCCGCCGAGAATCTAAACCCCAATCCCGTATTTGGGCGGAAAACGACTTCACAGACTTCACCATACCGCACTAGATGCGGCCCATGTCCGGCAAGACTCTTTATGATAAGATCTGGGATGCGCACCTCGTCGCCGAGCAGGACGGCGAGGCCATTCTCTATATCGACCTGCACCTGATCCATGAGGTCACAACCCCCCAGGCTTTTGCGGGCCTCCGGGCCGATAAACGACCGGTGCGGCGGCCTGATCGGACCCTGGCGGTGGCTGACCACAATATCCCCACCGTGGGACAGGCCAACGGCATCGGGGCCGTGACCGATGAAGAAGCCCGCCTGCAGCTCGAAACCCTGGAGCGCAATGTTAAGGACTATGGGATTGAATTCTTTCCCATGGGCGATGTCCGCAACGGCATTGTTCATGTGGTCGGCCCGGAGCAAGGCCGCACCCAGCCGGGCATGACCATTGTCTGTGGCGATAGTCATACCTCGACCCACGGGGCCTTTGGGGCCCTGGCCCATGGCATCGGCACCTCGGAGGTCGAGCATGTTCTGGCCACCCAGACCTTGCGGGCCAAAAAGGCGAAGAATATGCGGGTCACCCTCCAGGGAACCCCCGCCCCCGGGGTTGGGGCCAAGGATTTTGCCCTGGCGATCATTGGTGAGATCGGGACGGCGGGCGGCACCGGCTATGTAATTGAATACGCGGGCAAGGCTGTGCGCGCCCTATCCATGGAAGGCCGCATGACCCTGTGCAATCTGACCATTGAGGGGGGTGCCCGGGCAGGTCTGGTGGCACCCGACGCGACCACATTTGCCTATCTCATGGGCCGTGCCTCTGCCCCAAAAGCCGGGGCCTGGGACATGGCATTAAGCTACTGGAAGACCCTGGTTACCGACCAGGACGCCATATTTGATCGCGAAATTGTCCTCGATGCCGCAGACATTCCCCCCCTGGTCACCTGGGGCACAAGCCCAGAGGATGTGGTGGCCGTGACCGGTGTTGCGCCGAGCCCGGATCAATTCGACACAGCCGACAAGAAAACCGCCGTCTTGCGCGCCTTGGACTATATGGGCCTTGCCGCAGGTCAGCCCCTTACCGAGGCCAAGATCGATGTGGTCTTCATCGGGTCCTGCACCAATAGTCGCATTGAGGACCTGCGATCCGCCGCGGCCGTTCTTGAAGGTCGCCGGGTGGCTGACCATGTACGCGCCATGGTCGTTCCCGGATCTGGGCTGGTAAAGGCTCAGGCCGAGGCGGAAGGTCTCGACACCATTTTCATCGCGGCAGGCTTTGATTGGCGCGAGCCGGGCTGTTCCATGTGCCTGGGCATGAACCCAGATCGTCTGGCACCGGGGGAACGCTGCGCCTCAACCTCCAACCGTAATTTCGAAGGTCGCCAGGGCCGGGGTGGTCGCACCCATCTGATGAGCCCAGCCATGGCCGCCGCCGCCGCTGTCGCCGGACATATTGTCGATGTCCGGGATTTTCTGCCCCTTGAGGGCAAGGCATGATCACCGGGATCGACCATATTGCCCTGGCGGTAAACGACCTCGATGCGGCCATGGACGCCTATCGCCGCCTGCTGGGTCTGGAGCCCAACTGGATTGGCGGCGATGGCGGCGCGCGCCACGCCTGGTTCCAATTGCCCAACATGGCCTTAGACGTGATTGCCCCCAAGGGTGAAGGTGCGTTCGGCGACGTCATTCGCAAACACCTGGCCACCCATGGTGAAGGCTTCTGGGCCCTGGCCTTCACCAGTGACAGTGTAACCGCCGATCAGACGCTGATGGCGCGACGCGGCCTGTCGGGGACCTCGCCCGCGCCCACCCGTTCCACCCACGATGACGGCCGCAAACGCTATTGGACCACCAGCGCCTGAAGATTGAAGATACGGCGGGGGTCAACATATTGCTGATCGACCCGCCCCGGAGTGGCCGGCCCTGGCCGCAGTCAAAGACGACCGGCCCCGCGTCCGTGACCGAGCTGGACCACTTGGTCATCCGCACTTCAAACCCGGACCGGGCTTTAGGGATTTACGGTGCCAAGCTTGGCCTGGACCTGCGGCTAGATCGGTCAAACTCCGACTGGGGTGTGCGTCAGCTCTTCTTCAAATGCGGGGCCGGTATGGTCGAATTCGGGGCCAGCCTGAAACACCCCGCCAGCGACGCCCCAGACAGCTATGGTGGTCTAGCCTGGCGGGTCGCCGACATCGCCGCCGCCCGGCACCGGCTAATCACCGCAGGCTTGGAGGTTTCCGAGGTGCGCAAGGGTCGAAAGCCCGGCACCAAGGTCCTGACCGTCCGATCCGGTGTTCCCGCCGGCCCTGCCCTGCTCATTGAACAGAACCCGCCCGCATGAAAGCCTTTACCCGCCTGGACGCCCGCGCCGTCCCTCTACAGATCGCCAATATCGACACCGACCAGATCATCCCCAAACAGTTTCTGAAGACGGTGGAACGCGAGGGCCTGTCCAAGGGCCTATTCTATGATTTCCGGTTTGATCCGGAGGGCCGGGAAAAACCAGACTTCGTGCTCAATCGTCCGGAATATAAGGGGGCCGGTGTCCTGGTGGCCGGGGATAATTTTGGCTGTGGATCGTCTCGGGAACACGCACCCTGGGCCCTACTAGATTTCGGGATCAGCTGTGTGATCTCCACCAGTTTTGCTGATATTTTTTACAATAACTGTTTCCAGAACGGCCTCTTACCCGTGGTCCTTAAGCCGGAGGAGGTCACCGCCCTGATGGATGAGGCCAAGGGCGGCAATCACATGATCAGCGTCGACCTGGAGAGCCTTACCGTGACCTCGCCGTCGGGAAAGACCTTTACCTTCCAAATCGATCCCCAGCGCCGGATCAAGATGTTGAAGGGCCTGGATGCCATTGGCGAAACCCTGACCGCCGCAACCGAGATTAACACCTATGAGGCCAAGCGGGCCCTCGACCAACCTTGGCTGGAGCGCACATGACCGACCTTCTCCTCCTGCCCGGTGACGGGATCGGTCCTGAAGTCACGGCCCAGGTTCGCCGGCTGGCGCAGAGCCTGACCCCGCATCTGAAACTGGAGGAGCGCCTGTTCGGCGGCTGTAGTTATGACGCTCACGGGGTTCCGCTAACCGAAGAAACCCTGGCCGCCGCCAAGGGGGCCCGGGCGGCGCTGATGGGCGCGGTCGGTGGTCCGCAATGGGCCGGGGTGCCCCGGGACAGACGTCCGGAAGCGGGCCTTCTGAACCTTCGGGCCGGTATGGAAGTTTTCGCCAATCTCCGCCCAGCCCTCTGTTTTCAGCCCCTGGCTGATGCCTCCAGCCTGAAGCGAGAGCTGGTGGAAGGCCTAGACCTGATGATTGTTCGGGAACTGACTGGCGGCATTTATTTCGGCAGTCCGCGTTTTATCGAAGACCTGCCCGGCGGCGGTCGGCGGGCCGTGGATACACAGGTTTATACCACCGCAGAGATTGAACGGGTGGCCCGGGTGGCCTTCGAACTGGCCCGGGGCCGTCGCAACAAGGTCCACTCGGCCGAAAAATCCAATGTGATGGATTCGGGCCTGCTTTGGCGCGAGGTGGTTACAGACCTGCACAAGCGCGACTATGCCGACGTCCGGCTGGAGCACATCCTGGCCGACAATGCCGCCATGCAAATCGTCAAGGCCCCCAAGCAGTTCGACGTCCTGGTCACCGACAATCTGTTCGGCGATATTTTGTCCGACGCCGCGGCTCAGTTAACCGGATCCCTGGGCATGTTACCCTCTGCCGCCCTGGGGGTCGCGGGCACGCCGGGCCTCTATGAACCGATCCACGGGTCGGCACCCGACATTGCCGGGCAGGGTGTGGCCAATCCCCTGGCGGCGATCCTGTCCTTCGAAATGGCCCTGCGCTGGTCCCTGAATGAGACCGCCGCCGCTGATCACCTTAAGGCCGCCGTGGTCGGTGCCCTTAAGGCAGGTGCCCGGACCCGGGATCTCGGCGGACGGCTGTCGACGGCGCAGATGGGTGACGCAGTCCTGAAGGCTCTGGAAGCCACAGCCGCCTAAAGTCTACGATAGGCGATGAACGACCCGTCCTGGACCTTGCCCTTAAGGCCTGTCCAGACGCCGGCGGCATCATACCAATCATCAATCTCGGTCTCCCCGCGGATTGACCAGAGTTGGGCATTGACCAGGCGACCGTCGGCCAGAGCGATCTGCGAGGCCCCTTTCCGGGTTGCCGACACCCTGAGCAATTTACCTTCCTGCGGATTGAACAGGGGGCCACCGAAAGCCTCAGGATTCCAATGGGTGAGGGGGGCTGCGGTCGGTGGGATGGCCACAGGCCCTTTGAGGGTTTCAAGGGTCAGGCCTTCGGTCGAACGACGGGCGATGACCTTTTCGCGCTTCCCATTTGAATTGGTGGTGGTGTCGAGACTGGCGAACCGCCCGGCCACCCAGCGTTCGACGGCGTGATGGCGATAGCGATACACGGGCACGGGCCCAAGTTTGACCAGCAGTGAGACCTCGGTGGTCACGACAGGCGCAGAGGGCCCACCGGTGAACTCCATGACATGCTCGCCGACCTTCACCTCACCCCGGAAAACCGAAAAGCTGAGGCGACTCGCGCTCAGGCCTGCGGCCGGAGCTGACGGCGCGGCCAGGGACAGGCCTGCGGCGAACAGGGTCCGGCGGGACCAGATCATGTTTACGTCTCCCTCGACCGTTAAAACAACACAACAATCGCCCCTAAGGATCAGGGTTGAGCCATGTTGATAACCCGGTCTTTCCGGACCTGGGCCATCGAATGTGTTAACCTGAGAGCCGAAATTGGGAGGTGATGATGGGGGATGCAAGCTGGCTGGTGAAATCCGAGCCCAATACCTACAGCTTTGAGACTCTGGTTGGTGACGGGCGAACCGTCTGGGACGGGGTTCGCAACCATGCGGCGGCCCTGCATCTCAAAGCCATGCAGGTCGGAGATCAGGTGTTCTTTTATCATTCGCAGGAAGGCCTGGCGGTGGTTGGGATTGCCGAAGTGATCAGGACGGCCTTTCCTGACCCGTCAGATCCCACAGGCCGATTTGTCGCTGTGGAACTGGCCCCTGTTCGGCCTCTACAGAGTCCGGTCACCCTGGTCCGGATGAAGGCCAGCCCGACCCTGGCGGACATGGCCATGCTGCGGCAGGGCAGACTGTCGGTTTCCCCGGTCCGCCCTGAAGAATGGCGGGAAATCCTGCGCCTGAGTGAAACGGCCTGAGCCCGCGCCGTTGCAATTGCGTGCCCCGGAGCGTAGACGAACGCTCCTTTTCAATCAGGAGAGACCACGATGGGCTATCGCGTCGCCGTCGTTGGGGCCACAGGTAATGTGGGCCGCGAAATGTTGAACATCCTTGAGGAAGTTGAATTCCCCGTGGATCGGATTCACGCCATCGCCAGCCGCAAATCCATCGGGGTGGAGGTCTCCTTCGGTGAAAAAATCGTCAAGTGCGAGGATGTTGAACAATTTGATTTCTCCACCGTCGATCTGGTGCTGATGAGCGTGTCCGGCAGTTTCTCGAAGATCTGGTCGCCCAAGATCGGCGAGGCCGGGCCCATCGTCATCGACAATTCATCGGCCTTCCGCATGGACCCTGATGTGCCCCTCATCGTGCCGGAAGTGAACCCTGATGACGTGGAATGGGCGGACCGCAAGAACATCATTGCCAATCCCAACTGTTCCACCGCCCAACTGGTGGTGGCGTTGAAACCCCTGCACGACCGGGCGCGTATCAAGCGGGTGGTGGTGTCGACCTATCAATCGGTGTCCGGCGCGGGCAAGGAAGGCATGGACGAGCTGTGGGACCAAACCAAAGGGGTCTTCGTCCTCGGCGCGCCCGAGCCCAAGAAATTTCCTAAGCAGATCGCCTTTAACGTCATTCCCTTCATCGGAGCCTTCAACGATGAGGCTATACCGATGAAGAAGCCAAGATGTGGAATGAAACCCACAAGATGATCGACCCTGAGATCAAGCTCACCGTCACCTGCGTGCGGGTGCCGGTCATGGTCGGCCATTCCGAAGCGGTAAATGTTGAGTTCTGGGAACCCCTTGACGAGGACGAGGCGCGAGACCTGCTTCGGGAGAGCCCCGGCATTGTCGTCATCGATCAGCGCAACGACAAAGGCTATATCACGCCGAAAGAAGCCCAGGGTGAATTCCCGGTCTTCATCAGCCGCATTCGCAATGACATCACGGTGGAGTACGGGCTCAACATGTGGGTGGTGGCTGATAATCTGCGGAAGGGCGCGGCGCTGAATGCCGTGCAGATCGCCCAGCTGCTGCACGAGCGGGGCCTGATCCGTCAGGCCGCCCTGACCTGAGATCCCTCGTGTCTGCGAGATGACCGACCACAAGCCCGCTACACCGCTCCTTGCAGGGGTCATCTGCTATGTGATCTGGGGGTTTGTCCCTTTGATCTTCCAGGCCATGGACCGGCTGGGCATGGGGTCCTGGGAAATCCTGGCCCATCGTTCCATGTGGGGGGCTCCCACCGCCCTGCTGTTTGTGCTGATGGCGCGCCAGGGGAACCAGGTTCCGGCTGTCTTTCGCAATCCCCGCCTGCTCGCCGGGCTCTTGGTTTCTGCCCTTCTGATCGGGGCGAACTGGGCCCTCTATGTCTGGGCGGTCAATTCAGGCCGGGTGCTTGAGACCAGTTTGGGCTATTATCTGACGCCCCTGCTGAACATGGCCGCCGGCGTTGTATTCTTCCGGGAGACGTTGAACCCGATCGCCATAGCCGCTATGATCCTCGCGGCGATCGGGGTGGCGGTCCAGGCTGTCGCCGTCGGCCACTTGCCCTGGGTATCCTTGGTTCTGGCGGTATCCTTCGGCGGCTATGGCATTGTCCGCAAACAGATTGCCGCCGACGCCCAGACCGGCCTGTTCATCGAGTGCCTGATCCTGGCAGTGCCTGGACTGGTCTATGCGCTTTGGTTGTCTAGCATCGGCAAGGCTCATTTCGGACTGACCCCCACCGACACCCTCTGGCTGTTGGCGGCGGGGCCGATTACGGCGGTTCCCCTGGTGCTGTTTTCCTGGGCGGCCCGGCGGATCCCACTATCGACCATCGGCTTCCTGCAATTCATCGGCCCGACCATCGCCTTTGCCATAGGGGTGGCCGAGGGCGAGACCTTCACCCCACTGCGGGCTCTGTCCTTCGTCTTCATCTGGGGCGGTGCAGGGGTCTATGCCTTCGGGGCCTGGCGACGAATGCGGCGGGTGTCTTCTGTAATCGAGACCGTAGATCCCTAGACTCGTTTTCAGATTGATTGAATCGCGTG
>NMUI01000289.1 GCA_002221445.1 Phenylobacterium zucineum | reverse complement strand
GTGGCAGCGATAGAGCTTGAAGGGATCTTCCAAGGCGTCCAGACGGTCGCCGGTGGCTTCATCGCGGCTGTCGATCAGCCAGCGATAGGCATGCAGCAGGGTCGCTGGGCCCAGATACTTTTCACCGTTCCACCAATAGCTGGGGCAGGAGGTGGTGCAGCAGGCACAGAGAATGCACTCATAAAGACCGTCGATCTTTTCCCGGTCCTCGGGGCTTTGCAGCCATTCCCGCTGAGGTTCCGGCGAGGTGGTGTGCAGCCAGGGCTCGATGGAGGCGTACTGGGCATAAAAGTGGCTCAGGTCCGGGATCAGGTCCTTCAGCACCGGCATGGACGGCAGGGGTGAGATCTGACAGTCGGCGCCGGGGGTCTCCGCATGGCCGTGGGTGCAGGCCAGGGTGTTGCGCCCGCCCACATTCATGGCGCAGGAGCCGCAGACCCCTTCCCGGCACGACCGGCGAAAGGCCAGGGTCGGGTCCATGGTGTTCTTGATGTGAATCAGAACGTCCAGAACCATGGGACCGCAGGCATCGACGTCCACGTCATAGGTGTCCCAGCGGGGATTTTCCGAGGTCTCGGGATCATAGCGATAGACCTTGAAGGTCTTGACCTTGGCGGCACCCGCAGGTGCCGGGTGGTGGCGGCCCTTCTGGACGCGGGAATTCTTCGGCAGGGCGAGTTGAACCATGACTTACCTTCGGGCACGACGATTGTGCGCTTCTTCAAGAGCTTCAATTTGTTCATTCAGGGCAACAATGCCCTGAATGAGTTCTTCTGCTGTTTCCTGTAACGGTTGGTTCCCGACAGTGAGGGCATGATTCAAGAATTCCTGAATCGATCTGCGCAGACTGATTTTGCCATAACGGAGTTGGCTTAGAATCCGCGCTCGCCTGAGTGAAATCTCCCGATTTCCAGTAAGCCTATCGAACTCCAACATATGGAGCGCCTGTCCAACTCTCCATTCCATATCGTTGAATCGGGGAAGGATCTTTTCAATGTCATCTGTATTCGGATTGCGGCCAGCGGCGATCTCTTCAAGCAAAAAGACGACACCTTCTGGCATGAAATACATGTCCCTGAGCGACTTAACAATGCTGTCATCAAGGCGATCGAGTTTTGGATTATCTGACTTCTGATCGCCTGTTATCGCCGAAACGATCTCGATAAAATCAGCAATAGTTGAAATCACATCGACCATATTGACATCCTAGTACACCCGCGCCTTAGGCGGGATGGGGGCGATGTCGTTGGTCATGGTGTAGTCATGGACCGGGCGATAGTCGAACTTCACCTTACCGGTCTTGTCGTCGAGCCAGGACAGGGTGTGCTTCATCCAGGTCTTGTCGTCGCGATCAGGGAAGTCCTCGTGGGCGTGGGCCCCCCGGCTTTCCGTGCGGTTATGAGCGCTGGTCACGGTGACCATGGCCTGAACCACCAGATTTTCAAACTCCAGGGTTTCGACGAGGTCGGTATTCCAGATCATGCCGCGGTCAGAGACCTTAAGGTCGGTCCGCTTGGCCTGGACGGCCTGCATGCGCTTGACGCCGCCCGCTAGGCTTTCCGAGGTGCGGAAGACGGCGGCGTCTTCCTGCATGACCTGCTGCATTTCCAGCCGCAGGGCTGCTGTGGTGGTGGCCCCGTCGGCGTGGCGCAGCTTGTCGAACCGGGCCAGGTGGCCGTCGGTCATGGCTGGCTTCAGCTCCGGCTGGGTGGCCCCGGCCTTGAGGGTGTCAGCGGCGCGAAGGGCGGCCGACCGCCCGAACACCACCAGATCGATCAGCGAATTCGAGCCCAGGCGGTTGGCGCCGTGCACCGAAACGCAAGCGGCCTCGCCCACCGCCATCAGGCCAGGAACCACCTTGTCCGGGTCCTTGCCCGCCTTGGTCACCACCTCGGAATAGAAGTTTGTGGGAATGCCGCCCATATTATAGTGGACGGTCGGCAGGACCGGGATGGGCTGCTTGGTCACATCAACGCCCGCAAAGATCCGGGCACTTTCCGATATGCCCGGTAGGCGCTGGTGTAGGATCTTGGGGTCCAGGTGGTCCAGGTGCAGGTGGATGTGGTCCTTCTTCGGACCCACGCCCCGGCCTTCGCGGATTTCGATGGTCATGGCGCGGCTGACCATGTCCCGGGGGGCTAGGTCCTTCACGCTCGGCGCATAGCGCTCCATGAAACGCTCGCCTTCAGAATTGGTGAGGTAGCCGCCCTCGCCTCGGGCCCCTTCGGTAATGAGGCAGCCCGCTCCATAAATGCCGGTGGGGTGGAACTGGACGAACTCCAT
>NMUI01000288.1 GCA_002221445.1 Phenylobacterium zucineum | reverse complement strand
TCGCCGAGGCAGTTCGTCACGGTGTCATCAAGATGAACATCGACACCGACCTGCAGTACGCATTCACCCGCCCAATCGCGGCACACATGTTCACCAACTACGACGGCGTTCTCAAGGTTGACGGCGAGGTCGGCAACAAGAAGGCATATGACCCACGCGCCTGGGGCAAGATCGGCGAGGCCGGCATGTCGGCACGCGTGGTCGAGGCCACCAAGGAGCTCGGCTCGCACGGCAACTCGATGTCGCTCTAAGACTCAAACAAACAGAAACCCCATCCAATCGGATGGGGTTTTTGCTTGCAACTAGCGTTTCACCTTGTTGTCGACCACCTCGCCAGCGGCCTTAAGGTCTTTGCGAAGCTCCTTTGGCAACGAGAACTGTACGTCTTCTTCGGCGGTCTGCACGGTGCGAACGTCGCCAAACCCTTTGGTGGCCAGCAGGTCGAGCACGTCATTCACGAGCTCCTCCGGAACTGACGCGCCCGATGAGACACCAACGGTCTCAACGCCCTCGAACCAGGCATTCTGAATCTCGGATGCAAAGTCAACGCGGTACGAAGCCTTGGCGCCAGCCTCGAGCGCGACCTCAACGAGTCGCACAGTGTTTGAGGAGTTGGACGAGCCGACCACGATCACTAGGTCGCTCTGCGCACCAACTTTCTTGATGGCAACCTGACGGTTCTGTGTCGCGTAGCAGATGTCGTCGCTCGGCGGGTTTTGCAGTGTCGGAAACTTCTCGCGCAACTTCACCACCGTCTGCATGGTCTCATCGACCGAGAGCGTGGTCTGCGAAAGCCAGATCAGCTTTTTCGGGTCGCGCACCTTTACGCGCTCAATCGAGTCATCCTTGTCTACCAGCTGAACGATCTCTGGAGCCTCACCGGCGGTACCCTCGACCTCTTCGTGCCCCTCGTGGCCGATAAGCAGAATGTCGTAGTCGTCTCTAGCAAAGCGCTGAACCTCGCGGTGAACCTTCGTGACGAGCGGGCAAGTGGCGTCAATCGTGTTGAGGTTTCGCGCCTCGGCGGCGGCA
This sequence comes from Phenylobacterium zucineum, assembly GCA_002221445.1. Taxonomy (GTDB): domain Bacteria; phylum Pseudomonadota; class Alphaproteobacteria; order Caulobacterales; family Caulobacteraceae; genus Phenylobacterium; species Phenylobacterium zucineum_B. The sequence continues at coordinate 1,589 of NMUI01000288.1, read as the reverse complement.
ACTACGGCAGGCGATACGCCGTGAGCCGAAAACACCAGGATGCTACCCTCGGGCACCTGATCGACCTCGTCGACAAACACCGCGCCACGGGTCTCTAGCGAAGCAACGACGTGCTTGTTGTGCACAATCTGTTTGCGAACGTAAACCGGTGCGCCATAGTGTTCAAGGGCTTTCTCGACCGCGATCACGGCTCGGTCGACGCCAGCGCAATAACCACGCGGAGCTGCGAGTAGAACCCGCTTGCCCCCGCTGCTCTGTCGGTGGGTGGCGGTATCCTTGAAGTCAGTCACCCCATAATTCTAAGCGTGAGCCACAGCGCATCACGCCGTTAGGTAAGACCATGAACGACGAAGCTCCAGCAGCAGCCAACGGGCTGAGTAGCGAGCAGACGCCGTATTCGGTTCAAGACTTCAATGAACGCCTTTCGAAGGCTGTAAAGGGCTGGCCTAATGCCTGGGTCGAGGGTGAACTGGTCAAATTCAAGCGAAACTTTAGCGGCCATGCCTACCCTGCGCTAAAAGATCTAAACGGAAGCGCAAGCCTAGAGCTCACAATCTTCGCGGGTGTCCTTGACCGGGCAACCGAAGATTTCCAAGACGGCGACCGAGTCGTGGTCTCAGGCCTTATGGACTACTACGTTCCCAGCGGCAAGATATCGCTACGGGTCACGTCTATTCGCAAGGTAGGCCTCGGTGATCTACTTGCGAAACTCGAAGAACTGCGCGCCAAGCTAACCGCAGAGGGTCTGATCGACCCTTCGAAGCGTAAGCCCATACCCTTCTTGCCCAACAAGATCGGCCTAATCACGGGGCAAAACTCAGACGCCGAAAAGGACGTTTTAACTAACGCCCAATTGCGCTGGCCCGAGGTTGAGTTTCGGGTCATCAATACGCCGGTTCAGGGTGACGGATGCGCACCTGCGGTGGTCAAGGCCATTGCCGAACTTGACGCCGACCCCGAGGTTGACGTCATCATCATCGCGCGCGGAGGCGGCGCCTTCCTCGACCTGATCGCCTTCAGCGATGAGACCATCTTGCGTGCCGCTGCGGCTGCATCTACGCCTATTGTTTCGGCCATCGGCCACGAGAACGATCGCCCACTGCTCGATGACGTGGCCGACTTGCGTGCATCCACGCCCACCGATGCTGCCAAGCGAGTAGTGCCCGACATCATCTCCGAGCGCGCGTTCGTTGCCGAGGCGCTTGTGCGCATGGGCGTGCGCCTGAACCACTGGCTCGACAACCAGGCCTCGATGATTTCGCAGCTTAAAACCCGGCCTGTGCTGGCCAACCCATTTGCCTTCCTGGACGACAGCGCCGAACGCCTAGAACGCACCGTGGATGACCTACGCATTCGCGTCGAAACCAGGCTCGAACGCAGCTCTGCCGAACTGGCGCTACAGGCTCAGGCGCTGCGCAACCTTTCGCCACAAGGAACCCTTGACCGCGGCTACTCGGTGGTTAGGAATGCCGACGGAACCGTGCTGGTTGATGCCAGCAAGGTGGCCAAGGGCTCAAAGATTCAGGTTCGCCTAGCCAAGGGCGAGCTCAACGCAACCGCAGATTAAACTGGAGTCGAGATGTCAGAAA
>NMUI01000043.1 GCA_002221445.1 Phenylobacterium zucineum | reverse complement strand
TATCTTTTCGTATCGGAACGAAGATAGAACATTTGGGTTGATCGGGCGACGATCCTTGGTTAGCCTAATCTCCTTAAATCATGGACACGACGGGAAAACTCATGGCGGGCAGCGTCAATAAAGTCATTTTGGTCGGCAATCTTGGCGCTGATCCTGAAATTCGCAGCCTCGGCTCTGGCGATCGTGTCGCCAATCTGCGGATAGCGACGTCAGAATCTTGGCGTGACCGCACCTCTGGTGAGCGCAAGGAAAAACCGAGTGGCACAGGGTGGTGATCTTCAACGAGAATCTCGTAAAAGTAGCGGAGAATTATCTGCGCAAGGGTTCGACAGTTTATATTGAAGGGTCAATTCAGACCCGGAAGTGGACAGATCAATCCGGTGTGGAAAAGTTTTCGACCGAAATCGTTTTACAGAAATTCCGCGGGGAATTGACCATGCTCGGCGGTCGCGGTGGCGGTGATGAGGCCGCGGGCGGACGTGACGCTGGCGACTATGCTGGAGCCGGTAGCAGCTTTAGCGGCAGTCGTGCGAACCTAGGTTCTGGCCCGAGGGAAGATTTTTCCGCCGATCTGGACGACGAAATCCCATTCTAAACGACCAAACTATCTCAACGACCTTGTCCCCCCGTTATGCCCGGTGACCGTTGGGTGACGATGATGGTCTGTGGATGAATTGGCCTTCTGCTGGAGTCCTGTTGGTTTTTCAAGGCGTGGAATGCTAACAGGGGAAGACGAATTTCTGTCCGATTCTAAGGGCTTATCTTTCCCTTGAGTGATGATCAAAATACCCCGTCGCAGGACGGTCGTTCGGGGGGCATCGCCCCTATCGCAATTGAGGACGAGCTGAGGCGCTCCTACCTCGATTATGCCATGAGCGTTATCGTCAGCCGGGCTTTGCCTGACGTTCGCGACGGCCTTAAGCCCGTTCACAGGCGTATCCTGTTTTCCATGAATGAGCAGGGTCATACACCTGACCGTTCTTATGTGAAATCAGCCCGGGTTGTCGGCGATGTTATGGGTAAATACCACCCGCATGGGGATGTCGCGATCTACGATACCCTGGTGCGCATGGCGCAGCCCTTTTCCATGGGTTTGCTGCTGATCGATGGTCAGGGCAATTTTGGATCGGTGGACAATGACCCGCCGGCTGCCATGCGCTATACAGAATGCCGCTTGACCAAGGCTTCTATGTCGATCCTGGCGGATCTGGACAAGGACACGGTCGACTTCAAAGAAAATTATGACGGCTCGGAGTCCGAGCCGGTGGTCCTGCCTTCACGGATCCCCAACCTCTTGGTGAATGGGGCCGGGGGCATTGCCGTCGGTATGGCAACCAATATACCGCCACACAATCTGGGAGAAATTGTCGATGCCTGCTTGGCCTATGTGGATGATCACGAAATCGGCCTGGAGCGGCTGCTCGATATCGTGCCGGGACCCGATTTCCCCACGGGTGGCGAGATCATTGGCCGGACCGGTGCCCGCAATGCCCTGAGGACCGGGCGCGGCCCGGTGGTCATTCGCGGTAAGGCTGCGGTGGAAGACATTCGTAAGGATCGCGAGGCCATTGTTATTACCGCTATTCCATTCCAGGTGAATAAGGCCTCCCTGGTTGAACGGATTGCCGAATTGGTGCGTGAAAAGCGTATTGAGGGCGTTTCAGATCTGCGGGACGAAAGTGATCGCGACGGTATGCGGGTGGTGGTTGAGCTTAAGCGCGATGCTTCGGCCGATGTGGTTCTGAACCAGCTCTATCGCTTCACCCCTCTGCAGAGTTCGTTTGGGGTCAATATGTTGGCCCTGGATCGTGGTCGTCCGCGACAGATGGGCCTGCTGGACATGATCACGGCGTTTGTTGACTTCCGCGAAGAGGTCGTGGTTCGGCGGATCAAGTTTGAGCTCAGCAAGGCACGGGATCGCGGCCATGTCCTGGTAGGCTTGGCTATTGCTGTGGCCAATATCGATGAGTTCATTCACATTATTCGGTCGTCAAAGGATCCGGCTGAGGCCCGCGAGCGGCTGGTGGCGCGTGATTGGCCGGCGGGGGATATGCTGCCCCTGGTCGAGCTGATCGCCGATCCTCGCAGCTTTGTGGTCGAAGGGAGCAATATCCGCCTGACCGATGAACAGTCCAGGGCCATTCTGGCCCTGACCCTTTCGCGCCTGACCGGTCTTGGCCGGGATGAAATCTTTGGCGAGGCGCGCAGCCTGGCTGATCTGATCCAGGGCCACCTGACCACCCTGTCGTCCCGTGAAAATATCATGGCGATTGTGCGGTCTGAACTGGTGGAGGTTCGTGATGCCTATGCCGTGCCGCGACACACGGAAATCGTCGATGGTGACGCCGATGTAGAAGACGAAGACCTCATCGCCCGGGAAGACATGGTCATCACCGTGACCCATGGCGGTTATGTGAAACGGACACCGCTTGTCACCTATCGGACCCAGCACCGGGGCGGCAAGGGACGGTCTGGAATGTCGACCAAGGATGAGGATGCGGTCACCCGGGTCTTCTCTGCCTCGACCCACACCCCCATGCTGTTCTTCTCGTCCGGGGGCAAGGTCTACAAGCTGAAGGTGTGGCGTCTGCCGGTGGGTACGCCGACATCGCGGGGCAAGGCCTTTATCAATTTGTTCCCGATTGAACCCGGTGAAACCATGACCTCCATCCTGCCCTTGCCGGAGGATGAGGCCACGTGGGATCGGTTTGATGTTATGTTTGCCACTCAGTCCGGCGGTGTGCGGCGGAACAAGCTGTCCGATTTTGTGCAGATTAACCGCAATGGCAAGATTGCTATGAAGCTGGACGACGGCGACTCCATCATTGGTGTCGGCCTTTGTAATGCGGCGCAGAACGACATTCTGCTGACCACGGCACTTGGGCGCTGCATCCGCTTTGCGACCGAGGAAGTCCGGGTATTCGCCGGACGAGAATCGACTGGGGTGCGTGGCATTCGACTGGCTGAAACTGATCGGGTCATCTCTATGGCCGTTCTGCGATCAGTGGATGCGACAGCAGCCGAACGTTCGGCCTATATAAAGCACGCCAATGCCATGCGCCGGGCGGCCCTTGGCGCAGAATCCGGTGAGGTGGACGAAGGCCCGGCTGGGGTGGACGAGGATGAGGCAGAGGGTGACGATCTGGTTTCCCTTAGCTTGGAGCGGATCGCCGAGCTTGGTGCGGCTGAGGAACAGATTCTGACCGTCTCCACTGAGGGGTTCGGTAAACGGACGTCCGCCTATGAATTCCGTCGCACAGGACGGGGCGGGCAGGGTTTGCTGGCTCAGGATTTGTCGAAGAAGGGAGGACGTCTCGCTGCATCCTTCCCTGTGGATGAACATGATGAGATCCTGCTGGTGACGGATCAGGGCCAATTGATCAGAACCCCTGTGTCCCAAGTCAGGGTCGTGGGCCGAAATAGCCAGGGCGTGACGATTTTCCGGACGGCACAGGATGAGCACGTCGTCTCGGTGGAAAGGCTTGCAGATCAGGGCGGAGATGGCGCTGCAGAGAGTATTGCCGACGAATCCGGCGATGAACCCGGAGCTTCAAACGCATAATCGTGTTCGCGATTGGTAAGTTTGCGCTTGCCAATCAGCCCAAGCCCGGCGAAACGCCAAATAAGAGCCGGTTGGGGATCAGGACACATGGCGACCCGCATTGGGTTTTATCCGGGGACCTTTGACCCCATCCACAATGGTCACATCGATATTATCGGTCGCGCCGTCAAACTGGTGGACAAGCTGGTCCTCGGTGTGGCGATCAATACCGGCAAAGGACCCATGTTCACCCTGGCGGAACGGGTCGCCATTGTCGAAGCCGAAGCGGCGGCCCTGGTCGGCAATACGGAAGTCGTCGTCATGCCCTACGAAGGCTTGACCATGCACTTTGCCCGACACATCGGTGCTAGTGTAATCGTTCGCGGCTTGCGGGCCGTGGCGGACTTCGAATTCGAATTCCAGATGACGGCTATGAATCAGCAACTGGATCGGGAAATTGAGACGGTCTTTCTGATGGCTGACCCGCGACATCAGGCCATTGCCTCGAAACTCGTCAAGGAAATCGCCTTACTCGGAGGGGATGTCAGCAAGTTTGTCAGCCCCCGGGTGAGAGAAGCCCTATTGGCTAAGGTCGGGCGCACCTCGCCACAAAACGGCTGAAGTCCGGCATCAGGGTCTGCATCTGTTTCCGTTTCCTCCTTGAGTGAACCCATGATCCGAAATGTTTCCATCGCGGCGCTCGTGGCCCTGACTCTTTCTGGTGCCGCCTGCGCTGCCCCGCCCCCGCCCATGCCCCCAGCAGCCTCAATCGGTCCTCCGGCCGCCGGGGATTGGCGGACCCCGGATCCCGAAAACCTGATGGTAATTGATACCACCAAGGGGCGGATTGTCGTTGAATTGAGTCCGGAAGTTGCTCCAAAACACGTTGAACGGGTGAAGGGACTTACTCGCCAAGGATTCTATGACGGGCGCAGTTTTTTCCGAGTAATCGACCTGTTCATGGCTCAGACCGGTGACCCCAAGGAGGACGGAACCGGTGGTTCTGACCAGCCCGATCTCGCCGCAGAATTCACCTTCCGGCGTGGGGTCCAGACCCCATTTGTTCAGGTGGCCGATCAGACCGTGGCCGATATCGGATTTATCGGCGCTTTGCCGGTCATGACCCAAAGCAGTATGCTGATGGCCATGACGGCGGATAATAAGGTGTCCGGGTGGGCGCTCTATTGTCCCGGTGTCGCGGGCATGGCGCGGGGGGAGACCCCGATAGTGCCAACAGCCAGTTTTTCCTGATGCGCCAAGCCTATCCATCCTTGGAGAAACGCTACACAGCCTTTGGTCGAATGATTTCAGGGTTGGATGCCATCCGCGCTATCAAGACGGGAGAACCTGTTGATGAGCCCCGGGACAAGATGGTGAAGGTTCAGATTCTGGCCGACATGCCTGCGGCGACGCGACCGAAGATCAGGGTCATTGATCCGCACAGTGCCTGGTTTGCCGCAGAGGTGGCTCAGGTTCGCAATCAAATGGGGGCCGATTTCACGGCCTGTGCCATTCAAATCCCATCGGAGGTAAAGTGATGGATCCCGAAAACACAATTCACATGGCCCTTGAAGCTGGAACGGTCGCCATCAAGCTCCGGCCGGACCTCGCCCCACAGCACGTGGCACGGATAAAGGATCTGGCCCGGGAGGGGTTTTATGACGGAGTCGTCTTCCACCGGGTCATACCAGGTTTCATGGCCCAGGGCGGCGATCCGACCGGGACGGGAACTTCAGGCTCGTCCAAGCCGAACCTACCTGCAGAATTTTCCCGTGAGCCGCATATTCGTGGCGTGTGCTCCATGGCCCGGACGGCTAATCCCAACTCAGCCAATAGCCAGTTCTTCATCTGCTTCGACGATGCCACCTTCCTCGATGGCCAGTACACGGTCTGGGGCGAAGTGATCGAAGGCATGGAACATGTGGATGCCCTGCCGACCGGCGAACCGCCGAGGTCTCCGGGGCGCATCCTGTCCATGAAGGTCGCTGCGGACGCTTAAGGTTGGGGCTGGGGCGGGTGCGGCCCATGCAACTCTCCGACTTTGATTTTGACCTGCCAGAGACCGCCATTGCCCTTCGGCCCGCCGAGCCGAGGGATTCGGCCCGTATGCTGTTGGTGCGCCCCGGTGCCCGGTGGGCAGATCTTAGGGTTTCGGATCTGCCGTCACAATTGCGGGCCGGGGATGTGCTGGTGCTCAATGACACCCGGGTTATTCCAGCCCGAATGAGTGCAACGCGCATCCGGGGGGCATCCGAAATCAGGACTGAGGCCACATTACACCAGCGGCTGGCACCCGACACCTGGAGCGCTTTCATGCGTCCGGGTAAGCGGCTTTCACCCGGTGATGATCTGGTCTTCGGCGGCTGTCTTACGGCCAGTGTCGTCGAGAAGCGCGAAGGCGGGGAGGTGGTCCTCAACTTCAGTTTGTCCGGCCTAGCCCTGGATCTGGCGGTGGCGGAGATCGGTGTCATGCCTCTGCCGCCTTATATCGCCGCCAAACGCCCCCAGGACCAGAGGGACAAGGCGGACTATCAAACTGTCTATGCGGCAGCCGACGGGTCTGTGGCGGCCCCGACAGCCGGTTTGCACTTTACGCCGTCCCTTTTGGCGCAGATCGAAGCCTTGGGCGTCCACCTTGCCTTCGTCCGCCTGCATGTGGGGGCCGGGACCTTCCTGCCGGTAAAGGTCGATGACATCGCGACCCACAAAATGCACGCCGAATATGGTGAAGTGACCTCGGCAACTGCCGATACGATCAACGCGGCGCGCGCGGCTGGTGGTCGGGTGGTCTGTGTGGGGACCACCTCCCTGCGTCTGATCGAAAGTGCGGCGGATCAAGATGGCCGCGTTCACCCTTTTGCCGATGAGACGGCTATTTTCATCACCCCCGGCTATCGGTTTCGGGCTGTTGACGGGCTGATGACCAATTTTCACCTGCCCAAATCGACTCTGTTCATGCTGGTGAGTGCCTTTGCGGGTCTTGAAGTCATGCGGGAGGCCTATCGCCGGGCTATCGACACCGGCTATCGGTTCTATTCCTATGGCGATTCAAGCCTGCTTTGGAGGGCTTGAGCCATGACAGCCTTCCCGTTCGAAATCTCAGCTACGGACGGTGTTGCCCGCACAGGGGTTCTGAAAACGGCCCGTGGGGACATTCGCACGCCAGCGTTTATGCCCGTGGGGACGGCGGCCACCGTCAAGGCTCTCACGGTCGATCAGGTTGCCTCTACCGGTGCTGACATCATTTTGGGTAATACCTACCACCTGATGCTGCGGCCAGGGGCGGAGCGCGTCGCGAGGCTCGGCGGGCTGCATAGATTCATGCGGTGGGAGAAGCCAATCCTCACAGATTCCGGCGGTTTCCAGGTCATGTCCTTGTCCAAAATCGCCAAGGTAACGGAGGAGGCCGTGGCCTTTCAGAGTCATATAGACGGCTCAAAACACATCATGACTCCGGAGCGGTCCATTGAGATCCAGGCCGAACACCTGGGTTCTGATATTGTGATGCAGCTGGACCAGTGTGTCGCCTGGCCCGCTGAGGCCCCGGCAGCGGCAGCGGCGATGCAGCTTTCGGCCCGTTGGGGGGCCCGGTCCAAGACCGCCTTCGGCGAACGGCCCGCCCAGGCTCTGTTTGGCATCCAGCAGGGGTCTACCTTCAAGGCCCTGCGGCAGGAATCCGCCGACCGGCTGATAGAGATCGGCTTTGATGGCTATGCCCTGGGCGGCCTGGCCGTGGGCGAGGGGCACGAGGCCATGTGCGAGGTTCTGGACTATGCGCCAGCCATGCTGCCAACAGATCGGCCCCGCTACCTCATGGGGGTCGGTAAGCCTATCGACCTGGTGGAGGCGGTCGCCCGGGGGATCGACATGTTCGACTGCGTCTTACCCACCCGATCAGGCCGCCACGGCCAGGCCTGGACCTGGGAGGGGTCGGTTAATCTCAAAAACGCGCGACTTGCCGAGGACGACACCCCCCTTGATCCGGCGTCGGATTGCCCAGCCTCAAGCCACTATTCCAAGGCTTACCTGCATCACCTAGTGAAGTCTGAGGAGATTCTCAGTCAAGTCCTGCTGTCCTGGCACAATATCGCCTTCTTCCAGGCCCTGACAGCGGCCATGCGGGCGGCGATTTCGGAAGGACGGTTTGCCGCCTTCGTCAAAGACTTCCGCGAGCGCCAGCGAAACTGAATCGGGGCGGACCGGGTCGTATCCCCGTTCCGAAGGGCTAAACGGGTTCCGGGACAGGTTATGACGCTGCCGATGTTTTTCCTTAGACCCTTGCCCCGACATCCCCCCGGCCCTATGGTCCGCGCCGCTTCGCCCGGCGCACCTCCTGCGCCGCGCCAAGGGCCGGTAGCTCAGCGGTAGAGCACCCGACTTTTAATCGAGTGGTCGTGGGTTCGATCCCCACCCGGCCTACCAATCCGTGACTGGCAGCGCTTACCTCTTGAGGCTGGCTGATTGCGGGGCACTGTTTCCGCCGGTTTAGATCTATCTTGCTGGCACCGCAGTGGTGACGACGGGATCGAGTAATATGGCGGCACAGACCCAGCAGGCCGACTCTTTGTACCCGTCTTAAGCGAACAAACCTGGCCGCAGCCCGACCGCTCGCAAGGCTTCCAGGGTTAGATCTAGGCTCGCTCCCTTGCCCGCCAGAATGCGTCGCACGACCTTTTCATCCCGTTTAAGGCGGGCGGCTAAGCCAACCTTGGTCAATCCTTGTGCCTTCATGGCATGGGTGAGCATTGCGCGCGCCGCGACAGCTGGCTCGACCGCAACAAGGACAGAATGATGCCCAAGCTGCATCATCTCGGGCTCAGGCGGCGGAATGGCATTGGGGAATTCTCGGCCGAATTCAAGATAACCCTCCAGAGCGGCACTTAACGCGTCGCTGGCGTTTGAGTAGGCCTCTTCCAGGGTGTCGCCCTGGGTGATTGCTTCAGGTACATCCGGGAAGGTCACGATGAAGTCGCCTGGGGAGGTTTGACTAATGAAAGCGACATAAGAGTACTGTTTCATGTTGTTTCCAAAAATAGGCCTCAAACTGCCGACTTCGGTAGTCCAAGTTGTTTCAGTATGGCGTCGAGGGTGCCTGTCTTGAGTTCCCCACTGGGAATGGTTGAGAATTTGTCGCCAATGACAATTCTGCCATGACCACCCTTGCCATGACGGGGGTCAAAGCGTGGAGGCTCCAGGCCATTCGCCTTGCAATAGGACCGCAGGGCGCGGATGAATTGCTCACGGTTCATTGACTTAGAATTGGGAATATTAGCCCTAATATCAAGAAAAATCGGACATATACGCCCGATTAATTCCGCCCAGCCGGGTCGAGACCGGTTCGTCCCAGGCTATTCAGCCGTGCATTAGCTTCTTACTGTTGCTGCTGCTGTTGGTCAGAGTTCATGCCGCCGGGAACTGGGCGGCGACGGCCTGTTCGGTTAAAGGTCGGCTGGGCGACACGGATGAATTCCGGCTCGCTGTGGGCGGCCCGGGCGCGTCCTACCGAAACGGCGACGGCCAGTTGACTGTCGGACTCACCCTTATAGACGCCCCGGGATGGAGGAACATCGTTATAGTCTCGCCCCACGGCGCAGGCGATGTGCCGCTCGCCGGCCATCACATTATTTGTTGGGTCTAAGCCGATCCAACGGGTAGAGGGCAGAAAAACTTCAACCCAGGCATGGGTTGCTTCCGGGTCTGAGCGATCCCCGTGCTGACGGTCAGTGAACAGATAGCCGGACACATAGCGCGCAGGGATTCCCCAGGCGCGGCAGATGGCGATCATAATGTGGGTAAAGTCCTGGCAAACCCCGCGCTTGACGCTCAGGGCCAGATCAATGGGACTTTCGGCATCGGTCACTCCGGCCTCATAAGCGAAAGATTGGTAAATGATTTCGGACATCCGGCGCACCGCCGTCAGGGGGTCACGGGCCCGAAGCCGGTCAATGCCTTGCTCCATCACGAAATTGGTCAGGGCATCGGTCTCAATGGCAAAGCCGCGATGGCGCAGGAAGTCAAAGTTTTCGCCCCGCACGAAATCGCTCTTGAGCCTGTCCCATTCGCCCATGTCCAGGGCCTCGGGGAGGGGGGCGGCGGCTTGGGTTTCCACGGTCGACCGTGCGACAATGGAGAGCTTGGAATGGGGCTGCGGCACATCGAAATGGTAGACCGCATTTCCAAACGCATCGCCGTAGGAAAATAACTGGGCGGCTGGATCGAGTTCCAGTTCAAAGGCCACCAGTCTCTGGGACGCACTCTTTTGAGGTTGCATCCATACCTCCATGACGCTCTCGCGCACGGGGTCGGCATAGTGATATTCGGTCAGATGGCGGACCTCGAGAAGCATGTTTTCAGGTCCTAGGCCGGAAGCCGCATTTCAAGGGAATAGGCGACGAAGGTATCGTAAATCGCCGAGTGGATGGCGGCGCATTCATCCAGCACGGTGCCGACCATGGGACTGGCGTCGCGGATTTGCAGGTTTTCCACATCGGCATATTGCAGCCGTGCCTTCAAACGCCCGGCAAATCGCTCGGGGCCTGAATGACTGGAATGGTCCACATAGCCGCTCAGTCCGGCCAGATGTTCGGCGATCCGGCTGGTGGTAAAGCGAAGGGATCTTGGAAAATCTGCATCAAACATTAGGAATTCGAGGATCAATTTGGGTTGGATGTCGGCGGTATAGCGTCGCAGATAAGGTTCGAGCGCACAGCCCATGCGCAGCAAGCTGGTGAGGGCCGAGTGATCGGTCACGGGTGGCTGCTTTTCGTCGCCGAAACACACCTTCAGCAATCGGGCGATCAATTGGGCCCGTTCCAGATAGACCCCCAGCATCAGAAACCCCCAGCCTTCGCCATGGCTCATAGTGGCGTCTGCTGCGCCCTTGAACATGTGCAGATCGGAAATTATCTCATTGAGAAAGCTCGAAGATCCGTCTTCAAAGGTCTTGGCCGCGCCGGGACCAGTTACCCTCAAATAGATCAGGTTCAATCGCTCCCAGGTTTCTGTGGTGATCTGGTCGCGGACTTGGCGAGCGTTTTCTCGGGCTCGGGATAGAGAGGTGGTGATCGAACCGGCATCCTCGCGGTTCAGGGCCAGAGACCGGGCCATCTCATAGGGTGTCATCACATCGTCGCTGTCTGGATCACCGACGGAGGTCTGAACGATGCGTGTCACCTGGGCGGCGGCATCGGTGCGATCCAGGGTGGCGTTGAGCATGACGTCCGACAGGCGACACATATGCTCGGCGCGTTCAACATAACGTCCGATCCAATAGAGGCTGTCGGCAACCCGGGCGAGCATCATGGCCGGACCTCCTCAGCGCCGAGAATCCATGTGTCCTTAGACCCTCCACCTTGGCTGGAATTGACCACAAGCGAGCCCTTTTTCAGGGCTACCCGGGTAAGGGCACCTGGGGTTACGACAATCTTTTCCCCCGACAGGATGAAGGGCCGCAGGTCCACATGGCGGGCATCTATGGTCCCGTCGATCAGGCAGGGCGCTGTGGAAAGCTGGATGGTGGGCTGGGCGATATAATTAGCTGGGTCGGCCTTGATGGCCTCGGCGAAGTCCGCGCGTTCCTTGGCCCCGGCGTGCGGACCTATCAGCATTCCATAGCCACCTGAGGCCCCGACCGCCTTGACCACCAGCTTGTCCAAATTGGCCAGAACATGGCTCAGCTGGGCGGGTTCGCGACACAAATAGGTTTCTATATTCGGCAGAATGGCATCCTCGCCCAGATAGTATTTAATAATTTCAGGAACGTAGGCATAGACGGCCTTGTCGTCGGCCACGCCGGTTCCGGGGGCATTGCAGATTACAACATTGCCGGCGCGATAGGCATTGAACAGGCCTGCGACCCCTAAGCTTGAGTCCCGACGGAAGGTTAAGGGATCTATGAAGTCATCATCCACCCGACGATAGATCACATCAATCCGCCGCAGGCCGGTGGTGGTTCGCATATAGACCATATTGTCATGGACCACGAGATCGCGGCCCTCGACCAGGGGTGCGCCCATCAAACGCGCCAGATAGGCGTGTTCATAATAGGCGGAATTATAAACACCCGGGGTCAAAACGACGACCTGAGGATTTGGCCGCCAGTCTGCGGCCATGCCCTTGAGTGTCGAAAGCAGCATATCAGGATAGCGGTCGATGGCGCGGACCCCAGCCAGACGGAATGTGCCGGGGAAGGTGCGTTTCGAGGCTTCGCGGTTGGCCAGCATGTAGGAGACCCCGGACGGCACCCGCAGATTGTCTTCCAGGACCGCAAACGCCCCATCAGGCCGCCGGATTAGGTCGCTGCCGCAGACATTGGCATAGGCCTTATGCGGGACAAACAGGTTCTGCATCTCCCGACGATAAGAGGGGGCCGACAGCACGAGGTCACGGGGTACCACCCCGTCCATCAAAATCTGCTGGGCCCCATAGATGTCGGCCAAGAACATGTTGAGCGCACGCAGACGCTGGGTCAGGCCCGCTTCAACCACAGCCCACTCTTCCGCCGGAATAATGCGTGGCAGGAGGTCGGTGGGAATAATCCGCTCCGTGGAACTCTCCCCGCCATAGACCGTGAAGGTAATGCCCTGCAGGAGGAAGAACCGTTCCAAGGTCCGTTGCCGGTCAGCCAGTTCCTGATCACCCAAGGCGGCGACCCTCATGTCCAGAGCTTTGTAGTGCGGTCGGACATGCCCTTCGGCCGTGAGCATTTCGTCATAAGGCAGAGGCGTGGAATCCGCGTTTGACCGTCCTGCTATCGCCACCCTGTACCCCACCGTGAACTCGCCTCCCGCAAACTGCGAGCCGACTTTAGAAACCGCGCCGCGTCCCGACCGGGAAATTCGCCCGAGACAGGGCTCTAGGTCTCGGGCGCCTATCATTTGGGCAGGCTTCTGCCCAGAAGAAAAGCACCAAGCCACTCACAGTCGGGTGACATAACCTGTCTCCACGCGCTAAACCTTGTTTGGGGCGCATAAGGATTTTGACTTTGGGACGACTGGCTTTTGCTGGTGCCGCCCTTGCGGCCCTCTGCACGCAGGTTGCTACCGAGGCAGCTATGGCGGCTCAGCCTAAGGCGACGGTGGAAGGGGCCATGAAAGCGGCGCTGAAGACCAAACTTGTCGAGGCGATCGGCGAGACAGATCGCCCGATCAGCAGTCGATTTGAGGCGCGCCGCCGGGCCCGGGAGGCAGCCGAAAGTGCCGAGGCTGTTCTAAGATCCGAGGCTATTACGCCGGTGATGTCGAGCCGACTGTGACAGAGACCGAACCTTCCCACCCGATCGTAAAGGTTACTCTGGGTCCCCGATTCCGAATCGCCGATCCTCAGATCGACTGGGTGGACACCCCGCCTGCTCAAGCAGTTCAAAGGGCGGCAGAGGCCGTAACCGGCCTGGCCGACGGACAAGCCGGTCGCGCCGCCGACGTGGTGAGTGCAGAGGGGCGGATTGTGGCGGCCGTTCAAAAGCGGGGCTATGCTGACGTGGTCGCCATGCCCCGGGCCGTCGTAGTCGATCATGCCGATCAGAGTGTCCGACCCGAATTCAGAATCGCGGCGGGCGATCTGGTCCATTTGGGCGGTTTAAGTCTAACCGGAACCACGAAAACCGATCCGAAATGGCTTCGTCATCTCGCCCCATGGAAGGCCGGAGCCGTCTATGATCCCGATCAGGTCGGCGAGCTTGAGCGCAGCTTACTGGATACCGGGGTCTATGACTCGGTCACTGTGGCCCTGGCGGGCAAGGATCAGGCCGAGGCATCGGGCCTACGACCGGTCATTGTCAGTCTGGCGGATCGGGCCTATCGACGGCTGGAACTGGGGGCCAGCTATTCCACCAGTGAGGGGACTGGTGGTGACGCACGCTGGACCCGATTCAATCAATTTCGACGGGGTGACACTCTGTCGGTGTTTGCGCGAGCCTCGAAAATTGACAGTCGGCTCGGGGTCGATGTCAGCCTGCCACACTGGCAACGGGCTCGACAGACCATCAAGGGATCGACCTTTGTCTATCAGCAGCTGACCTCGGCCTATCAAGAGACCGGTGTCGGTGCGAGCCTCGATCTTGAGCGCAAGTTTGAGCGGACCTCGTATGTTACGTTCGGCACCTCCTTGGATTACAGCCGAACACGGGAAATTTCAGCCGGTACACTGACCCGCCTCGGGCGGTCGCAGATTGCGGCCTCTCTCCTGGGGGCCATGGCCCTGGATCGGTCCGATGATCCTCTGGATCCAAAACGTGGATGGCGGGTCGAGGCCCGGGTGGAGCCGACCCTGATCAGCGGCGACTCCACCTTGCCCTATCTAAAGGTCCAAGGTCAGGGCACCGGCTATTTTCCCTTTGACCCTAAGGGGCGGACAGTGCTCGCTGGCCGCCTGAAGGTGGGAGCCATTCTCGGGGGTGCTATTCCTGATGTTCCGGCATCCCGGCGGTTCTATTCCGGTGGCGGCGGGTCTGTGCGCGGTTACACCTATCAAGCCATTGGTCCCCGTTACGCGGACAATACGCCGAAGGGAGGTCTGTCCCTGGTCGAAGCCTCGGTGGAATTGCGCCGTAAGATCGGTCAGACCTGGGGCTTGGTCGGCTTTGTCGATGCGGGCTCGATCGGCTCGGATCAGGTACCTAACGGCAAGAATCTCAGCCTCGGGGCGGGGATCGGTGTCCGTTACGATCTCGGCTTCGGGCCGATCCGCGTCGATGTCGCCGTGCCCCTCAATCCGCGCTCAAGCGACCCGAATTTTCAGATCTATCTCAGTATCGGTCAAAGCTTTTGACCTTCGATCCCCCGGACCTCAGCGCCACACCACCGGAACCGGCGAGGCGATTTTCAATTCCCAGCCCGGTTATCTGGACCGGCGCGATCATGGCAGGTCTGTTGCTGTTCGGAGCGCTCAGCGCTCGGTTCGCAATCTTGTCACCCCAGGGCCGGCTTCTCGTGGAAGCCGCAGCCGATGGACTGACCTTAGGGCGGATTGGAAAACTCAAGGTCGAGGGGGTCGAGGGCGACCTGATGCGGGATTTTCGCCTTCGTCGTTTGACTATTATGGATGAGAAAGGGGTTTGGCTGGAGGCTCGGGCGCTAAGGGTATCCTGGCGTTACATGCCCTTGCTGACCCGGAAACTCCACATTGACTGCGTGAGTGCCGAGCAGGTGACTCTGATCCGCTGGCCGACCCTGTCTGCAAAAACCACGGCTGTCGCCTTGCCCATCAACATCCAAATTGATGCCGTCAAGGCGCGGCTGGAAATGCTACCTGATTTCAGTGTCCGGCGGGGGGATTTTGACGTAGAGGGCAATTTGGCAGTCCGTCGCGCTGACGGCGGCTTTTCGGGTCGCCTGAAGGCGATCAGTCGGTTGCATACCGGTGATCACCTCGCCGTCGACTTGGCCTTCCTTAAAGGCGAACCTCGACGGCTTGTTGCCGAAGCGGTCGAGAGCCGGGGCGGGGCCATGGCGGGCGCCCTGGGTCTTCCGGTCGACAGTCCGTTTGAGCTGCATGCCAGGGCGGGCGGCAAAGAATCCAACAACAGGTTTCATGCTGACCTCACCTCTGGGAATGACCAACCCGTAAAACTGAATGGGGTCTGGACGCAAAACGGGGGCCAAGGGACGGGGCGTATCTCCCTCACAGCCTCCAGTCTGACCAGGGATCTTGCCCGACGGCTGGGGCCTGAAGTTCAGGTCAACTTCTCCGGTTTCAAAGACGAAGCCGGATTTTTCAGCCTAGCTGCCCGGGTCGATATGGCCAACCTGACCCTGACAGCCGCCGGTTTGGGAGACCCGAAAAACCTTCGGTTGGGGCCTGCGGGCATGGACATTGTCGCAACCTCTCCCGCCCTCAGCCGGATTACAGGCGGCCCGAACCTGGGTGCTGCGAGGGTGATGGGGCGATTGACAGGCAAGGTCGATAACTGGCGGTTTGACGGAAGCGGGGCCGTTTCAACCCTTGATCTTGGGGATTATCGTCTAGCCACCGCTTCCGGGCCGCTGACATTGTCATCCCATAAGGGTGAACTGGAGCTGACGGTCGGGCTGAGGGGCTCCGGTGGTCAAGGCGGGCAGGGGAGTCTTTTCGCCGTATTTGGCGACGTGCCCAAAGTCTCCCTGGACTTGATCAGACTTGCCGACGGTCGGCTGGCCCTGAAAAATCTTGAGGCCCAGGGCCGTGGCCTGACCCTATCGGCTCATGGCGGGCGCAGTCTGTTCGGCGGTCTGACCCTTAAAGGCGGGATCGAAGCGTCAAACCTCACCGCGAAGGTCGGCCCCCAGGGTGGTGTCCGGGGCGGCGCACTGGTGTCATGGACCGCCGCCCAAGACAGCCCGAACAAACCCTGGGCTTTGAGCCTAGACGGAAGGGGGCGGGGCCTTGTCACCGGCATTGCAAACCTAGACAGGTTGCTGGGTCCGACGCCGCGATTAACGGCGCGTGGAGCCTTCGATGCGGGACGGCTTACACTTGCCGGGGCCAGCCTCGACGGCGCGACCCTACATGTGACATCGGCGGGCCGGCTTGATCTGTCCGGGGAGATCGCCTTTGATCTCGACTGGTCGGCAGAGGGGCCCTTCCGCCTGGGACCTTTGGACCTAACCGGTCGCGCCAAGGGCACCGGGACGGTGAGTGGAACTCTCTCTGAGCCCAAGGCGGACCTTGCTGCCGACTTTGACGCCATTGATATACCTAAACTCCCGCTGACAGCGGCCCATCTCACCCTGGCCCTCCGCCGGGACCCGAAAACCAGCCTCGGCACCTTTGGGTTAAGGGCGACAAGCGCCTATGGCCCGGCCAGCGCCAGGGCGAATTTCGGACTCAGCAATCATGACCTCAACCTGACTGATCTGCTCCTGGACGCTGGCGGCGTTAGGGCCACGGGTGACCTGACCCTCCGGCCCGGAGACGGAACCCGGGCAGACCTTAATCTCACAATCGGCTCTGGTGTCCTGATCGACGGCGGTCTTATCCGTGGCCATGCCCGGATCACTGACGCTCCAGGCGGCCCTCGCGCCGAACTTGCCCTCAATTTGGCCAATGTGGTGTTGCCCGGTCACGTGGCGGGGATCAGCACAGGTCGGCTGACGGCTGACGGGCCCCTATCGCACCTACCCTACGACCTGAAGGCCACTGGCGTGTCCCAGGCGGGTCAATGGTCCCTGACCGGCGGAGGCCTCGCTGCCCCGGTCGATGATGGCTATCGGCTGGGGTTTGAAGGTAGCGGTCGTTCGGGGGGCACGGTTTCAAAACAACCGAGCCCGCTATCCTGACCGTCGGCCAGGATCAGACCGGTGCCCGAATTCGGCTGTCTGCAAGTGACGGCGGCAGATTTGATTTGGACGGGCGGTTTACCAAGGCGACGATGACCTTAAATGCGCGACTGGTGAACATTAGCCTGGGGGTGCTGGACTCAGACCTGACCGGAAACGTGGACGGCGACCTCAATCTGAACGGTGAGGGCGGTCGCCTCACGGGGGAACTTGCTGCTGACCTGCAAGGTGCCCGTGGCCTTGGGGCAGACCCATCCCAAGGTCTCGACGGCAAGCTCAATGCGCACCTTCGCGGAGACGAAATACAGATCGACAGTCGATTGGCGAACGGTCAGGGGTTGAAAGCCGAAGCAGACCTGGTTCTGCCGACAGAAGCTTCAGCTGCCCCTCTCCGGATCGCGATCAACCGGCAGAAGGCCCTGCGGGGCCGGGTCTTTGCTGACGGGGAGATCAAACCGCTTTGGGACCTGCTTGTGGGGGGTGACCGTGAGCTGGCGGGCCATGTCCACCTTCAAGGGCAACTGGCTGGAACCTTGGCCGATATTCGCCCCATCGGTCAGGCTACTTTGGATAAGGGTCGCTTCTCGGACGGGGCGACCGGTTTGCTATTGCGAGATGTGGCCCTCAAGGCTGACCTCGCTGATCAGACCCTCAATGTGGTGGAGGTGTCGGCAACGGACGGCCATGGCGGGGGTTTGAACGGTCGGGGGCGGATTTCGCTGCTCCGAGACGGCGACAGCAGTTTTCGTCTCGATCTCAAAGGCTTTCGCCTAATCGACGATGAATTGGCGATGGCCTCCGCCACCGGCCAGGCAACCCTAAACCGCACGGCGGACGGTAAGGTCAAGTTGACTGGTGTCTTGGGGATAGACCGGGCTGATATCGCCGCAAAACCCCTGGCCCCGTCTGGGGTAACCCCTATGGAGGTCGTCGAGGTCCACCGCGCGGCCGATTTCACACCACCAGAAAATCCTTCCGCCCGAGCCGGTGTGGCGGTGGTGTTGGATGTCAGTCTCAAGGCCCCCCGACGAATTTATCTTAAGGGACGCGGACTGGATGCCGAACTGTCTCTTGATGCCCATGTGGGCGGGACCACCACCAACCCCAACCTGACCGGCGTCGCTAGGGTCGTACGTGGTGACTATGATTTTGCCGGCAAGCGTTTTGCCTTTGATGAGCGCGGTACGGTTCGTCTGGCCACCGACCCCAAGGACATCCGCCTCGACCTGACTGCCAGTCGCGAGGATTCTACCCTATTGGCCTCGGTCCAGATCGGGGGCACAGCGGCAAAGCCGGAAATCAGTCTGACCTCAACCCCGACCCTGCCCAAGGATGAGGTGCTGTCCCAGGTCTTGTTCGGGCGCTCGGCCTCCCAACTTACGCCAGTGGAAGCGGCCCAACTGGCCTCGGCCTTATCATCCCTAGCGGGGGGGCGGGGTTTGACGTGATCGGTAATCTGAAGACTTTCGCGGGCCTTGATCGCCTTGCTCTTGGCGGCGGCGCAACGGGTGGGGTAACCGTCTCTGGTGGCAAGTATCTTACCGACGACGTCTATTTGGAAGTCACCGGCGGGGGCCGCGAAGGCCCTTCGGCCCAGGTGGAGTGGCGTATCAACCGGGCGCTGTCCTTGATCTCGAAACTGGCCGGACAGGGAGATGGCAAACTCGCTGTGCGCTGGCGCAAAGATTACTGAGGGGCAGACTCTCACCAATGGCCCGGGTGATTGGACAATCTCGTATAAACCTCCCACCCCGGTCATAACGGCGCAGGCCGGCATCTAGAGTGCGTTCCGATAACCGGTTCCCACTCATCGGAACGCACTCTAGTGGCTGACCCCAGGGCGCAGGGTATAGTGGCCGTGATCGAAGGACTCAAAAATCACCGGGGCCTGGGGATGGCCCACCGGCTCACCGCTCTCATCAGGTAGGAGATTCTGTTCGGAGACATAAGCCACGTAGGCGTTTTCGTCGTTCTCGGCCAGCAGGTGATAAAACGGCTGGTCCTTGCGCGGGCGCACGTGCTCAGGAATGGACAACCACCACTCTTCGGTATTGTTGAAGGTCGGGTCCACATCGAAGATCACGCCGCGAAAGGCAAACACCCGGTGTTTGACCACATCGCCGATGGCATAGCGGGCATGACGAATCTCCGGGAGGGTCACGAGCTCCCGTCCTGCGCGAATACTGTCTGATCGAACATCCATGGGAGAGAATCTACACCACACCACCTAACTGAGAGATGAACGTAATGCGCATGACGCGCCTTGCAAGACAACGCCTTCCGATCATGGGAATGATCCTGTAGGGTGCCTGACAACTGAGACGTCTATGTGACGTCTGCGTAAGAACAGGGCGGCCTATGTCTGCGGCGCACCATGCGCCCGGCCCCAATGCCAGGGATCGGGGAGAGTCTGACGAGACGGTGCCATGTTATGGTGCCCTCGACCTTGGCACTAATAACTGCCGCCTGCTGATTGCGACCCCACAGGGTCGGGGTTTTCGGATTGTCGAGGCCTATTCCCGCATTGTCCGATTGGGCGAAGGTCTCGGGGCCTCTGGGCGTCTGTCGGATCAGGCCATGGACCGGGCCCTGGCCGCACTCAAGGTCAGCGCCGAAAAGGTCCGCCGACGTAAGGTCATCAAGCTCAAGGCCATCGCCACCCAGGCCTGTCGTTCTGCGGAAAATGGTGAGGCTTTTATCCGAAGGGTTGCTGAGGAAACGGGCCTGGGCCTGCAAATCATCACGCCGAAAGAAGAAGCCCAACTGTCGGTGGCCGGTTGCCTCAACCTCTTGGACAAGAGCGCGGACGCGGCCCTGGTGGTGGATGTGGGCGGTGGCTCTACGGAGCTGTCCTGGGTCGATCTCACCGCTAAGGGTCTCAATGGCGATATTGGCAGGTTTTCAACCGCCGGCCTGCCGATCCGAGCCTGGATCTCCATCCCCCTGGGCGTTGTAACCCTGGCTGAAGCCTTTCCAGAAGGGGAGGTCGCCACCATGGCCTGGTTCCGGGCCATGGTGGACCGGGTTAAGCTGGAACTGGCCTCATTTCGTAAGGCCGATCTTATGCGGCCGATCTTCGACGCCGACCGAGCCCACCTGATCGGCACCTCCGGGGCGATTACCAGCCTGGCCGGAATGCATCTTGGCCTGCAGCGCTATGACCGCGCCCGGGTGGACGGTTTGTGGATGACCCGCGATGAGTGTGATGCCGCCGCAGACCTCTTGCTCAACCTCAGCGCCACCCAACGGGGCGAGCAGCCCTGTATCGGCCCTGACCGCGCGGATCTGGTCATAGCCGGGGCGGCCATCCTCCAGGCCGTGCAGGAAATCTGGCCTTGCAGCCGGGTCCGAGTTGCCGACCGGGGCCTGCGGGAAGGTATGCTCATGGCTTTGATGTCCGAGGCCCAGGCCCCTAAGCGTCGTCGTCGTCGCGGTCGACGCATCCGCCGCCCCGAAGCGGTCGCTGCCATAGGATCGTCGCATGAGTGACGACCCGCCCCCTCGCAAACGCATGGTCAAACCGCCCAGTGGCGGCGCTGAAGAAGGGCGCGGCAAGCCCGCGCGCTTGAAGGCGGCCAAGATGCGGACCCCGTCCTCCCAGGCCTGGCTCAACCGCCAGGTCAATGACCCGTTTTCGGCCAAGGCCCGGGCCCACGGCTATCGTAGCCGGGCGGCCTATAAGCTGTCGGAGATCGACGACCGGCTGAAAATCCTGCGTCCCGGTGTCCGCATTGTCGATCTGGGTCTGGCTCCCGGCGGCTGGACCCAGGTCGCCCTCGAGCGTGGGGTCACCCAGATTGTCGGCGTCGATCTGCTGCCGGTCGACCCGCTGCCGCCCGCTCAGATTCTGCAGATGGACTTTACTGATCCGGAATGCGGGCCCCTGCTGATCAATCTGCTGGGCGGGGCACCCGACGCGGTCCTGTCGGACATGGCCCCCAATACGGTGGGCCACCGCCGCACCGATCACCTGCGGATTATGGGCCTGATCGAGGCGGCGGCCGATTTCGCCATCTCGGTCCTGCGCCCCGGCGGAACCTTCGTCGCTAAGGCCTTCCAGGGGGGCGAAACCTCACAGGTCATGACTCTGCTCAAGCAGAACTTCACCGACGTGAAAAACTTCAAGCCCAAGGCCAGCCGCGCCGACAGCTCCGAGGTCTTCCTGGTGGCGACCGGGTTTAAGGGGCGGTAGGGCGGAGAAGGGGCCCGCCAAGGCTGGCCTTTTCGGCCTCCCCAGGCTAGCAGACCCCCATGATCCGCCTCGACAATATCTCCAAGCAGAACGGCCACCAGATCCTGTTCATCGAAGCCTCCATGGGGGTGCTGAAGGGCGAGAAGGTGGGGCTGGTGGGGCCCAATGGGGCGGGCAAGACGACGCTCTTCCGGATGATCACGGGGCAGGAGCTGCCCGACGATGGCCTAGTGGTCATCGATCCGGGCATGACCATCGGCTATTTCAGCCAGGATGTCGGCGAAATGTCGGGTCAGAGCGCTGTCGCCGCCGTCATGGACGGTGTCGGCCCGGTCAGCGCCATCGCTACGGAAATGGCCCAGCTGGAGCAGGCCATGGTCGATCCCGACCGGGCCGATGAACTGGACGCCGTCATCGAACGCTATGGCGAGCTGCAGGAGCGGTTCCAGGATCTGGACGGCTATGCGCTTGAGGCCCGCGCCCGGGAGGTGCTGGCGGGCCTTTCCTTCAGCCAGGAGCGGATGGACGGCGATGTCGGCCTGCTGTCCGGCGGCTGGAAGATGCGCGTGGCCCTGGCCCGCATCCTGCTCATGCGCCCCGATGCCATGCTGCTGGACGAGCCCAGCAACCACCTGGACCTGGAGAGCCTGATCTGGCTGGAGGCCTTCCTCAAGGCCTATGACGGTGCCCTGCTGATGACCTCCCACGACCGGGCCTTCATGAACCGGATCATCAACAAGGTGGTGGAGATCGATGCCGGCTCGCTGATCACCTATTCCGGCGACCTCAACTTCTACGACAGGGAGCGGGCGCTGAGCGAACAGCAGCGCCAGGCCCAGTATGAGCGTCAGCAGGCCATGCTGGCCAAGGAAGTCAAATTCATCGAGCGGTTCAAGGCCGGCTCCCACGCCGCCCAGGTCCAGAGCCGGGTCAAGAAGCTGGACAAGATCGAGCGGGTCGAGGCACCCCGCCGCCGCCAGTCGGTCCAGTTCGAATTCCGCAGCCCGCCCCGCTCCGGCGACGACGTGATCAGCCTGCGCGGCGTGCACAAGGGCTATGGTGCCCAGTCCATCTATGCCGACCTCGACTTCCTGGTCCGCCGCAAGGAGCGGTGGTGCGTGCTGGGGGCCAATGGGGCGGGCAAGTCGACCCTGCTGAACCT
>NMUI01000287.1 GCA_002221445.1 Phenylobacterium zucineum | reverse complement strand
AGCCTGCACATCGCCGGCATGTATGCGTTCTCGCCGATTTTCGGAATCCTTGCTGACAAACTCGGCAAGCTGACCACGGTTCTGGTGGGTCAGGGCATCCTGATTGCCGCGCTGCTGGTAGCCGGCTTCGGTCAGATGGGCTTCGGCACGGTCGGCGTCGGCCTGTTCTTGCTCGGTCTCGGATGGTCGGCCGCGACGGTGTCTGGTTCGGCTCTGCTCGTCGAATCCCTGCCTCTAGACCAGAAGACAAACGTTCAAGGCGCCAGCGACGCACTGATGATGCTCAGCGGAGCATTCGGTGGGGCCATCAGCGGCAGCATCCTTGCGACATTTGCCTTCTTGGGTCTCAACCTTGCGGCGCTTATACCGGTTTCGCTAGTGATCTTATTAAGCGGACTCGCCCTGCTTCGCGGCCGCAACCGCTAACAGGGCGAATCTCTTGAGGCTTAGGCCAGAGGTTTAGGCCTCTTGGCGCTTGACAGCGGAGCGACCAAGCAGCAGGTGACCGACGAAGCCGATCACTAGCGCCAAGAAGACACCGATGTTGCTGTAGTACCAGTCGCCAGGGTTGTCGGCGGTAAAGCCCATGGCCTTGAAGAGGTAGCCCTCCCACGTGGTCCACACCAGCGAGGTGTCTGGGCTCACGATGAAGCCGAGGCCTACCACGGTACCGGCCACCATGGTGAGCAGACCCGACCAGTTGACGGCGCCGTAGCGACCCTTAGCGGTGTAGAGGTCGGCGTCGGCGTAGTCCTTCTTGCGAAGCACGAGGTCGGCGATGAACACACCGGTCCAGGCGGCAATCGGGGTGCCGAGAATGTAGAGACCAGCCTGGAAAGGCCAGAAGAAGCTCGAGGCGGCGAAAACGAAGTAGATGGTTCCCAGAATCATCAGCACACCGTCGATGCCCGCGGCGGCTGCGCGAGGAATCTTGACTCCCATAGTCAGTAGGGCGAGGCCAGACGAGTAGATGTCAAGAATCGCGCCACCAAGGAATCCAAGAACCACGACGATCAAGAAAGGCAGCAGGAACCACTCGGTGCCGGCGGGCAGGGCCACTAGCAGCGCACCGATTGGGTCGCCGCCGATGTTCTTGGCGATGTCGGTGTTCGACGCGGCTAGCAAGAATCCGTAGATAACCAGGATGATTGGCGCGATGGCCGCACCGAAAGTAGTCCAGCCCCAGATCGACTTGCCCGATGCGTTGCGAGGCAGGTAGCGCGAATAGTCAGCGCCGCTGTTAACCCATCCGAGACCGAATGCGGTTGCCGCGTAAACCACGGTTGCGATGAAGGTGGTGGTCGAGCCGGCCTTTAGACCATCGAGGCTTGATAGGTGAACGCTAGGAAGGGTCAGGCCGATGAACACCACCGTGAGCACGACTCCCGCGAGGGTGATCCACTTCTGAATCTTCATGATGACCTTGAAGCCAAAGACGCCCGAGAACACGGTCAAGCCGGCCAGCACCACGAAGGCGAGTAGCTTGCCGATGATGTTGTCTGCGCCCCAGAC
>NMUI01000286.1 GCA_002221445.1 Phenylobacterium zucineum | reverse complement strand
ATCTCCATGTGGTACAGCGCATCATCAACGGTCATGGGGTTTGAGTCGAACTGCTTGCGGCGAATCACGATTGGGCTCTGCGCCGCCTCGGTATCGAAGTCTTCGAGATCAACATCGGATGCTCGGTTCGCGCTGTCGACCTGAATCGGGCCGGTGAGAAGCTCGGCGCTGGCAGGAGTGATGTCTAGGGCGGCGAAGTCGCTCGCGCTGAGTTCGCTGGCTCCTGCAGAGCTGTGGCGACCGTGGTGCACCTTGCGTCGGTCAGAGGCGCGACGAAGGCGCTCGAGTAGCTTACCGAAGGCGGCATCGAAGGCGGCGAACTTGTCATCAGCCTGAGCCTCGGCGCGAATCACGTGGCCAGGCTCGTGAACGGTGAGCTCGACTCGATCTTCTGTGCCTGCGTGACGGTTGTGGTCGTAGCGAGTGACCTTGATTGCGATCGAATCTACGCGGTGGGCAAGCTGTTCAACTTTGGCCGCACGCTCGGCAACGTACTCTCTGAAGCGATCCGAAACCGAGAGATTTTTGGCCGATATGTTGAGTTCCATGAGTACCTCCGTTTTGGCTACGTTGCCTGTGGTGAAAACATACTCTCGTTTGGATGACTAGGTGGCGACTTTCGCAAAGTTTCTGCCAAAACACAGAAACCTGAGACGCGCAAGCCGGCGCCGGCGGCTTCAACCGCGCGACGCGCCTCGAGCAGGGTGGCTCCCGTGGTCACTACGTCGTCGAAGAGAATCACCTCGCGGTCGAACCCTCGAGGCGGGTCGAACCGCATGCTGTCGCGCAGATTTGCGGCGCGCCCCTCAAGACCAAGGGCCGCCTGGTCTCGGGGTTGGCGCACAAGGTTTAGCCCGCCAATCATGGGTAGCCCCGCCGCCCGCGCGACCCGTTTGCACAGCAGAAGTGCCGGGTTCACGCCGCGCCTTGCCATGGCAGCCTTCGAGCTGGGCATGCACAAGACCGCGGCATCTGGCCAGGTTTCACGCAAAGCCCTAGCCATGACCTGCACCGCCTCGGTTAGCCGCGCCCAGACGGCGGTCTGGCCGCGCTCCTTGACGCTTGCGAGCGTGGCCGAGATGGCCGCGTCATAATCGTGGGCTGCCAGCCCGCGCAAACCGGCCCGCTCGACTCGTCGAACCTGCCACCGCAAGGCGGCCGAGCAGTCGGGGCACAAGACCCTCGGCAGGCGAGCGCAGATTGCGCACGGCGCTGGCAGAAGTAAATCGGCGACTGAAACCATGCCGCCCAGTTTCGCCAATTAGCTCGCTCTCGAAGCCGAGGCGACCAAATATGTGCAGAACTGTCTAGCTGCCCGGAAAGTGCAGCGCCTTGGAGACGCTGCTGATTGCCGCCCAGCCTGTGCCCTGAAAAACCTCTAGGTATCCGCTGGAAAGGCGCACGTAGACGTCGCCCGCCTCGTTGCC
>NMUI01000042.1 GCA_002221445.1 Phenylobacterium zucineum | reverse complement strand
ATCGGAGCGGCCCTCCGCTCAGTCCTTCAAGAAGACACGCCCATGTTCACGTTGGAGTCCCTCCACATCCCTGACCAGGGAATCCTGACAGACCACCGGGCTATTCACAACACCGTGACGGACCACTTCAGGGACTGGTACACCCCTGCCCTCGAAGACACAACCAACTGGCCACAGTTATTGGCTGACCCTCAGCAATTTCACCGTCACACGGCGGACAAAGGTATCCCTGCACACCTCAGCAACATCCTGTGGTCAGCCCTCACGGAGGTCCCCCGGGTGGAGGGCGCACGCCAGGAGCTCGCAACCGCGCTTGCTGAACCCCCCTCCCTCGACGAATTCCAGTCCGCCATACAGGAGCATAAGGCCAGCACCTCTCCAGGTGCTACGGGGATGACCTATAACATGGTCCGCGCTTGGCCGCCAGCCGTCACTCTGTTCGCCCACAACAGCCTCTCCGCGCTGTGGCACACCGGTCAGCTCCCAGACTGGATGAAGTGGAGCTGGCTCTGCCCCAAACCAAAGGATCCTGAGGCGGAGGTTACACTCCAGGGCCTCCGCCCCCTGATCTTACTTGAGGTACTACGTAAGATCTGGGTAGGGATCGTCATCAAGAAGATCACTCGCGCCTGGGACCGACATGGCCTCCTTTCTGACGCGCAACACGGCTTCCGACACTGCCGGGGTACTGACTCTGCCCTCCTACAGTTCATTAACGCGCGGGAGCACTCGGAAGCTACCAACACCCCTCTCTTCACCTCTAGCTGGGACATCCGGCGGGCCTTCGACTCAGTCCCCCGCTCGGCCATGGAATTAAGCTGGACGCGTCTTGGGGTCCCACCGGCGATCGCGACCTGGATCGCGCACATGGACATCGGGGGCTCCACGGCTATCAGATCCCCTTGGGCCCTACATACATGGACCAACTACGGCTACGCGGGCTTCGCATCTGACACGAACCTGGACAAGCCGGCTACGTTCACACGGGGCATGGGCACGCCGCAAGGGGATGTCTCGAGCCCCCACAACTGGGTGGCATTCTTCGACCCCCTCTTTGCGGCTCTAGATAAGGCGTCCGCCCAAAGCCAGGACTGTAACTTCATGATCCCCCGGCGCGGGTGGTCCCCTTACCCCGCAGGAGACATAGCGTTCGCGGACGACCTCACTTCCACCGCAGCGTCACTACAGGGCCTCCAAATCAAGGCTGACGTGGTCTCCGCCTTCACAAGCCTCTTTGGGCTGACCATCTCGGCAGAAAAACTTCGGGTCGCACTTTTCTCCGCAACCCCGGACACCTCCACCCCCATGCACCTTACCATTCACGGCCCAGGATGGTCCCCAGTCCACGTCGAGGTCCGCTTGAGGGGGACGACCAGGATGCTCGGAGTCACGTTTGACATCGTCGGACCCCAGACGACCCAGCTCCGACTTACGAAGGCCCGGCTAGGCCGCTCCTGTGCCGCCCTACAGGCGCAACGGAACTCCGACCATGTCCTCCTGGCCACATCGTCCACGCTCCTCCCCCGGGCGTTGTACACGGCCCTCTTTCTTCCACTAGCCCCAGGGGACCTCACGTGCCTGGACACCCCGGCGAACGGCCTCCTCCGCCGCCATACCCGCAACATGCCTTGTTTCCCCAATGCCCTCCTTTACCTCCCGGCCACCTCTGGCGGACTGGGCCTCCCACGCCTCTCCACGTCCTTACTAACCCGTAAGTGGGCGATGATCCAACGCGCGGTCACGGGTCCGCTTAAGACCCAATATGCTATTGAGGGTCTCCTTCACCGGGCAGCCACCAACTCCGGCTCCCCAGACACCCACACGGCGGCTACCCGGTCCATCGGTCCACACACGATCCAGGCCACTTGGGGGAGCTGCCTCGGTCACCATGCCCGCACGGACCAGCCCCTCATCTTACAACAGGGGCGTCCTCGCTCCCTGCTAGACGAGGTCCTCAGCACCTGGCTGCCCACGGGCGGCCCCGGCACCCGCACACTCCGCCTCCTATGTCGCCGCGGCCTTCACACCTGGGGTGACCTGACCTTCCGCGACCACACGGGCAACCGGCAATGGCTCCCCGCACCTGAGCGACTTCGCCTGCTTACGTTCCACTGTGAACTCCCGGACGAATGCCCTCAGCAGCCTCCCATCAACCCTGGCCCCGGACAGTTCTGGTACATCCGCGGATCCGCCTCCGCCCACGGGGGGATATACCGACTCAGGAGCGGCCCCTCCTCCGGCATCTGCTCGGCGCAGCGGTGGTGCCTCATGAACCCCAGGGAGCATATACACCACGACCATATCCCGCAGGGTGCGCATGTCCGCCCTCTCCATAATGTCCTCACATGGACCTGGCAGGACCTCCTCCCGTCACTCCATGCCCGGGTTATTGTCCATCTCGCTCCGGACGAGCGCAAAGGCACCATCAT
>NMUI01000285.1 GCA_002221445.1 Phenylobacterium zucineum | reverse complement strand
TTGTTGGGCGATCCACCGCTGTTCCCGCGCCACGAAGAGGTCGAACTCTCGTGGAAGATTCTCGACCCAATCGAGCAGTTCTGGGCCAAGCAGGGCCAGCCAGAGCAGTACCGCCCCGGCACTTGGGGCCCTAGCTCGGGCGACCGAATGATGGCCCAAGACGGAAGGGCATGGCGCATCCCGTGATCAAAGACATTCCAAACACAACCATCAGCAAGGTTTCGAAGGCCCTCGTTCAGATTCGCGAGCAGGGTGGCGCCGTTGCGCTCGGGCGCGTTCTGACTCTAATCATCGAAACGGACTTCAAGGGCATCGAGCAGGCCATCAAGGCTGCCAACGAGGCTTCGCGTGAGCACCCATGTCGCATCATCGTGCTGGCGAACAGCGTGGCTAAGGGCAAGACCTCGGCTCGCCTAGACGCGCAGATTCGCGTTGGTGGCGATGCCGGCGCATCCGAGGTGATCGTTCTGCGCGCCTATGGTGAAGCCGCGAGCGACCCAGAGGGACTGGTTACGGGCCTATTGCTACCAGATGCGCCAGTTGTGGCCTGGTGGCCAGAGGGCGCACCGGTCGACGTCGCCGACTCGCCGATTGGTCGCATCGCCACTCGTCGAATCACCGACTCGGCCAACCAGAAGGACCACCACGCCTTCTTGCGCGCGCTGGCCAAGCACTACACCCCTGGTGACAGTGACTTTGCCTGGACCCGCCTGACCCTGTGGCGAGCACAATTGGCGGCGATTCTCGACCAGCCTCCGTTCGATCCTGTTATCGGTGCCGAGGTTGTCGGCGCAGTCGACTCCCCTTCGACCGATTTGCTAGCGGCCTGGCTAAAGGTGAAGCTCAAGGTAGATGTGAAGCTGATTCGCACCGCTCGTGGCAAGGCCGTTCACGGCATCCGTGGCGTGAAGCTGATTCGCAAGTCTGGTGATATCGAGGTTGTTCGAAACAGCTCGGATGTCGCGACCCTGATTCAGCCGACCCAACCGACTCGCGAGATCTCGCTGCCTCGCCGCAGCCTGCGCGACTGCCTCAGCGAAGACCTTCGCCGCCTTGACCCAGATGACCTGTACGGGCAGATTTTGGTAGCCAGTTTTGGTGCCAAGAGCGTAAAGCCGGTCAT
>NMUI01000041.1 GCA_002221445.1 Phenylobacterium zucineum | reverse complement strand
CTTTGAATTAGAGCCTGTTTTATCCCTCTAGACGTTTCCGTCTAAAGGGAACAGGCTCTAGCAGGCATGGGTTTGATGAAATTCTTCGCCGGTCTTGATTTGGACGCCATCCTGACCGCCGGGAGCCGGGGCAGACGCGGACCGATCTTGGCCGCCGTTATCGCCCTGGTTGCAGGCCTGCCGGGGTTGATCGCCATGCCGCCCCTGGACCGGGATGAAAGTCGGTTCACCCAGGCAACCACCCAGATGCTGGAGCAAGGTGATTTTGTCGTCATTCGGTATCAGGATCAGCCGCGATTCAAAAAGCCCGTCGGCATATACTGGTTGCAGTCAGCCAGCGTGTCCCTGTTGTCGGCACCTGAACTGCGACAGATATGGGCCTATCGGATACCTTCGCTGCTGGGTGCCATGGTCGCGGCCGCAGCCTGTGCCTGGGGCGCGGCGGCCTTTTTCGGTGACCGGACAGGCTTAATCGCCGGAGCGATTTTCGGTTCAGGCTTCCTGCTCTCCACCGAGGCCTTCATTGCAAAGACCGACGCGGTCCTGGCCGGCACAACGACTCTGGCCCTCGCCTGTCTGGCGCGGCTCTATGCCGCCGATTCAGGTGGACCCAGAGCCGGTCGGGGTGTCAGGCTTATGTTCTGGGCGGCCCTAGGGCTTGGGGTTCTGGTCAAGGGGCCGATTACCCCGATGGTGGTCGGTCTGACCCTGGTGGCCCTGGGGCTTTGGGACCGGAAAGCCGGATGGATTGCCAGGCTGGGATGGGCCTGGGGCCTTATTCTGTTCTTCGCCATTGTCGGACCCTGGGCCTGGGCGGTGACAGTGGCAACGGATGGGGCTTTTTGGAACGCGGCCATCGCCGGTGATTTGGCCCCGAAACTCGCCGGTGGCCAGGAAAGCCATGGGGGCCCGCCCGGCTATCATAGCCTTGCGGCCTTGGTGCAGGCCTTTCCCGGCACACTCCTGCTGCCGGCCGCCCTGGCAGTCGGCCGGCGGAACCGGCATGAGCCGGGTATCCGGTTTGCCCTGTGCTGGCTGATCCCGGCCTGGCTGGTCTTTGAGCTGACCCCGACCAAGCTTTCACACTATACTTTGCCCTGTTACGGAGCCCTGGCTTGGCTGGCGGCGGTCGCGGTCACCCGGCCCATGGACAGGACGGCAAGATTTGTAGGGGCCGGACTACAGGCCCTCATCGGGATCATCCTGGCGGGTGGCGTCGTCTATCTGGGCAAGCTCTATGGCGACTCCACCGATATTTTCCTGGTCCTTTTGACGGCCTTACTCTTCGCGGCTGCCGGATTGGCGGGCAGTTGGGCCCTTCTGCGGTACACACCGCTGCAGGCCTTGGGCCTAGCCCTGCCCCTGGGTCTTCTGGGCCACGCTGCCCTGGTTGGCGGCCTTGCGCCACATCTTGAACCCCTGCTCCTGTCTCAGCGGACAGAAGCCCTGCTGGCCAGCGCCCACCTCCTGCCGCGACAGGGGGTCTATCCGGGGCCCGTCGCGGTGGCCGGTTATGCAGAGCCGAGTCTGGTCTTCGCCGTGGGGACGGGCACAAAATTGGGTGATGCCCGGGATGCCGCCGAGGCTTTGGCCGATCGCCGACCAGCTGTTGTGGAAGCCCGTGAAAAGCCAGCCTTTGACGCCTTGATTAAGGCCGGTGGTTTAACCCCTCGACGCATAGGTGAGGTCAAGGGACTGGACTATTCAAACGGCGATGACATGATTCTGACCGTCTATGCGCCCCAACCGGAGGCCCTGCCGTGAGTCGTTTCATCGAGATTGTCGAAGTCGGTCCGCGCGATGGCCTGCAAAACGAAAAGATCGTCCTGACCCCAGATCAGAGAATCGCCTTTATCCGGCGGCTTGAGTCTGCCGGGGCCCGGCGGATGGAAACCGTATCCTTCGTAAATCCCAAGCGCGTGCCGCAAATGGCCGGGGCCGAAGAGGTTTCGGCCGCCCTTCCTGTCGAGGCAGGCCGTCGTCGGATTGGGCTGGTGCTGAACATGCGTGGCTGGGACCGGGCGGTTGCCGCCGGATGCGATGAGGCCAATGTGGTGGTCTGCGCCACGGACGGGTTCGGTATTCGCAATCAGGGGGCTTCGACCGCCGAGCAGATGGCGGCGCTGTCGGCAATGGCCGCCCGCCGGGCCACGGCGGGCGGACCGCCGATCACGGCCACGTTTTCAGTCGCCTTTGGCTGCCCATTTGAGGGCGAGGTTCGCCAGGACCACCTGGTCGCCCTGGCTCGGGAGGCCGCCTCCACCGGCGTTGCGGAAATCGCCCTGGCCGACACAATCGGTGTGGCAGACCCCTGGACCGTGCGTCGGCGGGTTGAGGCCGTGAGCAAGGTCATCGGCGATATTCCCCTGCGCCTGCACTTCCACGATACGCGCAATACAGGCTTGGCCAATGCCTTCGCCGGGATCGAGGCGGGCGCCACCATCCTAGATGCCAGCTGCGGTGGATTGGGCGGTTGCCCGTTTGCGCCCGACGCCACCGGCAATATCGGCACTGAAGATCTAGTCTATATGCTGGAGCGGGCCGGGTTCGAGACCGGCTATGACCTCGCCGCCTTGATCGCGACGGCCAAGTGGATGGCCGAGATTTTGGGCAAGCCCCCCACCGCCGCCGTCAGCCGCGCTGGGATGTTCCCCTAACTGCTCTTCAAGACCTCCGTCCGCGTACCCGACGCATCAAGGGTCGGATAACGGCCGTCAGGACGATCAGGGGTGAGAGCAGCCAGGCTGCCAGGGTTTGCCCGCCTGTGGTCGCCCGCTTGCGGAAAAAGCGGGCAAGACCGACGCCCTTGTGGAATTCAACCCGAAGGGAGCTGGCGCGGCTGGTATGGCCCAGATGTATCACCTCAGCCGCAGGTTGGAACAGAACCGTGCCCCCGGCCTGGCGCACCCGCCAGCAGAGATCGACATCCTCCACATGCAGGAAATAATGCTCATCAAAGCCTTGGACGGCCTCAAAATCTTCCCGGCGCATACAGAAACAGGCACCAGAAATGGTCGGTATGGCCATTATCCCCTCTGGCGGAAGATCCTCTTCCCAATGAACCTCATATTGACGCCAAGCCGGAATCCGCCGGGCCAGATGACTGAGACTCAACAGGGCGCTGATCAGGGTAATATCCCCCCGCCGAGCCCCCCTTTGCTCAGAGCCGTCGGCGTTCATGATACGGCCCCCGACAATGCAGGGAACCGGCCGACCCTCGATCGCCGTTAGCAGTTCACCGACACATCCTGATTGCAGGAAGGCGTCGGGGTTCAGGAAAATCAGCACATCGCCGGTGGCCCGGCGCGCACCCAGATTGGCTCCCCTGGCAAAGCCCACATTGCCTTGGCCATTGACCAGGACCACCCGACGGTCGGTTTCCGCAAACCCCCGCAGCCGGGCCGCCTCAATCAGCGACGACCCGTTATCGACCACCACCAGCTCATCCACCCGAGGATCGGCCAGGACACAGGCCAGACTTTCGGTCATGGCCTCGCCGGTCTTATAGATCACCATAACCACCGAAACCTTGGGCTTTGAGCCCTCGGCATCCCGGACGATGTCGGTGACGATCTGGGCGGCTATGCCGTTCATCAGGCCTCCTTGGCCACCACCCCTGTGGTGACGGTCCCTGACATAATCGCCTGGCGCACGAGATCTGGTGGTAGGGCTTCGTCGGCAAGAGATCTCACCGCCTCTGCCAAGGTCAGAATGGTTTGACCATCCGAGCCCAGGCGACGCAAGGCCACCTTGCCCTCCTCGGCTTCCCGACGCCCAATCACGGCAATGACCGGAGTCTTAGCCAGGGAGTGCTCCCGGATCTTGTAGTTGATCTTCTCATTGCGAAGATCCACCTCAACCCGCAGCCCAGCCGCCCGCATTTCGGCCGCCGCCTTGTGGGCAAACGCTGCGGCATCGGAGGTGATGGTCGCAATGACCACCTGGGTCGGGGCCAGCCAGAGCGGGAAGGATCCGGCATAGTTCTCGATAACCACGCCGATGAACCGCTCCATAGAACCACAGATGGCCCGATGCAGCATGACCGGCCGCTGCTTGGAACCATCTTCCGCCGTGTATTCAGCGTCCAGACGTTCGGGCAGGACGAAGTCTAGCTGGTGGGTACCGCACTGCCAGGTCCGGCCGATGGCATCGCGCAGGTGAAACTCCAGCTTGGGGCCGTAGAAGGCCCCTTCGCCGGGCAACCGCTCGACCTCCATATTCACCGCCTGGCGGGCGGCGCGATCCAGCTTGGATTCAGCAATATCCCAAACCTCATCAGTGCCAGCGCGCAGGTCCGGTCTCAGGGCCAGCTTGACGCTGTGCAATTGAAGATCAAAGTCGGCATAAACCGAATTCAGCAGCCGCACGAACTTGGTCGTCTCGGCCTCGATCTGGTCTTCCCGGCAGAAGATGTGGGCGTCGTCCTGGGTGAAGGCGCGCAGGCGCATAATGCCGTGCAGCGCCCCGGACGGCTCGAACCGGTGACAGGCCCCGAACTCGGCCATGCGCAGGGGTAGGTCGCGATAGCTCTTCTGGCCGTAGTTAAAGATCTGGACGTGACCGGGGCAGTTCATCGGCTTGACGGCCAGCTCTTCGCCCTCCGTCGTTTCGCAGGTGAACATGTTCTGACCGAACTTTTCCCAGTGCCCTGACTTCTCCCATAACACACGGTCCATGATCTGCGGGGCCTTGACCTCCACATAGCCGTCCAGGTCCAACCGGCGGCGCATATAGGCCTCAATGGTCCGATAGAGGGTCCACCCCTTGGGGTGCCAGAAGATCATGCCCTTGGCTTCTTCCTGCAGGTGGAAAAGGTCCATGGCCCTGCCGATCTTGCGGTGGTCGCGCTTTTCAGCCTCCTCGATGCGCTTGAGATGCGCGTCAAGGTCAGCCTCCGTGGCCCAGGCCGTGCCGTAGATCCGCTGAAGTTGAGCATTGCGATGATCCCCGCGCCAATAGGCCCCGGCCAGCTTGGTCAGCTTGAAGGCCTTGCCCACATGTTTGGTCGAGGGCAGATGCGGCCCTAAGCACAGATCCTTCCAGTCACCCTGGCGATAGACGGTGATCACCTCATCGCCCGACAGATCAGAGATGATCTCGGCCTTATAGTCTTCGCCGATGGACTTGAAGTGGGCTATGGCTTCCTTGCGCTCCCACACTTCGCGGATGATCTTGTCGTCCCGATCAACGATCTCCTTCATACGCTGTTCAATGGTGGCCAGGTCATCCAGGCTGAAGGGGGTTTCCCGGGCGAAGTCGTAATAGAAGCCATCCTCAATGGCCGGGCCGATGGTCACCTGGGTGCCAGGGAACAGCTCCTGTACCGCCTGAGCCATCACATGGCTGGCATCGTGGCGGATGGTATCGAGGGCCTCGGGGCTCTCCCGCGTCAGGATTTCAAAGGCCCCGCCGCCGGGCAGGGCCCGGTCGAGGTCATAGAGCGCGCCGTCGAGCTTGATCAGCAAGGCGCGCTTTTCCAGCGACTTGGCGATGGAGGCGGCGACATCCCGGCCCGAAACCCCGTCTTCGAATTGGCGTTTAGAGCCGTCAGGAAAAATCAAATCAATCATGTTTCACACGTCCATATCCGAGCGGAAGTCCCGTCAGGAGTCTTGCCACGCGGCGGGGGAACCGGGTCATAGCCCGATCCGCCCCAGGGATTACAACGACACAGCCGCCCCGCCGCAAGGTATGCGCCGCGCCAGGGGCCGTGAACGATCAGGGCCTGCTCCGCATACGCCGAACAGGTCGGAAGATAGCGGCATTGACGCCCGATCAGGGGTGAAAGTGTCAGTTTATAGGCACCGATTGCGCCCCTGACGCAGAGTTCGTAGACGGTCATGCCGGTTCGCGATGATTCCGGGGGATGCACCCGATCAAGCGACACCGGCGCGGCGAGTTCGGGTGGTCGCCTGCCGAACAGCGTCCACCGCCGCCTCGAACGCCAAAAGCGTCGAAGCGTGTCGGGCAGGATAGTCCTTCACTGGGGCAAGCATTGCGAGATCCGAAAAACGTCCGTTAGGCGGCGACCCGCCATTTTTAAGCATAGCGGAAAACTGCTGCCGGGCCAACTCCAGCTCCGCAAGGTCAGCACCAATCACCTTGGACCCGAGGATCGAGGCCGAAGCCTGGCCTAGAGCGCAAGCCTTCACATCCTGTGCAAAGGCCGAAACCACACCGTCGCTCAGGGTCACATCCACCACGATCCGGCTGCCGCAGAGCTTGGCGACCTTCTCTGAGGTACCATCGGGGGCCTCCAGACGACCAAGATGGGGCAGGTTCGCCGCCAGTTTGAGCAGCTTGGCTGAGTAAAGGTCGTCGATCATATCGCGCTGCCACCCCTCGCCCACTGGGCTTGCGCCCGGGCGGCCAGGGCCTCGTTCATGGCGGTGAAGCCTGGCGGATGGCGTGGCGCTTGGCGCGAGCAGCAGTGGGACCCAGCAGACCCTCGAAGATCTCGCCGTTAGAGACAATACAGCTGGTCTCGGTGAGGGCCTCGATCTCAATGTAGCGGACCGTGCGGACCAGGCCACGGGCCAGGGTCAGGGTCCAGTGGATCTGCTCCAGGGGCACCCATTCCAGCAGGACGGGATTAATTACCTGCGGCCGCTCGCCGGGAAGCTCCAGGGTGAATTCCAGGGAGGCACCGATCCGCAACTCTCCCGCCCCCTTGGTGTAGGTCGGGTTCCAAAAGGACCATGACTTGAAGTCCGAGGCGATCTCCCAGATCACCTCCGCCGGGGCCTTGATGCCGATCCGGTGCTCGATCTTTGTGGGGCCCGCTCCGGCCTTGCCGCCGAACACGAAACCCGCCCCTACCTTAAACATTTGTGGTGGATTGAAAGCCATCACACCGCTCCTGATGCCGGGGCCTTGATGCGCCAGGTTGCGCCAAGGGCATTGTCCATGACTTCCACATTGAGGTCCGTAAGGTCCTGACGGATACGGTCCGCCGCCGCCCAATCCTTAGCCGCCCGGGCCGCGACCCGCTCGGCGATCAGGTCGTCAATTTTGGCCCGCAGGGCCTCATCCACCCCGGCCTGGAACCAGGATTCCGGCTCGGCGAACAAAAAGCCCAGCAGATGGGCCGAGGCCAGGAGTTCACCCTTGGCATATCCGCGATCCTCGCCCTTGGCGGTTTCCAGGGCGGTGGCCATGGCAAATAGCTCAGCCATGGCGACCGGGGTGTTGAGATCGTCCTCCAGGGCCGCCAGAAAGTCCACATTGGGGCCGGTCGATTCCGCAGGCGTATCCGCCGCCCGGCGCAGGGCACCATAGAGCCTGTCCAGGGCCTTTTTGGACCGGGCAATCAGGTCGGCGGTCCAGTCCAGGGGGGCGCGGTAATGGCCCACCAACAGGGCCCAGCGCAGGGCCTCGCCAGGAACCTGGTCAATCAGCTCATGTACCAGCACCCCATTGCCCAGGCTCTTGGACATTTTCTCATCGCCAAAATTCAGGAAGCCGTTGTGCATCCAATACTTGGCATAGCCCACGGTCGGGTCCCCATGAGCGCAAACCCCCTGGGCCATTTCGTTCTCATGGTGCGGGAATAAGAGGTCGATTCCGCCCCCGTGAATGTCAATGGGCAGGCCAAGCGTCTGTTCGATCATGGCCGAGCATTCGATATGCCAGCCGGGCCGACCCGGGCCCCAGGGACTGTCCCACACCGGCTCGCCGGGCTTGGACGGTTTCCACAGGACGAAGTCGGCGGGGTGCTGCTTATAGGGGGCCACCTCCACCCGAGCCCCAGCGATCATGTCGTCCATGGGGTGCCCCGACAGCTTGCCATAGTCGGCAAAGGTCTGGGTGTTGAACAGCACATGACCCTGCGCGGCATAGGCCGACTTATTGTCCACCAGACGCCCGATCATGGCGATGATGGCATCCATGGTCTGCGTCGCCCGAGGCTGATGGGTGGGTCTAAGTGCCCCCAGGGTCGTCATATCCTGGTTGTAGATGGCCAGATACCGGTCGGTGATGGTGCTGATCGGCACCCCTTCGGCGGCGGCCTTGGCATTGATCTTGTCATCCACGTCGGTGACATTGGCCGCATAGACCACTGCACCCTCGCCATAGCTGTGGCGCAGTAGGCGGAACAGGACGTCAAACGCCACCACCGGCCGAGCATTGCCGATGTGGGCGTAATTATAGACCGTAGGCCCGCAGACATACATCGTCACCCGCTTGCTATCGACGGGAACGAAGGGCCGCTTGGATCGCGACAGGGTGTCGTACAGGTGAAGGGTCATGAAACTCTTTGAAAACGTGACGCTGAGTAAGTGTTGCCGGACAAGGCCTTGGCCCCATATACAGATTGCCGGGCCGGGAGGCCACGGGGCTTTATCGGCGGTCGAACCTCAATTCGACGACTAAAATCACGTTTTCACCCCCAAACCCCCGCTCCGGCGCGATGAAGTCCAGACACGAACGGATAGACCCTATGGATGCTCCGAGCCGCGACAGGCCCCTCGATGCCGTCAAACGCCCCACCCGGGAAGAGGCCATGGAGGCCGTTCGCACCCTGATCGCCTGGGCGGGCGACGACCCCCGTCGCGAGGGCGTGATCGACACCCCCAAGCGGGTGGTGGACGCCTATGGCGACTGGTTCGAGGGTTATACCATGGACCCGGCCAAGGAGCTGTCACGCACCTTTGAGGACGTCCAGGGCTATGACGACATCGTCATGCTCCGGGAGATCGAGGTGGAAAGCCACTGTGAGCACCACATGGCACCCTTCTTAGGCAAGGCCTATGTGGCCTATATGCCCACCAACCGGGTGGTCGGCATTTCCAAGCTGGCCAAGGTGGTCGAAATCTTCGCCCGCCGTCTCCAGACCCAAGAGACCATGACCCAACAAATCGCCGACGCCATTACAGATAGCCTGCGCCCCGCCGGCGTCGCCGTCCTGATCGACGCCGCCCACCAGTGCATGACCACCCGAGGCCTGCACCACCGCCATGTGACGACCATCACCACCCAATTCACCGGGGTGTTCAAGACGGACCCGACGCTCCGGCAGCGGTTTTTGGACTTTGTGAATAGAAGATAGGGTCGGCCCGTCACAACAGGTCCTGATCGAGAAACTCAACGCCCTGCCCGTGGACCGCCTCGCCGAAGTCGAGGATTTTGTGGATTTCCCCCGCTTGCGCGACCAAGATCGCGCCCTCGTCCGCAACGCCGCCGCCTTAAGCGCCCCCACCTTCGCCGCCGCCTGGGCTAACGCCGAGGACGACGCCTATAACGCACTCTAATGCGCATCATCCCAGTTTCCGGCGGCCCGGGCTTCCACCACCAGGGGTACACTTAGGGCCACGGCCGGTTCGGCGGCACCTTCCATCACCTGCTTGGCCACTCTGATCAGGGCGTCGGCTTCGGCCTCCGGCACCTCAAAGACCAGTTCGTCATGGACCTGGAGCAGCATTTGGGCGGACAGACCGGCGGCCTTCAGCGCTGCGGGCATACGGATCATGGCCCGGCGGATGACATCGGCGGCGGCCCCCTGGATCGGGGCGTTGATGGCGGCGCGATCGCCAAAGGCCCGTTCGGCCTGGCTCTTGGAATTGACCGCCGGAATATGAACCTTGCGACCGAAGATGGTGGTCACATAGCCGTGGGTCCGGGCCTGGGCCTTGATCTCGTCCATATAGGCCCGAATACCCGGGAAACGCTCGAAATACGTCTTGATATAGGCCCCGGCCTCCTCCTGGGGGATGGCCAACTGGTTGGCGAGCCCGAAGGCAGAAATGCCATAAACAATGCCGAAATTGATGGCCTTGGCCCGGCGGCGGGTCTCGGCGGGCATACCCTCCACGGGAACGCCGAACATTTCCGAGGCGGTGGAGGCGTGAATGTCTAGGCCTTGCGCAAAGGCCGCCTTCAGCTGAGGAATATCGCCGATATGGGCCAGGAGGCGCAGCTCGATCTGGCTGTAGTCGGCGCTGATCAGCACCTTGCCCGGTTCGGCCACAAAGGCCTTGCGGATCTTGCGGCCCTCTTCGGTCCGGATCGGAATGTTTTGCAGGTTGGGATCGGTGGAGGACAGCCGTCCGGTGGTGGTGGAGGCCATGGCATAGGAGGTGTGGATGCGGCCGGTGCGCGGGGCGATGGCGGCCACCAGATTGTCGGTATAGGTGCCCTTGAGCTTGGACAACTGGCGCCAGTCCAGCAGGACTCGGGGCAGGGTATGGCCCTCTGCAGCCAGATCCTCCAGCACTGACGCATCCGTGCCCTGGGCCCCGGTGGCGGTGGTGCGTTTGGACTTCAGCCCCATCTCGCCATAGAGCACATCGCCCACTTGTTTGGGGCTGCCCAGGTTGAAGGGATGACCGGCCAGCTCATGGGCCTTTATCTCCAGCTCGGTCATGCGCACGGAAAACTCATGGGACAATTGGCGCAGGCGGTCGGGATCGACGCGAATGCCCGCGTTTTCCATCTGCGCCAGGACCGCAGGCAGGGGCCGCTCCAGGGTCTCATAAACCGTCACCAGACCTTGCGGCTGCAGGCGGGGCCTTAGGGCATGATAGAGCCGCAGGGTCACATCGGCGTCTTCGGCGGCATAGGTGGTGGCCGCATCCAGAGCCACATGCTTGAAGCTTTTCTGGGCCTTGCCGGTCCCGGTCACGGTCTTGAAACTGATGGGCTCGTGGGAGAGCCAGAGCTTCGACAGCTCGTCCATGCCGTGATTGTGCAGACCCGCCTCCAGCACATAGCTGATCAGCATGGTGTCCTCAATGGGCGAGACCTCGATCCCATAGCGCGACAGGACGGCCAGATCATATTTAGCATTCTGGGCGACCTTGAGGACGGACGGGTCCTCCAGCAGGGGCTTAAGCCGCGCCATGGCTTCAGGGATCGGAATCTGAGTCAGGTCGGCGGGGGCGTCGAAGGCCAGGCCCCCTTCCGGCTCATGGCCCAAAGGGATGTAGCAGGCCTGGCTTGGTCCCACCGCCAGAGACACCCCGCAGAGGGCGGCATTGGCCGAGGACAGGGCGTCGGTCTCTGTGTCGAAGGCGATAATTCGGGCGGCCCTGGCCCGAGCGATCCAGGCGTCCAGGGCGTCCAGATCGCGGACGCAGGCATAGGCGGTGGTGTCGATGGGAACCTGATCGGGCGCTGGCTCCGCCGATGGGGTGGGACTGCCGCCGTGGGCCCCGGCCAGGG
Source organism: Phenylobacterium zucineum (assembly GCA_002221445.1). Lineage (GTDB taxonomy): Bacteria > Pseudomonadota > Alphaproteobacteria > Caulobacterales > Caulobacteraceae > Phenylobacterium > Phenylobacterium zucineum_B. Next base: position 4,294 of record NMUI01000041.1, on the reverse strand, counting down.
TGTGGGCGATGGGGCTGGGGGTTCCGCCCCCGGCTACCCGGCGGCTTAAGGACCTCAGCTCCATATCATTGAGGAAGTCACCCAGAACCACCGGATCAGGATCTGCAACGATCAGCTCGTCCAAGGTGGCGGGCAGGGGTGTGTTCAGGTCCAACTGGACCAACTGACGGGACAGGCGGATCTGGTCGGCGAAATTGATCAGGGTTTCGCGACGCTTGTCCTGTTTGATCTCGGAGGCCCGGGCCAACAAGGTGTCCAAATCGCCGAACTCATTGATCAACAGGGCGGCGGTCTTGACGCCGATACCGGGGGCGCCGGGCACATTGTCGGCCGAATCGCCGCATAGGGCCTGGACCTCCACCACCTTGTCCGGGGCCACGCCGAACTTCTCGAAAACCTGCTCAGGGCCGATCTTCACATTCTTCATGGTGTCGAGCATGGAGACCCGATCGCCTACCAACTGCATCAGGTCCTTGTCAGACGAGACGATCATCACCTCGCCGCCCATGTCCCGCACCTTGACTGCATAGGCGGCGATCAAGTCGTCGGCCTCATAGCCCGGCAGCTCCAGGGCGTGGACCCCAAAGGCCCGGGTGGCGTCCCGGACTAAGGGGAATTGCGGGATCAGGTCTTCCGGGGCCGGGGGGCGGTGGGCCTTGTAGAGGGGGTAGAGCGCGTTGCGGAAGGTGGTTCCGGAATGGTCGAACACCACCGCCAAATGGGTCGGGGCGTCGGTCTGGGCCTTCATATCCACCAGCAGCTTCCACAGCATGTTGCAAAAGCCCGACACCGCCCCGATCGGCAGGCCGTCGCTCTTGCGGGTCAAGGGCGGCAGGGCGTGGAAGGCGCGAAAGATAAAGCCGGACCCGTCCACCAGATAGAGACGGATCGGGGCAGCTTGCGAAGGAGGCGTGTCGGTCATGGGGACAGGATAGGATGACCCAGGCGCGAGGTCACCTGTCGGTTGGGTCGCGGGTGCCATTGCCGCCTCTTTGGTAAGAAGCTCACGTCGGCCAACATGATGGAGTTGGTATGACGGAACGACAACAGCTTCGTCAGGCACCCCGAGCAGTCCCTGCTGGCCTTTGCGTTAGCCGTCACTGGAATTGCTATTGGCAAGGTAGGACAGCAAATAGCTCCTAGAAGTTGACTAATGTTCCCTCTCGGGCTTCACGAATTGAAGCCATGTAGGATGGATACATAGCCCTTCGAGCATAATCTTCAGGAATACGAAACCGTTCGGCGAGTTGCCAATCTGATATTTGACCGGCCCTATATCTGTCTTCGTAGAGAGATCGAATTTCAAGCGGGAACAAAGTCTCCACCGCCAAAACAATGGCGGTGTTTTCTGTTTCAAAAGGGGAAAAACTATCAACGCTTGCTGAAGTGTCTGATACAATCATCTCTGCAAGCCTAAGCAATCCTCCCGTTGATGTGATCCGCGTTGACGGTGATCTATCAATGATCGCATGGAACATTTCCTTGCAAATCGCGAACCTTTGCCAGCAAAAATTCAGGCCTGAGGAGAATAAGACGCGTGCATAATCTCCCTCTCCAACATATACACCCATTTGCCCACGAAAAATTCGACTAAAGCAACAATATGCTGACTTTTAAAGTCAAATTCTTCCCAAATAATTCGGTCAACCCACCCACGCTCTTCCATCATTGGGCGCAAATTATCCACTGCGATGGGGAGGTCCCTTAAGCCATACTGATCCTTGTACTGGCTCAGTATTGACGGGACGAGTGTCCGTAGGTGTTCGCGTGTCATATACTTCTTCTTGAGCGAGCAAAAAAAGGGGCGCGATAGCGCCCCTTCTCAACCCGAGGTAACCTATTCAGAACGAAGCGTCAAACGACGTGTGCTGAAAGTCTCGGTCAATGGTTTCCACGACGCGCGTCTTCCCGGCGCTGATCGTCTCTTGAATTTTTATAGCCTCTTCCAGGATTTCTGGGAGAGAGCAAACTTCGGGCTTCGGGACGAAAAATTTCACGTCTAGAAGGCCATTGTCAAAGAGCGGCTGAAAGCGCTCAGCGACTCTTTTTGCCTCGTCTTGCATGTGTCTCTCCAGACTGCTGGTCCACCCCCTTGGACCAAGATAAATCAAACGAGAAGGACCAGGCTGCACCTTAGCTAAGGTTGGCTGAATACCAGATTAACATGTTACAGACATCGCATAACGCAGCGCGAAACGTGCGAAAGGCCCTTTACTGAGAGGATCAATAAGGGGACTGGCTGAGAGAATCAAGCTTTAGCGACAACTTTAAAGCTAAGCACGACTCAGTTGCGCCTTCGAATCGCGCTCGTATCCCGCCTTGATGGTGGACTCGTCCTGATTCAAACAGGGGGCCTTGGGATATTCCCGAGGAAGTTGGACAGATCCGGTGTGAGCGAGACCTGTCCTGGGTGCCTCCACCTTTAACGACTGCGGGATGTAACGGCGTGCGAGGCCAATACAATCCTCCTAGAGCGCTCCACCGATGGATTCGCTCTCCGTGTCGATATGGGTGAAACGGTTCGCCTGTGGAGGCCAGACTCAAGCCACAGTAAAGACTCACAAAATTAAGCTTTACCCCACGACTTAAATTCCCCCACCATCACCCCTTTCGTTGCCAGTTCGTCCAATGGCAAATTGTTCAGGCTGGCCGTAGCCGCTTCCTAAGGATCGCCAAGGTCGCATCGAGGGCTTTCAGGCCACGATCAGCAATCCATCGGCGGGCTATGCGCCTGATACAAGAAAGCCGTCACGGTGCTTGAGATAGCCTAAGTCGACGCGTTCAGGCAGCAATTTTGGGCCGAATGATCTGCAGTAAAGGTACCGACAACGATCCTACAAAGCTCCCTACCTCGCCGCCGTGAACTCCACCGGCATCGACCGTATAGCGTAGACGAAGTTGTTGGCGGCCACGTCCTTGGGGCCTGACTGGCGGATGTCGGGGAAGCGGGCCAGCATCTGCCGATAGACCGCCTCGAGCTGCAGCTTGGCCACCTGTTTGCCGATGCAGGTGTGGGGACCATAGCCAAAGGCGATGTGCTTGTCGGCATTGGCCCGCTCGATGTCGAACTGGTCGGGGTTGGCAAAGACCGCCGGGTCCCGGTTGGCCGCACCGTAATACATGATGACCTTTTCGCCCTCGGCAATCTTCTGGCCGCCCACCTCGGTGTCGCGGGTGGCGGTGCGGCGCATATAGATCACCGGGCTGACCATGCGGATGATCTCATTGACCGCATTGGGGGTCAGCTCCGGCCTCTCGATCAGCTTGGCCTTCTGGTCGGGGAACTGGGTCAGCAGCTCCATAGCGCCGGAAATGGTGTTCCGGGTGGTGTCATTGCCGGCGAAGACGATCAGCAGCCAGGAGCCGTCGAGGTATTCATCGGCCAGTAGTTCGCCGTCCACCTGGGCCAGGGCGATGGCGCTCATCAGGTCCTGCTGGGGATCTTGCCGGCGCTTGTGCAGCATGTGACGGCCGTATTCGAACATTTCCGAAATGGCCGCCTGGAAGGCGTCGAGGAACATCTTGGCTTCCGGCGGCAGGTCGGCGGCTGCGCCTTCCATACCCCCTGATGTCCCGCTGCGCTCGGCTGCGAAGGCGTTGGCCATTTCCAGGAAGTGCATCCAGGTGAGGAACTTCGGGCGATCCTCCACCGGCACGCCGAGGATTTCGCAGAGGGTGAAGAGGGGCAGTTGCGAAGACAGGGCCGCGACCAGATCACAGCGGCCTTGGGAGGCCATGGCGTCCAGCAGGCGGGTGACCTCTAACTCCACCTTCTGGGTCAGGGCGCGCAGATAGGCCGGGGTGAAATAGGGCATGTGCTCCATGCGGAGCTGCATATGGTTAGGGGCGTCCATATTGATCATGGCGTCCATGGAGGCCCGGGCCAGCTGCATTTCGGAGCGCTGGGTCCCCATGAGAATGCCGCCCCTCTGGGAGGAGAAGGTCTCATAGTCGGCATTGACCTTCATGACGTCGTTATAGCCGGTGACAGACCAGAAGCCGGGACGGTCGTCGGGTTCATCATTCCAGGCCACCGGCGAGGTGGCCCGCAACCGGGCAAAGGCTTCGATGGGCGGTCCTTTAGTAAAGGCCGCCGGATTCCACAGCTCAAGTGTCGAGACGGGATAGATCGGCGTATAGGCTGGACCCTTGACGGTCCCGACCTCCACCGTATCGCTGATCAGCTTCATGACGTCTTCTCCCCGTGATTTGGTCAGGGATTAGGCGGCTGACCCAGGGCAAGGCAAGCTCTGGAGTGCGTTCCGATAAGTGGGAACCGGTTGTCGGATCGAAA
>NMUI01000040.1 GCA_002221445.1 Phenylobacterium zucineum | reverse complement strand
GCCGACTTCGTGACCGCCATGATGGCGTTCTTCTTGCTCATGTGGCTGATCAATACCAGCAGCCCGGAACAGAAACGTGGGATCGCCGATTATTTTGCCCCCGCTAGTGTCTCTGAAACGACCTCAGGATCGGGGGGTATTTTGGGTGGCACCGCCTTGGGTGAGGACGGCTCCAAATCAGCGGGTTCGATGTCGGTTATCCAGGAAACGAGCCCTGAGGTTAAAGATCCTGCCGAACAGAAGGTGCGCGATGGGGCAAACGGCTCGGCCACCTCTACGGCCGAACAGGCCATGCGCCAGGCGACGATTAAGCGCGAGGAAGCCGCTTTTGCCTCTGCAGCGGAATCTATTCGCCAAGCCTTGCAGGAAATGCCGGAATTGGCGGAGTTGTCTAAGAATATAATCGTTGACCAAACCCCCGAGGGACTGCGTATCCAATTGGTAGATCAAGAGGGGCGGTCGCTGTTTGCCCAGGGCAGCGCCATGCCCAATGATCGCGCAAAAGTCCTGCTTCGCGCCCTTTCAAAAATTATCAATACCCTGCCTAACCGCATTTCAATTTCCGGGCATACAGCCGTCAGCGTGAACGGCTCTACAGCCGACTCCGACTGGAACTTGTCGGCGGCGCGGGCGGACTCGTCTCGCAAGGTGCTGCAAGCTGCCGGGGTCGCCCCCGATAGGATTTATCAGGTTTCCGGCAAGGCCAACTCCGAGCCGCTCTATATCGACGATCCAACCCTACCGGGAAATCGCCGCATCGCCATTGTCTTGCTCCGAGAGGCCCCAGTTCTGCCGCCCGACGGTGGGATGTAGGCGGCGATGACAGGGGGAGACTTGCATAGAAAGACACCTTGCCCCCTAATTGGGGTCTCATCGCCCAAGGTCGATCCTTAAGACTGTGACGCAACATTTCCCGACCCGCCAGCTTCGGTTCTTCCTGACGGCACCATCCCCCTGCCCCTACTTGCCCGACCGCCTTGAGCGTAAGGTCTTTGCCCACCTGCCGTTATCGGACGGGGCGGTGGTTAATGACAGCCTGACCCTGGTGGGATTTCGCCGGTCCCAAAACATTGCCTATCGTCCGGCCTGCGAAACCTGTGCGGCTTGTGTGTCGGCCCGTATCCCGGCGCGGGACTATCAGTTCTCCAGATCCGAGCGGAAGATCCTGAACCGGAATGCAGACCTCCATCGAAACCTGGTGGAAGCTGAAGCCACCATGGAGCAATTTGACCTCCTGCGCCGTTACCTTACCGCGCGCCACGCCGAGGGGGGTATGGCGGAAATGGGCTGGCAGGATTTTGTCACCATGGTCGAAGACACCACGGTGCGAACCCATATGATCGAGTATCGTCTGCCGTCGATCAACGGGGAGGACGGGGATTTGATCGGCTGTGCCCTGGTTGATCTAATGGCCGACGGATTGAGCCTCGTCTATTCATTCTACGAGCCGACATTCCCGAAACGCAGTCTCGGGTCGCTGATGATTTTGGACCATCTGCTTCAAGCCTCACAGACCAATCTGCCTTATGTGTATTTGGGATACTGGGTGCGGGGGTCGGAAAAGATGAGTTACAAGGTTCGCTTCACCCCCATTGAGCTGCTTCGCCCCCAGGGTTGGACCCTGATGGCCGCCCGCGATCTTGAGGGGGATGAGACCTCGACCTCTTCGCCAACCATCCACTCACAGGAATGGAATGTCATATCCCCATAAGTTGGGTTGAGGGCATCGACCGTCGCGGTCGCGACGTCTAAGGATAGAGTGTGTCTGTTGATCTGAAGCCTCCTCACCAATTACGCCTGAATTTTCGGCGGGTGCCGAGCTACGACGTTGCAGAATTTGCGATTGGGGCTTCAAACCAAGCGGCTGTGTCACGGCTTGAGGCCTGGCAAAGCTGGCATAACGGAAGCCTCGCCCTCATTGGTCCCGAAGCGGCAGGCAAGACCCACTTGGCACGCCTCTGGGCAGAACGTGTCGGGGCCTTCGTCTGTCCGATTGGTATCACCGACCCCCTAGACCTGCCTGATAGGCCTGTGGTGCTGGAAGATGTGGATCGGGGCGTTCATCCAGAACTGTTGTTTCATGGCCTCAATCGCGCGATCCAGAGTGGGGTCGCTATGCTTCTGACCGGGCGAAGTTTGCCTAGCACCTGGTCTGTGGAAATTCCTGACCTCAGGTCGCGTTTGAACGCCTTGCAGGTCGTAGAACTCGCGCCCCCAGATGACACCCTGTTAACGAATATTCTAAGATCTTTCTTCAAGCAGCGAAATATTCGTCCCGCTGAGGACCTATATCCCTATCTGATCGCGCGCATGGAGCGTTCCATCGCGTCGGCCCAATCCCTTGTAGACCGCCTTGATGAAGCCGCAGACGCGATGGGGCGTCCGGTCTCGAAGGCCCTGGCCCGGGACATCCTGGGTGATGATGCCGAAAATCTTGACCTTTTCCAGGAATGACATGGTGATGTCATCGGCCATCGTCATAAATTGCAAGTCATTGCGGGTGCCGACCTGAGCAAACTGGAGTTTTCTTGAAAATGACGATTGCATCAAAGGTCGATCCAAAATCAGCTGAGGCGATCGGGGTGCCTCTTATTCTGGATCCTGAACGCGCAGCCTCACCGCAGAGGTTTTTCAATCGCGAACTGTCCTGGCTCGCCTTCAATGAGCGGGTGTTTGATGAAAGTCGAAACCCTCGCCATCCCTTACTTGAGCGGCTGCGGTTTCTGTCAATTTCCGCGAACAATCTCGACGAATTTTACATGGTGCGTGTGGCCGGCCTTAAGGCTCAGGTCCGCGAACGAGTCCGCGTTCTAAGCCAGGACGGCATGACGCCCAGCGAACAACTGGAACAGGTCAATGCACATGCCGCTAGGTTAATGGCCCACCAGCAGAACCGCTGGAGAGACATGGCGCAGGAACTTGCTGGCGCGGGCATTAAGGTCGTGACACCTGCGGAGGTCACGGCCACGGAAAAGACGGCCATTGAAGATATATTCCTTTCTAAGGTCTTCCCCGTTCTGACTCCCCTGGCCATTGACCCGGCTCACCCGTTTCCATTCATCCCGAACTTGGCCTTTTCTCTTGTGCTCAAGATCCGCCGCAAGGCCGACGGACGCCTGCTCTATGCCTTAGTGCCCATCCCGGCCCAGGTCGCCCGGTTCTGGGAACTTCCGACCACTGGACGACGCCGGAAGGGCGACCACAGGTTCATCACCCTGGAAGGCTTGGTGGCGCTTTTCTATGATAAGCTGTTCCCCGGCTGTGATGTCGCGGGGGTTGGTGTGTTCCGGCTGATCCGAGATTCCGATGTTGAATTCGAGGAAGAGGCTGAGGATCTGGTTCGGGAATTTGAAGCCGCATTGAAGCAGAGGCGGCTTGGCTCAGTGGTGCGGGTCGAGATCGAGGCCGCCATGCCCCAGGAACTGCAAGACTTCATCTGCCATAATCTGAATGCCCAAAAAGACGACATTATCCTGATCGACGGTCTGCTGGGTTTGGATGAACTCACCCAGCTCATTCCAGCCGATCGCTCTGATCTCAAATTCAAGGCCTTTGAGCCGCGTTTCCCCGAGCGCATTCGCGACCATGCCGGGGATTGTTTTGCAGCTATTCGCGAGAAAGATATTCTCGTCCACCACCCCTTTGAGAGTTTTGATGTGGTGGTTCAGTTTCTGCGCCAAGCGGCCAGAGACCCAAATGTCCTTGCCATCAAACAGACGCTTTATCGGACCTCCAAGAACAGCCCCATTGTCGCCGCCCTCATTGAGGCCGCAGAGAACGGTAAGAATGTGACCGCCCTGGTCGAGATCAAGGCGCGGTTCGACGAAGAAGCCAATATGAAGTGGGCCAGGGATCTGGAACGTGCTGGGGTCCACGTGGTCTTCGGATTTGTGGAATACAAGACCCACGCAAAGCTCTCCATCGTCGTTCGCAAGGAGGGCGATAGCCTTCGTACCTATTGTCACTTCGGGACGGGCAATTATCATCCGGTAACCGCCCGCATCTATACTGACCTTTCCCTATTCACCTCCGATCCCGCTATGGCCAGGGATTCCGCGCGCCTTTTCAATTATATAACCGGGTACGCACGACCAGATACCCTCGAAAAACTGTCCTTCTCGCCCTTGACTATGAAACCGGATCTGCTGGGTCTAATCGCTCAGGAAGCGGAGAATGCCCGGGCTGGGAAACCGGCTGCGATTTGGGCCAAACTGAATGCTCTGGTGGACCCGGAGATTATCGACGCCCTTTATGGGGCCAGCCAAGCCGGGGTAAAAATTGAGCTGATTATTCGGGGCGTCTGCTGCCTTCGCCCAGGATTACCCGGCTTGTCTGAAAACATTCAGGTCAAATCCATTGTCGGACGCTTCCTTGAGCATGCTCGAATCGTCGCGTTTGCCAACGGGGCACAGATACCGTCATCGGAATCGCGGGTCTTCATCTCATCGGCGGACTGGATGCCGCGCAATCTCGACCGACGTGTGGAAGCGCTAACCCCCGTGGAGAACCCCACCGTTCACCAACAGGTACTCCAGCAGATCATGGTCGCCAATCTGAAGGACGAAGCCCAAAGTTGGTCGCTCAATGGCGAGGGCCGATACAGCCGCGATCCCTCTTGGGATCATCCCGGTGCCTTCTCAGCGCATGAGTATTTCATGACCAATCCAAGCCTGTCGGGGCGCGGTCAGAAGGTCAAGGATATGCCCCGCGCGATTGATCATGTGGCTTCCCGGGCCTAATCCCCACCTACCGCGAGAGGTTTCAGATAACGGGTATAGGTTCGAAAATGGATACCCGTTTTGCGTAGAAAACGACCTAGTTTCAACCTATTATTTCATCGTCCCGATTCACTCAAAGCAGATCAGGTCTAGGAAAACATCTTGCCGCCCAGCCGACGACAAGCCGCCGTCATAGATATCGGGTCAAACTCTGTCCGCCTGGTGATTTATCGGCTTGAGGGGCGAGCTATCTGGACCCTTTTTAATGAGAAGGCCCTGGCTGGCTTGGGACGAGACCTGTCATCGACTCGCCGTCTCTCAGATGACGGTATTGAGACGGCCTTAAAGGCCCTGCGCCGGTTCAAAATCGTCCTGGAGGGGTGGAACGCCGACGACATCTCGGTTGTCGCCACGGCAGCCGTGCGCGAAGCAACGGATGGCGCGGCCTTTGTCTTCAGAGTTATGAGCGAAACGGGATTTCAAGTGCGTGTCCTGTCTGGTGAGCAGGAGGCAAGGTATTCGGCCCTTGGTGTGATTGCGGGTCATCCCGCCGCCTGCGGTGTCGTGGGTGATCTGGGGGGATCCAGCCTCGAACTTACCCCCCTTGCAAAGCCCCATGCGGGTGTAAGCCTTCCCCTTGGTCCCTTCGCCCTCGGGGCTCCCCGCACAATCGACATTGATAAGGTTCGACGGAAAACCGATACGGCCCTCCAGCCTCTGGCTCAGACCTTCGCATCGCCAGAGTTTCATGCGGTAGGCGGGGCCTGGCGAAATCTGGCCCTTCTGCACATGGCCATGGCCGACTATCCCCTGCATGTGGCCCATCAGTACGAGATGAGCCGGTCGGATGCGATTGATGTGGCCGGATTTGTCGCCCGACAATCGCGCAACTCCCTGGAAGGTATTCCAGGCCTTTCCAAAAAGCGGTTCGATACCCTGCCCTATGCGGCTGTGGTGCTAGAGACCCTCATCGAACGACTGGCCGTCCAAAACATTGTGGTGTCTGCCTATGGTCTCCGCGAGGGGTTGTTATTTGAAGCCATGGCACCTGAAAATCAGGCTGGGGACCCGCTGATCGAGGGGTGTGAAGCCCTGACCACATCACCTGGCCTCTCGGCGGGGCTGGGACCGGCTCTCGAGCGGTGGATTTCACCAATCTTTGCCGAGTTGGATTGTCAGTTTGGTGATCGTGACAGGGTGCTCATAGCTGCGGCATGCCGGCTCTCGGATCTTGGTGTGAGGTTGCATCCTGATCACCGGGCTGACCTGGCCTTCGATCAGGTCCTGCGGGCCCCGATTCCGGGCCTGTCCCATGCGGAACGAGCCTTCCTGGCCTGTGCCGCCTTCTCAAGACATACCTCGACCCTCACACATCCCGAACAGGCGATTATCTCGCGTTTGCTATCGCCCGATCGACGTTTACGCGCCCGCACCCTGGGGGCGGCCATTAGACTGGGGTGCGACATGGCCGGGCGAAATCCGGACCTGCTCGATCATCTGCAAATGCTCCTGACCCCGGAAAAGCTGATACTGCGCGCTGACCCCGGTTGGGGCGACATGCTCCTTGGGGAACAGACCCTAAAGCGTGCCGGCACACTCGCCCAGGCACTCAGGGTCAAGCTCAGTCTGGCATAAATTTATCCGTCCAGTCGAACATCACAACGGAGAAATACTTCAAATTCAAATAAATTTCAGGGTTTGCAGTCCAGCCCAAGCCTTCTCATATCTAGGACCTCTGCTCCGTCCCCAGCAGGGCTTCATCCGCCCGGGCTTGAAGAACGCCCTCCTGCCGCTTCAGGTAGATAGCCACAGCCAGAAGAATACCCACCCCTAAGGCAAGGGTTCCCCAGGCCAGAACACCCGCCATGCGGTTGAAAAGCCCTCCAAACCCGTAGGCTCCATAACCCACGGCAGCGGCCCATAACAGGGCTCCCAGCCCGTTGAATGCCATGAACCGACGGAATGACATTCTGTAAATACCCGCCAAGATGGACTGATAAACCCGCAAAATCGCTATCATCCGCCCAAACAAAAGAATCTTACCCCCGTGAAACTGAAACAGGTATTCGCCCAGGCGCATGCGCGCGGAATTTAGTCCCACATGGTGGCCATGGCGCATCAAAACCGGGTATCCACCCCATCGACCAATCCAATAGCCGATAATGCCCCCCAGCGTGGTCGCCAGGGCGGAAATCAAGATAATATCCAAAATGTCCAGCTTATGTGTGTGTTGCGCATAGACCGCTGCAGCAATGAGAGCGGCTTCACCCGGCAGCGGAAAGCCGATGGTTTGGAATAGGATCAATCCGAACACAGCCAGATAGCCGTAATGCGCGACGAAATCAGATAAATGAACAATGGTCACAGGTAAGCTCTCAAATCTCGACCACACTCTTACCGATAGGTGCGAGAGAAATCACGGCAAGTTTTAGATGCTGAAGCCCAAAAGGTATGCCGACGACCGTAACGCAGAGGCCAACGCCAAGAATAATGTGGTTGATGGCCAAATACCAACCCCCGAAGATAAACCAGATCAAATTGAGGCCGAGGCCCACACCTCCGGTGCCGAGGTCTGCGCCACCGAATTCAGATCGAGAAACAACCTGGCGACCAAAGGGTCTGTAGCTGAAATCGGCGATCCGGAATGCTGCGTTCGCCCAAGGCAGGCCAATAATCGTAATGGCCAGGATGATCCCCGCGATAATCCAAAGCGACCCCGAAATCCAACCGCCGAGAATAAACCACAGGATGTTCATAATCAGGCGCAAGGAAGGCTCCGGTCGGGGTCTACAAGTAGGCCTTTAAGGAAGACGTGCAAGTCACACAGCCTGCGGTTTGGGTCCGCGCCTCACCTCAACCACCCGAACACGGGTTCCATCCAAAACCAGGGCCAGCTCGCCGCGTTTTAACCGAAGGGCGTCTTCACCGAACGCCTCACGTCGCCAACCGACCAGAGCTGGCGTCGCGGCTTCGTCATCATTGGCAATCATTTCAAGGTCTGAAACCGTCGCGATGAGCTTTGAGGCCACACCGGCATCTTCCGCCCTTGCTTTCAACAGCACTTTCAGCAGCTCGACCACAGCACCGGCGGCCGGCGACGGCGATGGCCGCGGCTTTTCAAGAACCGGCGCATAGGCATCTGGATCCTTCAGGGCCTCCCGAATGGCCATAAGCAAATCAGGCCCGAAACGCGAACCCGCAAATCCCTTGGGCACCGACCTTAGGCGATCAAATTGCGCCGCATCTGTCGGCGCTTGGGTCGCCAGCTCATCAATGGCGTCATCCTTAAGAATGCGACCGCGCGGCTGATCTCGCTGTTGGGCCGTTCGTTCTCGCCACGCCGCGACCGCCTTGTAGATGGCGAGATACTTAGCCGTCTGTTTTCGGGGCCGCAGGCGCTTCCACGCATTCTCGGGCTCGACATCATAAAGTCCCGGATCGCATAGATTCTGCATTTCATCGGTGACCCAGGCAAGACGTCCTTCTTTTTCAAGGCGCTGTTTCAGCATGGGGTAGAGCCGCGCCAGGTGTGTTACATCTGCCAAGGCATAGGTCAGTTGAGCCTCAGTCAGGGCCGACGCGCCCAATCGGTAAATCGGCTCGACTTGTCGAGCTCAATTTTAAGCATGTGACGGACCAGGGCGTCATAAGCGATCTGCTCGCCAAATCCCGCCGCCATCCCGGCAACCTGGGTATCAAATAGAGGGCTCGGCATGGCCTTGAGATTATGGAAGATTTCCACATCCTGCCGGGCCGCATGAAAGACCTTTTCAAGGGTCGGATCACGAAGAAGCTGAAGGAAGGGTTCGAGATCCAACCCTTCAGCCAGGGGGTCTATGACCGCCTCTGCATCCGGGGTCGCCGCCTGAATGAGACACAGCATGGGCCAGTAGGTGGTCTCGCGCATGAACTCCGTGTCAACGGCAACAAAGGGCTGTCCTTTGATCTTGTCACAAAACGCCTGCAGTTCGGCGGAGGTTGTAATAGGCGTCATTCTTTAGCTATAGCCCGCCGAGGCCCCGAGTCTGCAACCCCACAAACAAATTTCTTGAAAGTCTTACAGTTATGACGGACCGGCAGAACGGCCTGACTTATGCACAGGCCGGTGTGGACATCGATGCTGGCAATGCTCTGATTGAGAAAATCAAACCCTTGGCCAAGGCCACGCGTCGCCCGGGGGCCGAGGCGGCTCTGGGTGGCTTTGGGGCCTTATTTGATCTCAAGGCCGCAGGGTATATTGACCCTCTGCTGGTCTCTACCACCGATGGCGTTGGCACTAAGCTGAAAATCGCCATCGAGACTGGCCAGCATGACACTGTGGGCATTGACCTAGTCGCCATGTGCGTCAACGACTTGCTCGCCCAAGGGGCTGAGCCTCTGATTTTTCTGGATTATTTTGCAACAGGTAAGCTCAACCTTGACGATGCGACGCGGGTGGTTGCCGGAATCGCGGAGGGCTGCAAACGCGCCGGTTGCGCCTTGGTGGGGGGTGAAACCGCCGAAATGCCCGGCATGTACCGCGATGGGGACTATGATCTTGCCGGATTTTCCGTGGGTGCCGTTGAACGGGGGGCTGTTCTCCCCAGACTGGATGATCAAGCAATCGGAGATGTGATTATCGGCCTAAGCGCATCAGGACCGCATTCAAACGGCTATTCTCTTGTACGCCGGGTGGTCGAGCGTTCAGGTCTGGCCTGGGCCACCCCAGCCCCCTTTGCCCCGGATATGTCCCTAGCGGAGGCATTGATGGCACCCACCCGAATCTACATCAAGTCGGTCCTGCCACAGATCCGGGCCGGTCGTATTAAGGGCTGCGCGCATATCACCGGTGGCGGTCTCATCGAAAATCCACCCCGTGCGGTGGCCGAAGGTCTGGTCGCTGAGTTTGACTGGAGCGCCTGGCCTCTGCCCCCCGTCTTTGCTTGGCTTCAAGCCGAAGGGGGCATTAGCGACCATGAACTGCGCCGGACCTTTAATTGTGGCATCGGGCTAATCCTGATCCTCGCCCCGGAAGAGGCCCCAGCGGTTCTTACCGAGCTTCTTGCCGCCGGAGAGGATGCCTTTGTCTGCGGTCAACTTGTCGCCGCTTAATGCCCTTGGAACCGCGCCGGGCGCTTCTGATTGAATGCAGCAACACCCTCCCTACGGTCATGGGTGATGAAGAGCCGGTTATATTCCCGCAGTTCCAGATCCATGGCCGAGTCGAGGGGCAGCACAGCCCCCGTTCGCACTATGGCCTTAATCGCCCGGACCGATAGCGGGGCCTTACTGGCGATCAACGCCGCCCGAGCCAGGGTCTCCGCCACCAAACTCTCCGGAGCGCAGACCTTATTGACCAAGCCGATAGACAGGGCTTCGGCAGCATCAACCGGCAAGCCGCTCATCAGCATCTCAGACGCCCGTCGCTCGCCAACGGCACGGGTCAGCAGTTGGGTTCCGCCCAGGCCGGGGATAATGCCGAGGCCGGCCTCCGGCAAGCCGATCTTGGCCGTCTCACTGACCAAGGCAAAATCACAGGCCAGGGCCATTTCGGCTCCACCGCCCATAGCCGCACCGTTGACGGCTGCAATGATTGGGAAGGGACAGGCTAACTGAGCTCGGATCATATCTTCGAAGAGTTTGTGCTGGAGGGCCCAGGCCTCATCGGTCATACCGTCCCGCTCTTTCAGATCCGCGCCCGCGCAGAAGAAGCGCCCCTCCCCCGTCAAGACCACGGCGCGCACGTTGGGGTCGGCCGAAAGGGCAAGCCAGAGCCGGAGAAGTTCGCGGCCCATTTCCGTGGAAAGGGCATTGGCCTGGGCCGGTCGCGACAGGGTGACCAGATGAACCCCCGGTGAGGGTTCAATCAGGCTGATGGTTTGGGTCATTCGGTTGGTCCCGCCACAATACCGGCATCATGAAGCCGGCCGATTTCAGAGCTTGAGAGTCCCAACACATTGGCCAAGACCTCGTCAGTATGCGCACCCAGACGGGCCGCCGGACGCGGCGCGGCCCGCTGATCTTGAGGTAGGGTCGCCGCGAACCCCGGGGCGGCATAGGCCTTGCCGCTGGGATGAGTAAGGTCGGAGAAGATGGGGTTGGCGATAAACAGGCCTGGGTCTTGGGTCGCTTGGCTCAGGGTTTGATAAGGCCCCCAGCAGACCCCCAATGTCTCGAAAACCGGGCGAAGCTGATCTAGGGTCTTGCCGGCAAAGGCCTGCTCGAAAATCGGAAAAAGTCGGGCGCGATGAGCGAACCGCACCCCCTCATCGGCGGCGAAATCCACGCCCAGCTCCGTTTCAAGGGCGATAATGACCGGCGCGATTCCAAGAACGTCCTGAATACCGCGCCACTGCCGCGCCGTAATCGCCACCAGCATGATGCGCGCGCCATCGGCTGTCACGAAGTCGCGTCCGAAGGCCCCGAACAGATCATTGCCCATTCGCTGACGATCACCATGCCCCACCGTCGACTCAGCGAAAAATCCAAGATTTGCCAGGGTGGAGGCCGCTATATCCGAGAGCGGGATTCGGATTTCCCGGCCCTTTCCGTCCCGATTTCGAGCCAGAAGGGCCGACACCAGGGAAAAGGCGGCATAGGCTCCGGTCAACAGATCCCAGGCGGGCAGAACATGATTGACCGGGCGCGGATCGTCGGGATGGCCCGTGATCAGGGGCAGACCCACCGCACTGTTGATCGTATAATCTACGGCGGGACGACCGTCGGCCCAGCCCATCACCCGAACGCAGATCAGGTCCGATCTCAAGTTCGATAATTTCTCATAGGACAGGAAACCTTCGACCGGAAAATTGGTGACAAAAACGCCCCCTCATCCCCCGGTGCCGCCGCAAGTCGTTGGGCGAGTTCGCGGCCCTCCGGACGTCCTAGGTCAATGGCAATGGATTTTTTGGCCTTGTTCAAGCCTTCCCAATAGAGACTATCCCCGCCTTCGGTGAGGGGCCAACGGCGGAAATCCGGACCGCCGCCAATACTATCGAACCGGATAACCTCAGCGCCCAACTGCGCCAAATAAAGCCCGCAAGTCGGTCCAGCCACAAAGGCGGAACCCTCCACCACCCGGAGTCCTTTGAGAAGGTCGTACATCAGAAACTCTTTGGCATACCCAGCACGTGGGTGCCCACATGGCTGAGGATCAGGTTGGTGGAGATGGGGGCCACTTGGTAGAGCCGGGTCTCCCGGAACTTGCGTTCAATGTCGTAGTCTTCGGCAAAGCCAAAGCCGCCATGCACCTGGATCGCGGTGTCGGCGGCAAACCAGGAAGCCTCAGAGGCCAGCATCTTAGCCATATTAGCTTCTGTGCCGCAGGGCAGCCCTGCATCGAACAGCTCCGCCGCATGCCTAACCATCAGGTCCGCGGCGCACATCTGCACATAAGCCCGGGCGATGGGGAACTGGACCCCCTGATTTGCACCGATAGGACCCCCGAACACCTCCCGTTCCTTGGCGTAGGCAGATGCGCGATCAATAAAAACTTGGCATCACCGATGCACTCCGCCGCGATCAGAATGCGCTCAGCATTCATGCCATCGAGAATATAGCGGAATCCCTTACCCTCCTGGCCGATCAGATGGGTTACAGGGACCCGAAGGTCATCAAAGAACAGCTCGGTCGTCGCGTGATTGAGCATGGTGCGGATGGGTCGGATGGTCAGGCCATTGCCCACAGCCTGTCGCAGATCGACCAGCAGAACACTCATCCCATCGCTGGATTTAACCGACTCGTCCCGGGCCGTTGTTCGACATAGCAGGACCATCAAGTCTGAGTGCTCTGCCCTGCTGATCCAGATTTTCTGGCCGTTAACGATGAAATCATCACCCTCCCGTCGGGCAAAGGTGGTGATGCGGGTGGTATCGGTCCCGGCACCGGGCTCGGTGACGCCAAAGGCCTGAAGGCGGAGTTCGCCCGTGGCGATTTTTGGCAGATAGCTCTGCTTTTGCCCCTCGCTGCCGTGCTTGAGCAGGGTGCCCATGGTGTACATCTGAGCGTGGCAGGCCCCGCCATTGCAACCCGACCGATGAATTTCTTCCAGAACAGCGGTCGCCGCCCCAAGGCCCAGGCCCGATCCACCATAGGTCTCGGGTATGAGTACGGATAGAAAGCCCGCCTCCGTCAGGGCCGCGACAAATTCCGAAGGGTAGGCCCGATCCCGATCCTTGGCCCGCCAGTAAGGTCCGGGAAACTGCCCGCAAAGACGCCTAACGGCATCCCGAATCTCGGTGTGAGTCTCTGACACCCCTGATCTCCCTGGTTGGGAGACTGAGCTAACCCAGGTGCGCGGGTTTGAAAACCGCCCCCGCGCACTCAGAGCGCCTAGCCGACGATGTCAGCGTCCGTAAAGAACTGGGCGATTTCCAGTTTGGCATTGTCCAGGCTGTCAGAGCCGTGGACGGAATTCTCCCCCACATTCAGGGCAAACAGCTTGCGGATCGTGCCTTCTGCGGCCTGTTCAGGGTTAGTGGCCCCCATGACTTCGCGATAGCGGGCCATGGCGTTTTCACCTTCCAGAACCTGCACAACGACCGGGGCTGAGGTCATGGTTTCCACCAGCTCGCCATAGAAAGGGCGTTCAGCATGGACGGCGTAGAACGTCTTGGCCTGGGCTTCAGTCATCAGGATGCGGCGTTGAGCGACAATACGCAGGCCGGCATCTTCGATCACGGCATTGATCTTGCCGGTCAGGTTGCGCTTGGTGGCGTCGGGCTTGATGATCGAAAAGGTACGTTCAGTCATGATCTCTGTGTCTTTTTCTTAGGGCTTGGGCGGAGGGTCCCCCAAACGAGTGGCGGCTTATACCTGTCACACCGTCTCGGGCCAATATGCCGAAACCGTATTCCTACCGCGACGCAGCATTCTCAGTCTGCTAAGGCCCGCCTTCACCATGCTGCAAATCAATGATCTGACCTTCGACTCCTGGGGACGCCGGTTTTTCGACCACGCGACCGTCAGCCTTCCCGTCAGCGCCAAGGTGGGCTTGGTCGGGCGCAATGGTGTGGGCAAATCAACCCTGTTCAAGCTGGTGCTCGACCAGCTTCACGCTGGGGACGGCGAAATCAGCTACCCGAAGTCGGCCAGAGTGGCTTCTGTGGACCAGGAGCATCCAGCAACTCCGGTTAGTCTGTTGGACACCGTCCTTGCCGCCGATGAAGAGCGGGAACGCCTGACGGCAAGCCTGGAGACGGCAGAACCCGAACATCTCGGCGAAATTTATGCCAGGCTCTCGGAAATCGGCGCTGACCGGGCCCCCAGCCGGGCAGCGGAAATTCTGTCCGGTCTCGGCTTTTCCCACGCTGATCTATCCCGGGCCATGGCGGAGTTTTCGGGCGGCTGGCGGATGCGGGTTGCCCTGGCTGCGGCCCTGTTTGCCGAGCCGGATCTGTTATTGCTGGACGAACCAACCAACTATCTGGATCTTGAAGGTGCGCTTTGGCTGGAAGCCCGCTTGAGGCGTTATCCCAATACCGCCATTATCATCAGTCACAACCGTGAAATCCTGAACAATTCCGTCGACCACATTCTGCACCTGATCGATGGTAAGCTGGACCTCTATCCCGGCAATTATGATAATTTCGAACGCCAGCGGGAAGAACGCGCTAGGCTCCAGGAATCCAACAGATCAAAGGTCGATGCTCAACGAGCGCACCTCCAGGCCTTCGTCGATCGGTTTCGAGCTAAGGCCTCCAAGGCTGCCCAGGCACAGTCACGTCTGAAACAATTGGCCAAGTTGCCACCGGTTTCGGCGGTGGCGGCGGAACATACCGCGCCCTTCATCCTGCCATCTCCTGAAAAACCCCTACCGCCACCGCTGATCCGTCTCGAAGGGGTTTCGGCTGGCTATGAACCGGGCAAACCGATCCTGAAAGGCATGAACCTCCGGATCGATCTTGATGACCGGATCGGCATTCTAGGGGTGAACGGGGCCGGAAAATCGACCTTTGCCAAGCTGGTTGCCGGGGCGCTTGTACCCCAGTCGGGGGACATGCGGCGTGATCGTCGCCTTAAGGTCGGTTGGTTCCACCAGCATCAGATTGAGGCCATGGACCCCAGCGATACGCCGCTGGAAATCATCCGCAGGGCCATACCTGAAGTCAGCGAGTCCGGCCGTCGGGCGCGTCTGGCCCAGTGGGGGATCGGTTTTCAGAAAGTGGAGACCAAGGTCGCAAACCTGTCCGGCGGCGAACGCGCCCGTCTGTTGCTGAACATGGTAGCCCTGGAGGCACCTCATCTCCTGATCCTGGATGAGCCTACCAACCATCTGGACATTGACAGTCGCCGGGCCCTGTTGGATGCGCTGAATGACTATGAGGGGGCCGTGATCCTGATCACCCACGACCGCTCCCTGATGGAATTAGTGGCGGACCGCCTGTGGTTTGCGGCCGATGGTGGCCTGGCCCCCTTCGACGGCGATATGGATGACTATGCCAAGCTGGTAATTGAACGGTCACGGGCCGCCGCCCGCAGCCCGACCCAGGTTAAGGCGGACTCCCCACCCCAACCGCCGCCCAAACCCGCGCCCTCTAAAGCCAAGATTCCCACCGGAACCGCGCGCCGCCGCGCCGAGACGGCCGAGGCCGCCCTGGCGCGTGCAACCTCGGCCGTTGCAGACCTGGATAAGGCCCTGACCGATCCCAAAATCTTTGCTGAAAACCCGTCTAAGGCGGCTGAGCTGGGACGACGGCGCGACCAGGCCCAGGCCGAGCTGGAGGCTGCGGAGGTGGAATGGCTCAATGCCCTAGAAGCCTATGAGGCCGTTCGACAAGACAGTTAGGCATCCGCATGGCGGTCACCCACGCCGCAAATCACACCTACCCACATCGAATGTCTTTGATTAGGCCCGTTTCGGCGTCGAAGAAAAAATTCAGACGTCGAGGATTATAGTCTGATGTCACCGGACAGGTGGTGCAAGCGACCCGCTGCAAGGCCGGGAAGACCGGAACCGGAATGTCGCGACGCGATCGACCGATCAGATCCAGAACCCCCCGCGCCTTGCACTGATCATCAGTCGCTGGCCGGGCCGTCGGGGTGGTCTGGGGAATAGGCAAAGACAGAGTCGGCAGGTTGAGACGCTCCGGGACCTTCGGCGGATCTGCACAGCTGACTAGGCCCAGAAGACCAATAAGACACCCTGCGGTCTTGGCCTTCATCCCTGTTTCTCCCAGCCCCTGGCCTGTTGTTTCCAATAGGCGACTGAGGCACCGGTGGCCTTCACCTCTTTCCACTGCCCGCGTGCGGTGACCAGGGCGGTTTCATCCATGCCGTCGAACAGAATCATGCACCTCTCATAGCCCTCCATATGCCGGATCGGCGAACCCTCCACCAGAAACAGGGCCTGGGCCTGGTTCGGATTTTCAGGCCCCGCTGTCAGAACTATAGGTTGACGTTCAGACCCTGGCTCACCAGCAGGACCATGAGGCAGGAAACTGTCATCGCGATAGGACCACAGCCATTGATCCAAACGCTCAACCGATGGCTCCGACGGTGGGCGCACAATCGCCCGCCATCCCCGCGCCAGGGTCTTTTCCAGAAGCTCAGGCAAGACCTGATCCAGGCTTGAACGCTCCAGATGGTAAAACCAGACCTCTGCAGGGCTCACGGCTAACCTTCGTACTTATCGGCGACCATGCGGTTCAAAAGCCGGACACCGAAACCGGTGGCCCCGTCCGGGCTTGTGGGCTTGTTGGAGGGTTTGGCCCAGGCGGTAGAGGCAATATCCAGATGCGCCCAAGGCACGCCATTGACGAAACGCTGAATGAACAGCGCTGCGGTGATCGAGCCGCCGGGACGCCCGCCCGTATTCTTCATGTCGGCGATCATGCTGTCGATCCCCTTATCGTATTGTGGCGGCAGGGGCATACGCCATAGCGGCTCAGATTCAGCCTTCGACGCGGCAAGCAGATTGTCGGCCAGCTCGTCATTGTTACTGAACAGGCCCGCATAATCATTGCCCAGTGAGATAATGATAGCGCCGGTCAAGGTGGCCAGGTCGACCATGAATTTTGGCTTGAACCGGTCCTGGCAGTACCAGACCGCATCAGCCAGGACTAAACGGCCTTCGGCGTCGGTATTGATAATCTCAATGGTCTGGCCCGACATGGAGGTGACCACATCACCGGGTCTTTGGGCCCCGCCATCGGGCATGTTTTCAACAAGGCCCAGTATGCCCACAGCGTTCACCTTGGCCTTGCGGCCGGCCAGGACGTGCATCAGGCCCGCAACGGCCGCGGCCCCGCCCATATCCCACTTCATGTCTTCCATGCCGTCCGCAGGTTTCAGGCTGATACCACCGGTGTCGAAGCAGACGCCTTTACCGACAAAAGCAACGGGCTGAGCCGTGGGGTCGTCAGCCCCGTCCCACTTTAGAATGGCCAACTGACTTTCTCGAGTGCTGCCCTGCCCGACCCCAAGCAGAGACCCCATGCCCAGCTTGGCCATCTCGGCTTCCCCTAGGATCTCAACCTGGAGGCCCAGGCTCTCAAGGGATTTCGCGCGACGGGCAAATTCCTCAGGATAGAGCACATTCGGCGGCTCGGAGACCAAGTCGCGGGCAAAGCTTACCGCATCCGCCAGGGCGGCAAGCGGTACAAATGCGTTACCAGCAGCTTCCGGATCTGCTGTCGCAATCTCGACGCCTGAGATGGAGGGTTTAACTTCAGCCTTCTCCTTTGTCCGATACTTATCGAACCGATAGGCGGCCAACCGCGCACCCAGCGCCGCATGAGCGGCCAGTTGCGGACTGTCCACCGGCAATGCCAGACGCAGGGATGACAGGCCGCAAGCCTTAACCTGTCCATAAGCCGAAGCTGCGCCGTTCTCGGCTGCGGTCCCGTCGAACTCGCCCAGCTTCCCGATGCCGACCAACAGCACCCGCCCTGACGCCTCTGAGCCGAGAATGTCGAGGGTCTGCCCCTTGGCACCGGTGAACCGGCTACCAGCCACAGCCCGGCCATAACGTCCGCCCGGTGCCAGGAGATCTGCCCCCTCCGGCACAAGCAGGCCGAGTACGGAGTCCGCTGGAAGATCTTTTTCAGCGGCGACAAAGGCGATTTGCATGGGAACACTCTCAAATTAGCCAAAACGGGCGGTGCGATGCCATGGTATCGGTGGTCGTCACCTTCCCGCAAGGTTGTGCGGCGCAGCGACCCGTGATTTAGAACCACCAAACGTGCTGGGCGCGACCAAACGTCAGCGGGAACCAACTTTCTTCGTCATGCGCCTGATTGACCGCTACCTGTTGAGACAATTGCTGGTGCCCACCCTTTTGGCCGTGGCGGCCCTGGCGGCGGTAGCCTGTTGTCGACCAGCCTTGGACAATTGGAGATCATTGTCAGTCAGAGGCAGAGCGCCCTGGTCTTTCTCAAAGTGACGCTGCTGGCCATGCCTCAGCTGATAAATATGGTCATGCCGATTGCCCTCTTTGTGGCGGCACTGATGACCTTAAACCGATTGCAGGTGGATCAGGAGATCGTTGTCTGTTTTGCCGGGGGCATGAGCCGGTGGCGGGTCATTTCCCCAGCCCTTCGCCTCGCAGCGATCTTGACCCTCATCGCCCTTATTTTGAACCTCTGGGTTCAGCCGGCCTCCCTCCGCGCCATGCGGGGTGTGTTGTTTGACGTCAGGACCGACCTTGCCTCGACCCTGGTGCGTGAGGGCGACTTCACCGCCCCGGTTCCAGGTCTGACGGTTTATGCTCAAAGTATCGACAATGGCGGTCTGATCCACAATCTCTTCATCCATCAAGCCCGCCCTGATGGCGCTGCGACAACCTATACCGCCGATACCGGACGGATTATTAAGCGGGACGGCAAGCCCATTCTCGAAATGCACAAGGGTTCAACCCAGGAATTTTCAAAACGCGGCGTCCTGAACTACCTGACGTTTGATGACTATCCTTTTGAACTTTCACAACTTTCAAGCTCCAGTGAACTGGTTCACTATAAGCCCTCCGATCGGTATTTGCATGAACTGCTCTTTCCCGACTTAACCCAGGACTGGGAACAGAAGAATTATGAGAAACTCCTGGCCGAAGGCCATGCCCGGCTCTCGACTCCCCTCTATAATCTGACCTTTATGGCCTTCGCCCTATGGGCCATTATCGGTGGAGGCTTTTCCCGCCTAGGTTATGGCCACCGCATGGCGGCGATCAGTGCGGCGGCAACGGTGTTTCGCATTGTCGGTTTTGCCGTTGAAGCCGCCAGCGAAAATCATATTTGGCTCAATGTCGCGCAATATCTGATCCCCTTGGCGGGCATGGCCTGGGCCATGGCTGGGATTTTCCGGCAAAAAGTATCCCGGTTCATCGACATCAATAAGGCTAGTGCAAGACCCTTTGCCGGTCAGGTCGGGACCGTGTGATGCTCATGGGACGTATCGAACGCTATGTCCTGCTTCGGACCTTTGCCGGAGTTGCGGCAGCTCTGGCCGTGATCTCAGCTGTCATCATGTTGGTTCAGTTTGTTGACCTGTCCCGTTCCGTCGGCGTTCGTGCCGATGTCAATGTCGGCGACCTGTTCATTATGACCCTCTACAAATCGCCCGGCCTGATTCTACTTCTCTTGCCTTTCGTGTTTCTTGGCGGTGGCATGAGCGCCTATGTCGGCATGAACCGCCGGAGTGAACTTGTGGCCATGAGGGCTGCTGGCGTGTCAGCCTGGCGATTTATTGTGCCTCTGCCGGCGCGGCTTTTTTGTAGGAACCCTCACAGTCATTCTATTCAATCCCATAGCGGCAGACCTCTCGGGACGCTTTGAAAGTAAACGGGCCAGCCTTATGGATAACTATCTTGGGGATACCCCCCGGGAGGTGTGGCTGCGCCAAGGGGATGAAAAAAACCTCATGGTGATCCACGCCAAGGCCCGGGATAATCATCAAGGTCAGGTCCGGCTGAAGGGTGTCTCGGTTTATATCTATCAGAAAGACAATCAGGGGATGCCGCGCTTTAGGCGACGCCTTGAGGCGGCCGGTGCCGAGCTGATCCCCGGCTTCTGGCGGCTTAGCGAGGTGCGCGAAGCTTCAGCCGGAGAAAATTCGGTGAGATCGGATTCGCTGATGATCCGATCCACCCTTGATGCGGAGTCGGCCATGGAACGCTTTTCCCAACCAGATTCCATCGCCTTCTGGAAACTTCCCAACGCCATCAAGCAAACTGAGCTGGCGGGTTTTAGTGCGGCAGGCTACCGGCTGCGATTGCAACAACTGCTGGCGACACCGCTGCTATTTGCGGCCATGGCGGTTCTCGCAGCGGCCTTTTCTCTCCGATTGGACCGATTGGGCGGACTGGCCGGCCTTGCCGGAGGCGGGGCCGCATTTGGATTTGTATTCTTCTTCTTCAACCAGTTTCCGGTGCCTTGGCCTCGGCAGATATTATTCCGCTTTCAATGGCGGCCTGGGCTCCCCCTATGATCGCCCTGTTATCCGGACTCATGCTCCTCTGCTACACAGAGGATGGTTAGACCCGTCGCCCGCAGTGTGTTGTGATAAGTGGGAACCGGTTATCGGATCGAAATACGCTCTAACTTTTTGAATTAGAGCTCTTTTTGTCTATCTAGGCGATTACATCCAAAGGGAAAGGGCTCTAGCCATTTCGCCCAGTCACCGTTAGAGGGGAGCCTATGACGTTGAGAGTCCCCTCGGCCAAGCCTAGCCTCTTGGCCAGTGTCGCCCTTATGGTGCTGTCCTGGTCCGGGCTGGCCCAGGCTGCCCCTGACCGCGCCGCTGTCGCGGCGCAATCCTCCGACGGGCTTAAGGCCGGTGAGCTCTATCTCGAAGCCGACACCATCGCGCGCAATGACAAGACCAAGATCACGGCGGCCTCCGGGTCTGTTGAAGCTCGGTATGAGGGCCGAACGGTTCGCGCTGATCATCTCATCTATGATCAGGCCCGTGGGGTTATGACCGCTGAAGGTCATGTCCAAATCATCAATCCCGATAAGTCCATCGACTTCGCCGATAAGGCAGTGATGGACAATAATATGCAGGTCGGGGCCATTGAAGGGTTTTCCTCCCGTATGGGCCTGAACACAAAGCTGGCTGCTGCCTCGGTCGTCCACCGCAGCGCCGACGTCAATGAGTTGAACCGCGCCATCTATACCCCTTGCGATGTGTGCGCTCAGGACGGCACACCAAAAACACCCAGTTGGTCGATCAAGGCCGATCAGGTGATCCAGGACCATGTCCATCAGGTGGTCTATTACAAGAATGCCACGGTCAAGATTCTCGGGATTCCAGTCCTTTATCTGCCTGTCTTCTGGCATCCGGATCCGCAGGCCGTGCGAAAATCCGGCCTATTAACACCCAGCTACGGCATCTCAAACCGACGTGGCTTTTCCTACGAACAACCCTATGTTCAGGTGCTGTCACAATCTTCAGATTTGACGCTAAGCCCTCAAATAAACACGAAAATAAATCCTCTCCTCAACGGTCGGTATCGTCAAAGATTCAATTCGGGTGCCGTGGATGCCCGGTTCGGTTATACCCACGACACCGACTTTGACGGCAAGGGTAAGGGCTTTGGTGCCAATACCTCCCGCAGCTACATCCTGGCCTCCGGGGCCTTTGCCCTGAACGAGACCTGGCGGTGGGGTTTCAGCGCGGAGCGGACCTCCGACAAGCTGATTTTTGACAAATATGATATTGGGAATGTCTATGTCGCCCGGGGGCCCTATGTCGCCGATGACAGACGGCTAATCTCGCAGATTTATGCTACGCGGCAGGATCAAAAATCCTGGTTCTCAGTCGCCGCCTTATCAATTCAGGGCCTTCGTCCCGGGGATAATGACCGAACCTTCCCGATCGTGGCCCCCCTGGTCGAAGCGCGTTGGGAGCCCGATGGGCCCGTGCTGGGCGGACGTTTGCGTCTTCTGGGATCTGCTGTGGCCCTGACCCGCGATCAATCCTCGGATATGCAGGCCCTCAAATTGCAGGGGATCGACAGCCGCCGGGTTTCTGGGGAAGCGGACTGGCGGATCAATCTGACCTCGAGCGGCGGCCTTCGGGTAGCGCCCTTCGCAAATTTACGATTTGACGCCTATAATCTAAGTGATTTGAATGGGATAAAAGGAAATTCTAACAATTTTAGTCGTGGCTTAGTGTCTGCCGGTGCGGACATCAGTCTTCCTTTTATGCGCCGCTTTGAAGCCTCGACGGTGGTTCTGGAACCGGTCGGACAAGTTGTCATTTCGCCAAGGGTTCGTCAGATTCGCGTGGGTCGGAGCGCATTGGGCGCGCCCGTGTATCTCAATGAAGATTCCATCGCGTTTGAGTTCGACGAGACCAACCTGTTCAGACCTGAAAATTCCCGGGACATGATCTCTATGAAGACGGCTTGAGGGTCAATCTGGGCGGGCGGGCAAGTGTTTTGTGGGATGACGGACGGCGGGCGAGCCTGCTGGTCGGTCGCAGCTATCGGGACGCAGACAGTTCCGTCTTTTCCACCACGAGCGGACTCACAAAAAAGGCGTCCGACTGGATTGTCGCCGCAGAAGCACAACCCCTGACTGGTATTTCAGTCTTCAGCCGTGCCCGTTTGAATAGCGAAAACCTAACCCTACAGCGGGCCGAAGCTGGGGTGAACATCAATGTGAAGCAGGCAAGCGGCTATCTCCGTTATTTGCGCGATATCTCAGGCCCAACGGGTCTCAAAACCGAAAATGTTGATCTGGGCGGCGAGTTATTTCTCAGCAAACACTGGGGCCTGACCGCTTATGGCAACCGCGATCTTGCACAGAGTGCCTGGCTTATTCGGGATCTCGGCTTGGTCTATCGCGATGAATGTACCAGGATTGACGTGATTTATCGCCGGGAAGATGTTGTGGTTGGTCGTTTAGGCAAGTCAGAATCCGTTGCCGTGCGCCTCACCCTCGCCACATTGGGCGGGCCGTTATATGGCAGCTGACTCTATTGATCTTGAGCGCCCGGTGATACGACCGCGAGCCGCGTTAAAGGAATGCACTATCCCATGAGAACATCGGCGAAAGTCACGGGCCATTGGGCACGCGGCGCTGCCCTGGCCGCTGTTGTCGGCTTGGCTCCTGCGGCATTGGCGCAGGCACCGGCTGCACCCCCGGTAGCGGAAAAACCCGCCGCCCTGGCCCCAGCGTCGGTGGCGGCGATCGTCAATGACGAGATTATATCCACTTATGATCTGTCCCAACGGATGCGGTTGCTGATCGCCACCAGCGGCGTGCAGCCGACCGAGCAAACGCTCCCGCAATTTCAACGCGAAGCCTTGATCAGTCTGGTTGACGAACGCCTGCAACTCCATGAGTTGAAGCGGGTCGAGAAGGAACAGAAGATGGACTTGATCGCCACCGACGATGAGGTGAGCGATGAAATCGCCGATATGGCCAAGCAAAATCGCATGACGCCTCAACAGTTTTCAGCGCAAATGAGTGCTCAGGGTATCGGGATCGAGACCTTAAGGCAGCAATTGCGCGCCCAAATCAGCTGGCAGAGATGGATTCGCGGGCGGTATGGCTCTCGCCTTCGGATTGGTGATGATCAGGTCAATGCGCAGCTGCAACGCATTCAGGCTTCGGCGTCAAAGCCGCAATTCCAGATCTCTGAGGTATTCCTCGATGCCAATCGGGTCGGCGGCATGGAAACAGCCATTTCCGGCGCCACACAGCTTATAGATCAGCTCCAAAAAGGTGCTCCTTTTCAAGCGGTTGCGCGTCAATTTTCAGGTTCTGCATCCGCAGCTTCCGGGGGGGCGGTCGGTTGGATTTCACCAGGTGAGATGCCGCCGGAAGTTGACGCCGCGCTTGAACAAATGCGCCCCGGTCAGTTATCAAAACCCATTCAGGTTCGAGACGGCGTCTATATTATTTTGCTTCAGGATAAACGGGCCGGGGCCAGCGCCGCCCTGGTAAGTCTGAAACAGGCTGCCATTGCCCTGCCCCCCTCGGCCAGTGCGGCAGATCTGGATTCAGCTCGGAAAAAACTCCTGACCCTTAAGACCCAGATCAAGGGCTGTGCCGATCTCGAAGGCCAGGCTGCTAAGGTCCCTGGCGTGGTTGCCGGCGATCTCGGCGAGGCCGAAATTAAGGACCTGGCTCCGGCCTTCCGGGATGCCGCTCAAACCCTTCAAGTTGGTCAGATCTCAGACCCCATTCGGACGAGCGCGGGCTTGCACATCCTGGGTGTTTGCGGGAAGCGGGCGGGCGGAGACGACGACTCTCTAAGCCGCGAACAGATTGAAAACCGACTGTTCAGTCAGCAACTGAGCATGATTGCCCGTCGCTACATGCGCGATCTCAGAAATTCAGCGACGATCGAAACCCGGTAGGACATTGAGCTGACCTTGCCAACCTCCCGTCCCCTGATCGTGTCGCTGGGTGATCCGGCCGGGATCGGACCCGAAATTATTGGCAAGGCCTGGCAAGTCCTTAAGGCCGAAGGTCCTGTCTTTGCAGTTTGTGGTGATTTGGACCTCCTGAGGCATCAGGGCTTTGCCGCACAACCAGTTGATGACCTTGGGGATGCAGCGGCAAACTTTCAAAAGGCGATACCGGTCCTGCACAGCGCTGTAGGGACTTCGGTTACGCCGGGAAAACCTTCTAATGAGGCGGCCGACGCGATTATCCGATGGATCCGTGAGGCCACAGAACTTTGTCTGGGCGGCAAGGCTTCTGGCCTTGTCACTGCACCGATCGCCAAGTCCAGCCTTTACAGCGCAGGCTTCAAATATCCCGGCCATACCGAGTATCTAGGCGCTCTAACCCAGGGCACCCCTTATGACGGCGAACGCGGCCCGGTCATGATGCTGGCGGTTAAGGGCTTGCGCACAACCCTGGTGACCATCCACAAACCCCTGGCGGAGGTACCTGCGGCGCTGAGTATAGATCAAATCGTACATGCCGGGCGGGTTACAGCCCAAGCGCTTCAGCGTGATTTTGGCCTGCCGCGCCCACGGATCGCCGTTGCCGCCCTCAATCCCCACGCGGGCGAAAACGGCACAATCGGGCATGAAGAGGTCGATATCATCACCCCTGCAGTCAAATGCCTTCAAGATTGCGGGATTGACGCTAAGGGACCCTTCCCGGCCGACAGCCTGTTTACGGCGGCGCATCGCAGCAACTACGATGCTGCCGTTTGCATGTATCATGATCAAGCCCTTATTCCCGTGAAAATGCTGGATTTTTGGGGCGGCGTTAATGTGAGTCTCGGCCTTCCTATTGTCCGGACCTCGCCCGATCACGGCACTGGTTTCGACATTGCTGGAATGGGTAAGGCCCGCCCTGACAGTATGATCTCAGCCCTGCGGATGGCTTATGAGATCGCTGAATGCAGGGCACGGTGACAGATCTTTCTAATCTCCCGCCCCTACGCGACAGTTTGGCGGCTCACGGCCTCATTGCGAATAAGGGCTTTGGTCAGCACTTCCTGTTAGATCTCAATATCACCCGGAAAATTGCAAAACTGGCCGATCTTAAACCGGACCTCACGGTGATCGAAGTTGGTCCCGGGCCGGGCGGCTTGACCCGCGCCCTGCTTGAAACCGGTGCCCGCGTCGTCGCGGTCGAAAAAGATGTCAGGTTCAAGCCCTTGCTCGACGATCTGGTTGCCGCCTCAGGCGGGCGACTGTCCGTGGTCTTCGATGACGCCCTCAAGGTTGATGAATCCAGGCTGCTACAGGATCGCCCAGGGGCGGTTGTGTCCAATCTGCCTTACAATGTGGGCACAGCCCTGCTCATTAAGTGGCTCACAGGTCCGTTCCGACCAGACAGCCTGACCTTGATGTTTCAGCGTGAAGTCGCCGATAGAATTACGGCAGCGGTCAATGACGATGCCTATGGACGATTAGCGGTCCTGGCAGCCGCCACTGTCTCAGCACGCAAGGTCATGGATGTGCCGGCCCAGGCCTTTACACCACCGCCGAAGGTTACATCCGCCGTTGTGCGCCTAATTCCCACCCCCTCACCCCTAGCTCCGGACCTCCTGGAATCCTTGCAGAAAATCACAGCCGCGGCATTCGGCCAGAGACGAAAAATGTTGCGGTCAAGCCTGAAGACCCTGGGCGGAGAATACCTTTGCCAGTCTGCCGGACTATCGGCCGACCGACGGGCGGAGACCGTCGACCCATCGGAATTTCTGCGGCTCGCCCAGGCCCTGCGATCCCGAACGCCTTGAACCATGCCTCTGGGCTGGGTGAATCGCCGATGGCTGTCACCAATATCCCCGACAATTCAACAAATATCCCGTCCTCACGAAAGCTTGATCTGAGGGTTTCATCACCATAAGACTGTGGGTGTCCAGAGGCTGATTCCGGTACCGTCGTGGGGCCGGTAGGCAACAAGGACACTTTGGGAGAGAAACAAATGAAGAAGATTGCCCTGACTGTCGTGGCTCTAGCCGCTGTCGCCTCACTCGCAGCCTGCAACAAGCCCGCTGAAGCCCCGGCCGCTGATGCCGCAGCTCCGGCTGCTGACGCTGCGGCTCCTGCCGCTGCTCC
>NMUI01000039.1 GCA_002221445.1 Phenylobacterium zucineum | reverse complement strand
CACCAGGGGGCCCAGAAATCCACAATGACCGGAGTGGTTTTCGAGGTCTCGATGACCTCGGCCATAAAGCCCTGGTCCGTGCCGTCCTTGATCAGGTCGGCAGCGGCGGCGGCAGAGGGTTCACCAATCAGGGTCATGTCGCGTCTTCCAAAACTGTCTTGAGGACAAAATGGGCCTTCCGCATTCAATCTTCAACGCCCGAAGGCGGTCTCATCCCGTTTCATGGCCGCAAAATCCACCACAAGTGGGGTAATCTCCAGGGCCTTTAGGAATTTTCGGAAGCCTGCCTGGGTCAGGGTGGTGGTGGCGGTATTGGTCAGGGGGTGGAAATTCACCTGCTCGGCCTCGGCCAAGGTCTTGTCGAGAATGAAGGTCACCTGACGTGCTGTATCATGGATCAGGGCCAGGGCCGTGACCGAGCCGGGGGTTACCCCCAGTACCTCGCTTAACAGCGACGCCGACCCGAAGGACAGCCGGGCCGACCCGATCACCGTAGGCAGGCGCTTCAAATCAATGACCGTGTCGTCCCTGGCAGAGATCAGCCAGATCCGACCCTTGGCGTCCTTTAAGAACAGGTTCTTGGTATGGGCACCAGGAATGGCCTGCTTGATCCCCCGGCCCTCGCCCACATGAAACACCGCCTCATGGTCGGTGGTCACCGGTGCGGTGCCCAGACCGGTCAGAAAAGATAGGATGTCGTCGCGGGTCGTCATGGATGGGTATTTAGGGCTGAGTCGGCGAGCGGTCGATAAGGTGGGTCTCCGCAAATCCTTCATCCCACCGGTAAAACGCCACCGTCGGGCCTGGGTCGGCAAGCTTATTGAAGCATGAGGGGCTATGTCGGAAAAACTGCCCTTAGGTCCGAGGCGGCGTTATAGAGGCGCATGACCCGATCTTCCTTATCCCAGGCGGATGCCAAACAGGCCCTTGAACGGGGGCAGATCCTGACCCCGCGGTTCAATGCCGATGGCCTGATCGCCGCCATTGCCCAACATGCCCAAACCGGCGAGGTCCTAATGCTGGGCTGGATGAATGCTGAGGCGCTCGACCAGACCCTGACACTGGGTGAGGCGGTTTATTTCAGCCGCTCGCGCCATGAACTCTGGCGCAAGGGTGCCACCAGCGGCCAGGTGCAGAAGATTGTCGAACTGAGGATCGACTGCGATCAGGACGCGGTTCTTTTGAAGGTTCTGCCCCAAGGGGATGGCGGGGCCTGCCATGTGGGGTTTCGGTCCTGCTTTTACCGGGTGGTCCGGGATGGCGGACTGGTGGAGGCCCCTTGACGTCGATGTGGAAACCCTTGGCATCCTTGTCTTGTGGCGGCGCGTTGGATCGCGGTTAAACCGCCACCAATGGCCCGATCCCGTCAGGACCGTGATCGGCGGTGAAGGTCTTTAGGGTCTGGGTGGTATAGGCCTTATTGAGAACCGTCGAGACGCTCACCCACTCCCCCTTGGCCTGGGTCCGGCTCAGGGTCAGCCGGACAAAACCCTTCTCATTGTGGTTGGAGGCCAGCACCTCCCGATTGGCCTTGGCCAGCAGGTCGCCCACGGGAAATCCCTTCAGATCATCCCCGGCCCCTGGGCTGGTAATGCCTGCGGCCCCGAACTCTACCGCCACCCGCTGACCCCCCTCCGGAGCGTCATAAAGCTCATTGGCCCAGAAGGCGTGGCTGTCGCCAGACACCACCACCACATTGGCCTTGGCCCCCTTGATCAGGTCATAGAGGCGCTGGCGGTCGGCCGGGTATCCGTCCCACATGTCGGTGCCATAGGGCAGGTTGAGGGCGGCGATCCGGTCGGTATTATCCACCCGCTTGCGGGCGGTGGCCGGAAGATCGGCCAGCAGGGCTTCTAAGGCCTCATCACCCATGGCCTTACGAAAATGCGGCGGCGTCACCCGGGCCATAATCACCTCATTGCCTAGAATCTGCCAGGGCCGCCCGGCCTGGACCGACGCCTTCAATCCAGCCCCGAGCCAGGCCTCCTGGCCCGCCCCCATCATCTTGCGTTCCGGGGCATTGAGCTTGACCTTGAAGCTGGCCACATCGGGCTTGCCGTCCGGGCCGATCTGGAGGTCCCGGTCATAGGTGACCTGACGGTCCCGAGCGGTCAGGCGGGTTTCCAGCATGAAGAGGCTGGCCACATCACCGAAGTGGAAGGCGCGGTTGATAGCAAAACCATGATCGGCAGGTTCGCGAATAGGCATCCATTCGAAATAGGCCTTGATGGCTGCCGCTTTGCGGGTGTTCCAGTCCCCGTCTGTGGCCGGATCATGGTGCTGGGCCCCGCCCACATAGCTGTCATTGGCCGTTTCATGGTCATCCCAGACCACGATCCAAGGGGCCCGGGCGTGGGCCGCCTGCAATTGCACATCCGAGCGGTGGCAGGCGTGGCGGAGGCGATAATCCGCCAGGGTCACACAGTCCCTGGGGGGGTCAGGCTGCCGATTGAGCAACTTGCCCGTTTCGTAGCCATAGCCCTCGGGGGCATATTCATAAATATAATCACCCAGATGCAGGACGGCATCAACTCGGTCCAGCTTGGCTATGGCCTCATAGGCGTTGTAATAGCCGCCGGAATAGAGGGCGCAGTTGGCCACGGCCAGGACCACATCCTTTACCGGACCGGTGGGCAGGGTCTGAGTCCGCCCCCTGGGCGAGGTGACTCCGTTGGCTGTAAATTCATAGGTATAGGCCCGCGCCGGCTCCAGGCCTGTGACATCGACCTTGATCGTATAGTCCCGTCCAGCATCGGTGACCCCGGATCCGGACTTGGCCCCGCCAGCTCGGTCATCCATGGGGCGCAGGGTCCAGGTATAGGCGATGGGCTCGGCACCGGGGGCTTGTGGGGTAATCCGCGTCCAGAGTATGACCCGGTCGGCCAGGGGATCGCCCGAGGCCACACCATGTTTGAAAGCCACCTGGCCCCCATTGGTTCCGGCCCGCACAGAGCCCGACGCTACAGAAAGACCAAACAAGCCGAGGGCGCTGCGGCGATTGATAGGCATGGGACTGACTCCGTCGAAACCTGGACCCAGTCTATTGGCAGGGTATGACAGGCATATGTCCAGTCTCAGGGACCGTTACTTTGTGGCGCGCCTGTGGAAATATAGTCCCGATGGTCGATCTCCCCCCGCCTGAACCCGACGAAGACCACATGGCTGAGGCCGTGATCCTGCGGGTCGAGGTGGCCGAGGCGGGCGGGCGACTGGACAAGGTGCTGGCCAATTCTGCGCCTGATCTGTCTCGAGGCCGTATTCAGGCGCTGATGGCTCAGGGACATGTGCGGCTGGACGGCAAGGTTCTCACCGATCTGTCGGCGAAGGCGGTGCCGGGGATCTATGATCTGACCCTACCCCCACCGACCCCCGCAGAGCCCCAGGCTGAAGCTATTGCCCTCAAGGTCCTTTATGAGGATGCCCACCTGATTGTGATCGACAAGCCACCGGGCATGGCCGTTCATCCGGCGCCGGGCAGCGAGACCGGCACCCTGGTCAATGCCCTGCTGCATCATTGTGGCGTCAGCCTGTCTGGAATCGGCGGGGTGGCCCGGCCGGGCATTGTCCATCGGATCGACAAGGACACCTCAGGCATTGTGGTGTCGGCCAAGTCTGATGCCGCCCATCAGGGTCTATCGGCCTTATTTGCCACCCACGATATTGACCGGGTCTATCTTGCCCTGGTGCGTGGAGCCCCCAAGCCGCAAGCCGGAACCCTTGAAACCCGGATCGGCCGATCAACAACCGACCGCAAGAAGATGGCGGTGCTGAAGTCCGGCGGGCGTGATGCCGTCACACACTATGAAACCACCGCCCTGTTCGGTCCGCAGGACAAGCCGGTCGCGGCCCTGGTGGCCTGTCGTCTGGAAACCGGTCGTACCCATCAGATCCGCGTCCACTTGGCCGCGCTGGGGGCCCCATGTCTGGGTGACCCGGTCTATGGGGCGGGGGCCCCGGTGCAGACGGTGCGCACGGCGATTTCAGAAGCGGGTTTGACACGACAGGCCCTACACGCCGCCCGCCTCGGGTTTGTCCATCCGGTCACGGGCCTGACCCTGCACTTTGAGAGCCCCCTGCCCGATGACATGGCCCAGCTGCGAGACAAGCTGACGAATTTGTAAGAAAGACTCTCAATTTAGTGCCTTGATGGTGCCACATGGCATCACCACTCTAAGAGGCGAAGC
Organism: Phenylobacterium zucineum; assembly: GCA_002221445.1. Classification (GTDB taxonomy): domain Bacteria; phylum Pseudomonadota; class Alphaproteobacteria; order Caulobacterales; family Caulobacteraceae; genus Phenylobacterium; species Phenylobacterium zucineum_B. The sequence continues at coordinate 1,985 of NMUI01000039.1, read as the reverse complement.
GACCCGAGCCGACCTCACGCGGAGGTGGGTTTCGCGGTGCCGAGGGGATAGGATTATGGCTGTGACTTCACTGACGGTGATGTCGCCGGAAGGCGGATTAAGCCGGTATCTGGCGGAAATTCGCAAATTCCCGATGCTGGCCCGGGACGAGGAGTTCATGCTGGCCAAACGCTGGAAGGAACATCAGGACCCTGAAGCTGCTCACCGTATGGTCACCAGCCATCTGCGTCTGGTCGCCAAGATCGCCATGGGCTATCGCGGCTATGGTCTGCCGATCGGGGAAGTTATTTCCGAAGGCAATGTTGGCCTGATGCAGGCGGTGAAGAAGTTCGAGCCGGACAAGGGCTTCCGCTTGGCCACTTATGCCATGTGGTGGATTCGGGCCTCCATTCAGGAATATATTCTCCGGTCCTGGTCCCTGGTAAAGATGGGCACCACGGCGGCGCAGAAAAAGCTGTTCTTCAATCTGCGAAAAGCCAAGGGCCAGATTTCCGCCTTTCAGGACGGGGATCTGCGACCAGAACAGGTGAGCGAGATTGCCACCAAACTGGGTGTCCTGGACGAGGACGTGGTGTCCATGAATCGCCGGCTGTCCGGCCCAGACGGTTCTTTGAATGCCCCCATGCGCGCCGATGGTGAAAGCGAATGGCAGGACTGGTTGGAGGACAAGGATGCTGTCAGCCAGGAAACCCAAATCGCCGACAGCCAGGAATACACCCAGCGCATGAGCCTGTTGGAGTCAGCCATGACAGAGCTGTCAGACCGTGAGCGCCACATCATTACCGAGCGCCGGTTGAAGGACGACCCGACTACCCTGGAGGATCTTGCCACGGAATACGGGGTCAGCCGGGAACGGGTTCGGCAGATTGAAGTTCGGGCCTTCGAAAAGCTGCAGAAAGCCATGCGCGCCGCGGCTCTGGAAAAACATCTGATCGATGCCTAACCCGTCCTAGCGACGGCCCGGCCCTTGTCCTTGGGCAGGAGGGCCACCAGAGGTCCTGCCTTCAGGAGCGTGTCTTTAGGGTTGAACAAACCCTTTTCGGTGGCATTGATCAGGAAGTCCCGGAAAGCCGCTGCCGCCTGGGTGAGGCGGACATCGCCAACCTTGGGACCCAGAGTTCCCAGAATATCAACCTGAGCCCGTAAGGCGCGTAGGGCCTGGGCTGGGTCTGCACCCATGGCCAACAGGGCGGACTTGACGATTCTCAACGCCTGCTCAATTCGGGCCTGATCAGACACGACCAGATCAGATTGGCGTTTTCGGCGTCCCGTATAGTCTCCAGAATTGAACCGACGGCGGTCGGGCCCAACATATTGCACAGCTTCAATCCAATCCCGGGGTCGCAGGGTGACCGCTTCAAGCCGACGGAGAAGATCGCGGGTATTGTAGGGCTTACGCAGAAATTCATGCACCCCGACATCTCGGGCCTTAAGAATTTGTTCGACGGTCGGTTGGGCGGTGATCGCCACCACAGGTGCTTTCCGGCAACTGAAATAGCTCCGTCGAATCTTGCGGGTAAGATCTAATCCATCGGCATGATCATGGCCCAGGTCCACAAAGATAATCTGAGGATCGATCTGTCGGGCCAGAGAAAAGGCCGTGTCACCATCGACGGCAATATAGGACTGACTGGAGGAAATTCCGCGCATGTGCTCGGCCAGCATTCGGGCACTGCTCATGGCGGAATCCAGAATCATGACCCGCTGAAGGTGGGGAGTCATCTTCTGAATTAGTTTCTGTTCGTCCTCCATGGCCGGGCCGCAGTCTCCTTTGCCGAGGATGTTTGTGGCATAGGAGCGTGAACATCTGCTTGACGCCGAGCGACACCAGCCTGCGGCCCTCAGAACCCTTTCCCTTAAGACGGGATCATTTAAGTTTATGAAAAAGTATATAATTCAACAAGTTAGATCGTATTTCGATCCGATAACCGGTTCCCACTTATCGGAACGCACTCTAACATCTTGAATTAGAGCCTGTTTTATCC
>NMUI01000283.1 GCA_002221445.1 Phenylobacterium zucineum | reverse complement strand
GTTAGTTCGTCGGGGTGTTGGTAAATGGGTTGCTGAATGGGCCCCAAGATTGCTTACCGTTGCTCTTTGAATCGATGGCGTTGATCCACGTAAGGTCCCAACGGCCGCTCGGGCTCGCCTGCGGCAGCGTGAAACCTAGTCGAATGACTCCGTCGTAAAGGTCACCCGAAAGCAGGCATCCACCAGTGAAAGCGACTCCGTTCGTAGTTCCTAAGCCGGTGTTATTAGGCGTACAGGCAGAAAGCGAGCCCGGAGAAAGCAGGTCGGTGTAGCTGAGAACCATGATGCCTTGGTTGTTCAGGCCTACGGGCGCAATCGAGAGCCACATGAGCCCAAGGCCGCTCTTGTCGGTGAAGGAGATATCGACAAACTGAGTGTCAGGACCCTTGCCGGTGTTGACCACTGGCTTAGACCAGGAGTAGCTGTTGATGGTCGGCGACCAGTAGTCCTCATCCGCCGTGTAGTCGAAGGCGGCACGGGTCCACTTGCCGGCGAAGGCGCCGTATGGGTCAACCGGCGAGTTGTATTGGTTATAGAAGTAGTTGTTTGATGCCTTGTCGGTAACACTGGCCTGATAGGCGATGTAGTCGCCGAACTGCAGGAATCGCGGCAGCGTCATGTTGACTTGGTAAACACCGTCGTTTGCGTCGCCACTGACCAAACATGCCCATGGAACCGAAAGCTTGTTTACTCCCCAGCCCATTTCGATAGGTGGCAATGAAGCGCAGTCTGCTGCTGAGCTGAAGTTCACTTGGAAAGTGTTGCGGTCGTTGAAGTACGACATGTTCATGAAGGTGATTCCACCGGTCGAGACGCCCGAGCCCTGGTCGGTGACCTCGATAGTCGCAGTAATTGGCTGGCCAGATCCGGTCTCTGGTTGAGACGTAACCTGAATCGACTTGATTACCGGTGCCGTCACGTCGGCGTTAGGGTCAACCGGTGCACCAATCGTCGTGAACGACTGGGCGCTAAGGATATCGGTTTCGGCCTGAGTGAAGGCCTCGCGGTTACCCACCGCGTCGATGAGGTCGCCGCCCCTAAAGGTATAGGTTCCATGAATCGTGAGACCCGAAATGTCGATGTCGTTCGAGTACACGCCATCGAACTTGGTGCCGCCGACCAGCACACCCGGAGACGACTTGTAGCTCACGCCTGCCTGGGTGACGGTTGACCCGCATCCGTTATAGCCACAGGCATAGGTGAAGCGGATGGTGTTTGCGTTGCCACCAGCGCCATTGCTGAACCAGAACTCGGCCACCTTGATCTTGCCAAAGTTCTCTTTGATTCGGATGGTGCTGTGCAGCGTGTGGTTTGGGCTAGTCACATCGACCGTGGTGCCTGCCTCGGC
>NMUI01000038.1 GCA_002221445.1 Phenylobacterium zucineum | reverse complement strand
ACTTATCGGAACGCACTCTAACTCGGCGACAGCCGTGTTGGACTTCGTTCGGTAGTTAAACTACATATCGTTCGGAAACGGGAGCATGGGGCATGGGTGCGCGGTGGACGGCAATCGGGTTTGGCCTCGGCATGGTGACCCTCGCCACCGCCGCCGTCGCGGAGGATGCCGCGACGGTCGAGCCCGTCATCGTCACGGCGCGGCTGAGGCCCGAAAATGCCCAGTCTATTCCGACCTCGCTGTCGGTGGTCGATGCCGATCAACTGGCCGCTGCCCGGACGGAGTCTGTCGCCCAAATAGCCCAGCTGGTTCCCAGTCTGAACTATGTTTCGCCTAATCCACGCAATACCGCCTTTACAATCCGGGGGCTGGGCAGCAGCGTTATCGCGGTATCCCAAGCCAATGACGGTCTTGATCCTGGTGTCGGCATTTATGTGGATCAGGTCTATCAGGCCCGCCCAGCAACGGCGGCTTTCGACCTGCCAGACCTTGAGCGGGTGGAGGTGCTAAGGGGACCCCAAGGCACAGTATTTGGCCGGAATACGGCGGCGGGGGCCCTTAACATTACCACAAGGGCTCCAACATTTACCCCAGAGGCCACGGCTGAAATCTCTCTGGGTGATCTTAACTATCGACAGGGCAAGCTCACGCTTTCCGGTCCCCTGATACCCGACCAGATCGCGGGACGCTTTTCGTTGATGACCGCCCGTCGGGACGGCAACCTGCGTAATGTCACAACAGGAGGGCGGAACAATGATGTTGATACCCTAGCCCTGCGCGCTCGGCTTCTGGTCAGGGTCGGCGCAGATGTCGATCTGACAGTCTCGGGTGATTACGGTCGCCTGAATTCCAACTGTTGCACCCAGGTTTTTGTGGGCGTCGGAACCACCCTCAAATCCGAGGCCCGCCGATATTATGCCCTTGCCGCCGGTGTCGGCTATGCGCCACCCAGCCTCAATCCCTACGACCGGATGACGGATATTGATGCGGGTCTCAAGGTTGATACCAACCAAGGGGGTGTGTCGGCCATTGCTCAATGGCGGCTGCCAGACGCCGTCGTGACCTCGGTCAGCGCCTGGCGACAGTGGAATTGGGATGCGGCAAATGATCGGGACTATACGCGGTTGTCTATCCAGACAGTCCAGCACATCCCCTCTCGCCAGAACCAGTATAGCCAGGAAATCCGGATCGCATCGCCTGGGCGGCGGAACCTGGAATATGTTACGGGCCTCTACGCCTTTACCCAGATTCAGATCGGGCGGCCCGTGACTCGATACGGACCTCTGGCGACCTACTGGCTGCTGGGGCCTTCCCCGGCGTTTCCGGCCAACCTTCTTGATGGCTATACTACCGATGGTCGGACCCGCCTGGAAAGCCATGCCTATGCGGCCTTTGGGGAGGTAATCTGGCGGCTTTCAGACGCGGTCAGCCTGACCGGCGGTCTGCGCTATACCCATGAGGACAAGGCTGGGACCTTTGCCTCCACAGTGTCGGGCGGTGCGACACCGACAAGCTCAGCCCTGCTGAACAGCAAGCTCTCCATTTTGCGCCCGCAGTCCTACCGGGCGTCGGTGTCTGACCACGACCTGTCAGGACGGCTGATGGCGACCTGGGATATGAGCCCGAGAGTCATGCTCTACGCCAGTTATGCTGTGGCCGGAAAATCCGGGGGTGTGAACATGTCCGGCCTGCCTCTCGACGCCGCCAATCAACCGGCCCTGAACACCGCGGTAATCCGACCCGAAAAGAATGCCGCCTGGGAGATCGGCATCAAGTCTCGGCTGATGGACGATCAGCTGGTCCTTAACCTGGTTGCCTTCCAGACCACCATCCGTGATTTCCAGACCAATGTGGTGGACAACGGTCCAGGGGCTTTGCGCGGCTATCTTGCCAATATCGAACGGGTTCGGGTCGAGGGGGTGGAGTTGGATAGCCGCGCCCGACTGACCTCTCACCTGACGGTCCAGACCGCCGCAAGCTGGACCGAAGGTCGTTATCTCCGTTACCGGAATGGCCCTTGTCCGTTGGAACGTATCGGATCGGCAATCACGGTCTGCGATCTCAGCGGTCGCCCCCTGTCGGCCCTGCCTAAACTGGCCTGGTCGATAGGAGCCGACTATGCCCGGCCCCTAGAACCGGATCTGTCGTTCTTTATTCATGCCGATGCGCTTGGTCGCAGCGGAGTTTTCGGCGATCCCACCGACTCCCGGTACACATGGCTCCCTGGCTATACCGTGGTTAATGCGCGAATCGGACTGCGAAAGACCTCCGGCTTGGAAATCTCGATCTGGGCGCGAAATCTGTTCCAGGCCCAATACCTCCAGAATGTTACCGTCCAGGCTGGAAATTCCGGCCTGATCGTCGGAACGCCGGGTGATCCGAGGTCCCTGGGCATGACACTTCGGGCGTCGTACTGACAAGGCCTTTCCTGGAGTTTTCCCCATGCCGCAATCGTCGCCACTTTCCGCCGGACTTGTCCTGCGACGGGTAGGGCAGAGCGCGGTCGGGGCAGATCGCATTGCCTTGCTGGAGGCCGTTGGAACCCATGGCTCGATCACCGGTGCCGCGTCTGCCGTGGGGCTCAGTTACAAAGGCGCATGGGATGCCATCCAGACTCTGAACAATCTCTTTGATCGTCCTCTTGTGGCCAGCCAGGCGGGCGGCAGCCGGGGGGGCTCGGCTGTACTGACGCCTGACGGGCGGGCGGTGATTTCAGCCTTCCGGGCCATTGAAGGCGAATTGGCTCAGGCTCTTGTAAAGGTCGAAACGCACCTCGCCTCAGCCGCTGAGGGGCCTACCCATGACTGGCTGTGGAGTCTCGCCATGAAGAGTTCAGCCCGCAATGTTCTGCGCGGGGTTGTCGCGGGTATCGCCGAGGGGGCCGTCAATGCCGAAGTCACCCTGGCTATAGGCGGCGAGGCTCACATTGTTGCGGTGGTGACCCGCCGGAGCGTGGCAGATCTTGGCCTGGTGCCCGGTGTTCCAGCCCTAGCGCTGATCAATGCCGGCTTTATTGTTCTGGCCGCAGCCGAAGGAAAAATCCGCACATCGGCCCGCAATAGCCTTTTGGGTGTGATCACAGACATCACCCGCGGTGCGGTCAATGATGAGGTCACCCTGGAGATCGCCGAGGGTAAGTCCCTGACGGCCACCGTCACCCATGAAAGCGTTGAGGCTATGGCGCTCGCTGTCGGGTTAAACGTGCTCGCCTTGGTGAAAGCCTCCCATGTGATCCTGGCAACGGCCTAAAGACTCACCCCTTTCGAATAGAGGGCTCCCATTCAATAAACGGGTGCCCGTTTCGATCCGATAACCGGTTCCCAGTTATTGGAACTAGCCCTTGCCATAGGCACCGAACCCGGCCTTGATCAGCCGTGGGTATGAAGGGGCGACCGGATGCGGTTATTGGCTTTGGTGGGGATGCTGATGGGGTTAAGCGCGGGCGTGGCGCAGGCGCAGAAGCTGACGCTTGAGCGGGTCTATTCGGGGCCCGATCTTGCCGGACCGCGCGCCCGGGGCGTCAGCCTGTCGCCAGACGGCCGGCTGGTCACCTATCTGAAGGCCAAGACCGATGATCCGCGCATGACCGATCTGTGGGCCGCGGACGTCAAGGGCGGCGCGCCTCGCATGTTGATCGACGCTCGGGCGCTGATCCCCAAAGACCGACAGCTGTCTGAAGCCGAGAAGAGCCGCCGGGAGCGCCAGGGTGTCCAGACCCGGGGGGTTGTGGCCTATGACTGGGACGATGAGGGTCGATTTATTCTGGTCCCGGTGGAGGGCGATCTTTGGCTCTGGTCCAAGGCGGACGGTCAAGTGGCCCGGCTGACCGACAGCCTTGCCGATGAGATCGACGCCAAGATCTCTCCCAAGGGGCGCTTTGTTTCTTTTGTTCGCAATGACAACCTCTACATTATCCCCGCCGCCGGAGGTGCTGAGCGAGCCCTAACCAGCGGCGGTGACGACCTGCACAGCTGGGCAACGCCGGAATTTATCGCCCAGGAGGAAATGGACCGGCAGACGGGATATTGGTGGAGCCCGGACGAAAGTCGCATTGCCCTGACTCAAGTCGATCTCAGCGGCGTCGATGTGGTCGAGCGGGCCGATGTGGGGGCAACCGGCGCAGTTATAGTTCGCCAGCGCTATCCCAGGGTTGGGCGACCCAATGCCGTTTCTGAACTCTATGTGCTGGATGTGGCCACCGGGGGTAAGGTCCATATCGATTTGGGCCATGACCCGAATGTCTATTTGGCCAGGGTCGACTGGTCCAAGGATGGAAAAACCCTTTATGTTCAACGTCAGGCCCGTGACCAGCGCAGGCTGGATCTGCTGGCCGCTGACGTGACCACGGGGGCCACCCGGGTGGTTCTGACCGAAACCAGCCCCCACTGGGTGGACCTTTCTGATGATTTCCGACCGCTGAAGGACGGTGGCTTTCTCTGGTCGTCTGAGCGCAGCGGCTGGAAGCACCTTTATCGCTATGATGCCGCTGGACAGCTCATGGCTCAGGTCACCCAAGGCAGCTGGCCTGTGGATGCCATTCAGGGAGTTGATGAGACGGTCGGTCGGGTGATTTTCACCGCCAACAAGGATACGCCCATCGAACGGCGGCTTTGGTGGACCTCCTATCTCAAGCCGGCTGCCCCTGTGGCCCTTACCGCCGCCGGTGGTTGGTGGACGGTGAAGGTTGCGAAGGCCGGTGGCGTCTTTGTTGGCACTTATGAAGACCCAGCCACCCCACCCCGGACCGGATTCTATGATCACAACGGCAAGCTGGTGCGGTGGATTGAAGAAAATAAGGTCGGGGAGGGGCATCCCTTCGCCCCGTTTGCCGACCGCCTGCGCACGCCAACCTTTGGGACCCTCAAGGCCGCAGACGGCCAAGACCTGTGGTGGTCCATGCGCACCCCGCCCGGTTTTGATCCAACCAAGACCTATCCGGTCATTCTGAAGCTCTATGGGGGTCCGGGCAGTGCCCTGGTGCGCAAGGTTTGGAATGACCCTGCCGACCAGCTGTACTTGGAGGCGGGCTTCATCCTCTTTACCCTGGACAATCGTGGGACACCCAATCGGTCTGTGGCTTTTAAGACGGCTATTGACCGACGTCTGGGGCAGCTCGATGTTGAGGACCAGTTGGCCGGGGTCACGCATCTGAAGACCCTGCCCTATGTGGACCCTGCCCGCATCGGAGTCACAGGCTGGTCCTATGGCGGCTATCTGACCTTGATGTTACTGACGGCCCCGAACTCACCCTTCGCCGCCGGCGTATCGGGTGCCCCGCCGACGGACTGGACCCTCTATGACACCCATTACACCGAGCGGTATATGGGGACTCCAGCTGACAACGGCGCGGGTTACGCGGCCTCTGAGGTCACCGCCCGGATCGACAGGTTAAAGCCGGATCATCTTATGCTCATGCACGGCATGGCTGACGATAATGTCACCTTTGATAATTCAACTCGCCTGATGGCAACTCTGCAATCAAAGGCGATCAGCTTTGAGACCATGCTCTATCCGGGGCTGCGTCATCGGGCTGGCTGGACCCAGGCCCACCTCCTGCACCGGGCGCGTGTGACCCTGGACTATTTCACCCGAAAACTGCATCCATCCCCTGCACCTTAGGTTCATGTCCATTCTCAGATATTTGAGGGCTTCCATGCGAGTCTCGACCTCATCCTTCATCGCCCTGATCGCGGCAGCGGCCCTTACCGGGCCAGCCCTGGCGCAGTCCGCCCGAGAAAAGGCCTATGACGCCTGATCTCGAACACCGATATGGTGGACTGGATGAAGCGTCTGGCGGCGGAACCCAGTCATGTCAGTTCGCCGGCGTCCAAAGGGAATGCGGAGTGGGTCCGCGACCAGTTCAAATCATGGGGCTGGGACGCCAGGATTGAGACCTTCCAGGTCCTCTATCCCACCCCACTGTCGGTCAGTTTGGACATGACGGCACCAACGACCTTTAAGGCCACCTTGACCGAACCGCCTGTACCCGGCGATGCCTCCTCTGGTCGGACCAAGGATGAGCTTCCGGCCTATGTCGCCTTCCAGGGGGACGGCGATGTTACAGGCGATCTTGTCTATGTGAATTTCGGTATGCCCGACGACTATAGGGCCCTGGAGCGCATGGGCGTGTCTGTGAAGGGTAAGATCGTTATTGCCCGCTATGGCGTGGGTTGGCGCGGTCTTAAGCCGAAACTGGCGCAGGATCACGGTGCCATCGGCTGCATCATCTATTCCGATCCTCAACAGGACGGCTATGGCCCAGACGATGTCTATCCCAAGGGCGGTGGACGACCGTCCCAGAGCTTCCAGCGTGGCTCGGTGGCAGACATGCCGCTCTATCCCGGCGATCCCCTGACCCCCGGCGTTGGGGCCACGGAAAAGGCCAAACGGCTGAAGCGCGAGGAGGCACAAACCATCCTGAAAATCCCGGTCCTGCCGATCTCCTATGGCGATGCCCAGCATTTCTTAGGGGCCTTGGGCGGCAATGTGGTTCCCGAGTCCTTTGTCGGCGGCTTGCCGATCACCTATCACGTGGGCGGAACCGAGGCGGTGAAGGTCCATCTGGCGGTCAAGTCGGAATGGAGCCTGAAAACCATATATGACGTGGTCGCGGTCATGAAGGGTTCAGAACAGCCTGATCAGTGGGTTCTAAGGGGCAATCACCGGGACGGCTGGGTGTTCGGCGCGGCGGACCCGATCAGCGGCCATGTGTCCCTGATGGCCGAGGCCAAGGCCATCGGCAAGCTGGCGGCGGAGGGTTACAAACCCAAGCGCACCTTGGTCTATCTGAGCTGGGATGCGGAGGAACCCATGCTGTTGGGCTCCACAGAGTGGGCAGAGACTCATGCCGACGAGCTGAAGGCCAAGGGGGTTATCTACCTTAATACCGATGGCAATGAACGGGGCCAGTTTAGCGCCGAGGGCAGTCACGCCTATGAGCACCTGGTCAATCAGGTGATCGGCGATGTTCAGGACCCGGAAACCGGAGTCTCGGTGGCCAAACGCCTGCGGGCCTATATCCAGGTGGAGGGGGCCAAGACCGGGGCCAGTGCTCGGGCCATGGCGGCGGCTAAGGTCGCTGCTGATCCTGATCATGACCTGCAGATTGGGGCCCTGGGGTCAGGTTCGGACTATTCCAGCTTCATCGGACACCTGGGTCTTGCCGCCATCAATTTTGGCTTTGGCGGGGAGGGGAATTCCGGTGGAGTCTACCACTCGGCCTATGACACCTGGGAACACCATCTGGCCTTTGACGATCCGGGCTTGGTCTATTCCGGGGCCCTGGCCAAGGTCGGAGGGCGGCTGGTCCTGCGCATCGCCGACTCTGACCTACCGGTTCAAAAGTATGGCAATTTCGCCGAGACCGTTTCAACCTATAGCGATGAGATTAAACGTCTGGCAGACACCAAGCGCGAGGCTCAACAAATTCAGGCTCGGCTGATCGCGGGCGATCTCTACAAGCTGGCCGATGACCCCATGCGGACCAATGGGCCGCCCACCGCCCTGGCACCGGTGCCCTATTTCAACTTCGCTCCCCTGGACAATGCCATTGCCCACCTCAAGCGCAGCGCCAAGGCCTATGATCAGGCCCTGGCGGCCAAGGGGACGGGCCTTTCGCCGGAGGCCAAGGCCAAGCTTTTCGACATGCAGCGCCGTCTGGAACAAGTCTTAACCAATGACATCGGCCTGCCGGGGCGTCCTTGGTACAAGAACCTCGTCTACGCCCCCGGCCGCTTTACAGGCTATGGTGCCAAGACCCTGCCGGGCGTCCGCGAAGCGATCGAGGAAGAGCGCTGGGCCGATGCGGACAAGTACGCGGTCCTGACGGCTCAGGCCCTTGACGCGTACGCAGCTCGGCTCGACGACGCGACAAAACTGATCAACGGTGGATAAGGTTCGACGCCTAATAGAGCAGAGCAAGATCCTCAACCCCAACTACGAAGCTAGCAGGCTGTTCCCTTTAGACGGAAA
>NMUI01000282.1 GCA_002221445.1 Phenylobacterium zucineum | reverse complement strand
ATAAGTCGGGACGAGGCCGAGGCTCTTACGCGCTCTTCGAGAATCTCCGCGACGGCGGCGACGACGTCAATGCCGCCTCCAAAAAATCCAAAACTGATTTGCCCTTGGCTGGGGGGGGCGGCGAGTTCTCTGCAGCCGCGGCACCGAGGAGAGGCGTGCTGAGAGCCGCCGGCGGCTTTGGCAGCGCATACGCCAAGCACCACCAAGAATTAAAAAGAAAAAAGGTCGAGGCGGCGGCGCGCGCACGCTACTTGGTGCGAGAGCGCAGGCAGCTAAACGACACCGAAAAAGAAGAGTCATGGGCCGCACGATACCTAGTCATGGGCGGCTACCTCGCCGACTGCGCAAGCCTTCACCGCTTGCCAGAGTCGATACGAGCCGGAACAAAGCGCCCCGATTCAGTCTCCTCGGCTATTCACGCCGGATCCGGTCAGCAGGTTTTTGGCTGGAGCAACCATCAGAGGGCCGACGTAACCCTCTTTTTTGAAAAGGCTGAAGGAGGCCGGCAGGGTCCCGCCGTAGTCATGCACTACAACTATCACGGATCTCCCTGGCACTACCTAGGGCACTCGAGTTCTTGCCTCTCCAAAGCGTCGTCGACGGCGGCAGCGGCGGGAGACTTTGCGTGGCAGCCTGCCAGCGAACAAAGAGACTCCTTCAGATTTGGACTGGCCGAAGCGCTCAGCGCGGTAGCACCCGAAACCTTCCTGGTCGTCTACACCGCCAAACTGGCTTGCGGCTTGGGACACGGAGGTGCGCTCCGGGGAATGCGCAATCCCCACATCATCTACTCGTCGGCAAAAGATCTCGTTCTGAGCGAGCTGGGAGCGACGGTCAGTAGGCCTCCTCCCAAGAAAATATCCGTGGCCGAGTTGATTTCGGGCATCGAGTCTAGAAAATACCGAGGCTTTGTGACGCTGCGCGGCGGTCAGGAAAGCGACAAGATAGCGAGAGAAGATCCGGCGGGCAACGCCTTCGGATTTTGCGTGCAAAGCCACTGCGCCGATCCTAGCGAGCTGTCAAGCCGCACCGGGCAAGACATAGTCGACTACTTTGGGTGGAGTCGACTTCCGGCCGACGCCCAAAAGCGACTGGTGTCGACTTACCTGACTGGCAGCAAGACGCCGAGGACCCTAAGCGCTAGCACTTTTCTGTCGGAAGAAACTGTCACCACAGAGTACCTAAGATTCCTCATGGCCAAGCGCGAATTCTCCGGCTTCGAAATAACGCACTACTTGCATTACGAAATGACCGACGATCTGGGCTCGGCTTACGTCGAGCCGTTGCTGCAAAAGCGACACGCCTGCAAGCTTCGAGGCGAAGCGGTGGCAGCCGAATGTCTCAAACTGCTGGGCAACGGCAGCTTTGGCTACAACGGTTTGGAAGCCTGCAACTACGCCAGCGTAAAGTTGGTAACCGACAGCGGCGTATTTCGGATGCCGCTGGCCGCTCGTAAGTCGCTGAGCGTCACCAACACGGCGCTGCTCGGCGTGGTAAAGTGTCTGCAGGAGGACGGGGCCTCCGCTTCTTTGAGGCCCGCTGGCCAATGGGGCGGCTATCGGCG
>NMUI01000281.1 GCA_002221445.1 Phenylobacterium zucineum | reverse complement strand
ATCGGCGCTCGCAAGGCTTCGGCAGAAGAGGCCAAGCTACTCGACCTCGACAAGGGTGCCGCTCTGCTCACCATGGACCGCACCGCTTACGACAACAGTGGGCGCGCCATCGAGTACGGCCACCACTGCTATCGCCCTGACCTCTATTCGTTCGAGGTCACGATCGTCGAGAAGTAGCAGCTAGAGGGCTACCGTCTCTGTCAGCGTGAAGGCTTTAGCAAATCTGTCAAGCGCAACATCCGAGTCGCTGCTCGCCCAGCCTTCAAGACCAACGACGCCGTTATATCCGAGCGCCACAAGCTCAGATGCAACGCGCGCATAGTTAATCTCGCCAGTACCCGGTTCACAGCGACCAGGAACATCGGCCACCTGAATCTCACCTATCAACTCAAATGCGTCGCGCACAAGTTGCACCAGGTTTCCCTCGCCGATTTGGGCGTGGTACAGATCTAGGTTGAGGCGCAGATGCGGGTGGTCTACTGCCCCAACCAGGGCGATGGTGTCGGCTGCCTTTGCAAAAGGGGTGCCCGGATGATCGACCAGCGTATTCAAGTTCTCGAGTGTAAACACCCTGCCGTGTTCGGCTCCTAGGTCGGCCAAACGACTTAGCGTGTCTTTGGCTTTGAGCCATTCGCCCGGAGTCACATCGGTTCGCTGAATGATGGCTTGGCCGTTTGAGTCGAGGCCGGTGCCGTGCACGTTGAGTCGCGGGCAGTCGAGGCGCGCCGCTACTTCAAGCGACTTGCGGGCAGTGGCCAGCAGTTGATCGATGCCGTCATCCGTGAGCAGATCACCGGTCAGGTAGCCCGTCATCGACGAAAAGGTGGCGCCGGATGCCGCAAGGGCAGCAATGTCTTTGGTCGACCAATCCCAAATCTCGACCTCGAATCCGCGATCGTGAATGCGGCGAACACGTTCAATAAAAGGCAGTTCGGCGAAGAGCATTTCGGCGGATGCAGCCAGACGATACATAACGATTCCGTTTCTCGAAAACTTCTGCAGTTTTAGTCAATGTTAGTATGTTCTAACAAATAGGAATCGAACATCGGAAGTCGCCTCTATGTCAAACACTCCCATTCGCATCGGCCTAATCGGCACCGGTCGCATCGGCCAAGTCCACGCCGCTAGCATCGACAAGTCGAAGCTGTTCGAGCTCACCTACACCGCCGACACCATCGTTGCCGGCGCCGAGCGAATTGCCGCCCAGTACGGCGGCAAGGTCACCGATGACCCTGAGGTGTTGCTCACCAGCGGCGAGGTTGACGCCATCCTGATTGCATCACCAACCCCGACCCACGTTGGCCTGATCAAGCGCGGCATCGAACTAGGAATCCACGTGCTTTGCGAGAAGCCGATTGACCTCGATATCTCCCGTGTCGACGAGCTGCGCAGTGCCGCAGCAGCAGCCAAGACCGTGATCGCCCTGGGCTTCAACCGCCGCTTCGACCCCAACTTCGCGTCCGTGCAGGCACGCGTTGCTGCCGGCGAGCTGGGCAAGCTTGAGCAGCTCATTATCATTAGCCGCGACCCAGCTCCTGCCCCGCGCGAGTACATCGCTATCTCGGGCGGCATCTTCAGAGACATGACCATTCACGACTTCGACATGGC
>NMUI01000280.1 GCA_002221445.1 Phenylobacterium zucineum | reverse complement strand
CCCGCTCTTACTCTATGGCTACGGGTCCTATGGTCACGCCATGGACCCCAGCTTTTCGATCCGCAATCTATCCCTGGTGGACCGGGGCTGGATCTGGGCCACGGCGCATATTCGCGGCGGCTCAGATAAGGGTTGGGGTTGGTTTCTGGACGGGCGGAAAGAGAAAAAGATCAACACCTTCACCGACTTCATCGCCTGTGCGGAATACCTGGCCGACCAGGGCTATAGCCGCCAAGGCCGTATGGTGGCCTATGGGGGGTCGGCTGGGGGTATGCTGATGGGGGCTGTGGCGAATATGGCCCCGCAACTGTGGGCCGGGATCATTGCCGCCGTACCCTTTGTGGATGTGCTAAACACCATGAGCGACACCACCCTGCCCTTGACCCCGCCGGAATGGCCGGAATGGGGCAATCCCATCGAAGACGTCGCCGCCTATGACCGGATCGCAGCCTACAGCCCTTATGACAATGTGGACGCCCGCCCCTACCCACCAATTCTGGCGACCGGCGGCCTGTCCGATCCCCGGGTGACCTATTGGGAACCGCAGAAATGGGTGGCCAAGATTCGAGCCAAGTCCACCTCGGCCTCCCCAGTCCTCCTGAAAATCAATATGGAGGCCGGACATGGCGGGGCATCTGGACGGTTCGACTTCTTGAAAGAGATCGCCCTAGACTACGCTTTCGCGATCTGGGCCATGGAGTGGGGCTGGGAAAAGGATGATCATTCGACCCTCGACTGAAGATGACGGCGAGGCCCTGGCGGCGATCTATGGACACCATGTCCTGCACGGGTTTGGCACCTTTGAGGAGGTTCCCCCTCCCCCGCCGACATGCTGACCCGGCGGGCAGCCATTGTTGCCCTGGGACTTCCCCATCTTGTTGCCGAGGTCGAGGACAGGGTGGTGGGCTATGCCTATGCGGGTGCCTATCGCCCACGTACCGCCTATCGCTACACCGTCGAGGACAGCGTCTATGTGGCACCTGATGCCATCGGATCGGGTATTGGCCGCGCCGTGCTGGGCGCAGTCATCAAGACCTGTGAAACCAAGGGTCTGAGGCAGGTCATCGCGGTGATCGGTGACTCCGACAACCAGGCCTCCATCGGCCTGCATACGGCCTTAGGCTTCAAGCCGATCGGAGTCGTGCGCCATGTGGGCTTTAAGCTGGGCCGGTGGGTAGACACCTATCTGATGCAGCTATCCCTAAACGGCGGTGAGCGCCGCCCGCCGGATAATCCCGGCCTGAAGCTCGGCAGCTGAAATCGCTTACCCTATCTGCCCCAGGTCGCGAACATGCCCACTGACGCCAGCAGCATGACCCCGGTCGCGATCCATCCCACCAATTTAAGGCCTCGGGTCAGGGTGAACTCGCCCATGACCTTTTTGCTGGAAGACAGAACCATCATCATGATCATGATCGGCGTGGCGACCACGCCGTTGACCACTGCGCTCCAGAACAGGGCTTTGATCGGATCTATGGCGCTGAAATTCAGGCCTATACCCACCAGGGTGGCGACGGCGATGGTGGCGTAGAAGGCCGGGGCACGACGGGGCCTGCGCGCCAGACCCACATGCCAACCGAAGGTCTCGCCCAGAGCAAAAGCCGCAGACCCCGCCAGGATCGGCAGGCCGAGCAAGCCTGTGCCGATGATCCCCAGGGCGAAGACCAGAAAGACAAAGGGACCCGCGATGGGCTTCAAGGCCAGGGCGGCTTCCGAAGAGGTCCGAATATCGCTCACACCATTGGCATGAAGAGTCACAGCCGTCGAAATAATGATGAAAAGCGCCACAAGGTGAGCGAAAGCCATGCCTGTATAGGTGTCGATACGGATACGTCGAAACTCAATCCTGGCCTGATCGGGCGCACGGATAAGGGGTTTAGCCCCTGGTCGCTCTTTAACGTCCTCCACCTCCTCTTCAGCCTGCCAGAAGAAGAGGTAGGGACTGATGGTCGTGCCGAGAATGGCAACCACCATGGTCAAATATTTGGCCTCAAAAACGATATTTGGGGTCAGCAAGTGATAGGCGACACTCGACCACGGAGTCTTTACCACAAAGGCAACCGCCACATAAGCAAACAGGGATAGGGTCAGCCATTTAAGTATCGAGACATAGCGGGAATACCGCATGAACACTTCAAGCAATACAGACGCCAAACCGAAGGCGGCCACATAGGCCAGTTGAGGGCCGCCGATCAAGAGCTTCAGGGCAGCTGCCATAGCGCCGAGATCTGCACCAAGATTGATCGTATTTGCGATAACCAGCAGACCAACCAGGATAACCAGGACCGGTCTTGGAAAGTGCAGCTTGATGACCCCGGCCAGCCCCCGTCCCGTGACACGGCCAATGCGGGCGCTAACTTCCTGAATCGCACAAAGCAGGGGTAGGCTGAAGAGAATGACCCAGCCTAAGCTAAAGCCGAATTGGGCTCCGGCCTGAGAATAGGTCGCGATCCCGCTGGGATCGTCGTCTGAGGCCCCGGTGATGAGCCCTGGCCCCATGGTGTTGAGTAGGCTTGGCCGGTCTGATTGCTTAACGTCAAGCTCGACCTTACCAGTGGCAGCGTGCCGGGTGTGGGCCTCCAGTAAGCGCTTTTGGAGCGCATAGCTCCTCATGTCCGAGCCAGGGTCATGTCGCTTGTAGCATTCCGGCGATTTGATCCTTCAGGGTCAGTCGCTGCTTTTTAAGATCTTCGAGCGCTGCATAACTCATCTGGCTCACCTCATCTTGCGGGACCGGCACAAGACCCGATCCTGGCGAGGTCCGCCTTGAGACAGGTCAATAAGATCTAGGAAAGCACCGCAGAGTCATTTTCACCGTTGGCCAACATTCGACCGATAGCGTCAAACAACAGGTCCATAGCCACTGGTTTCATGATGACTTCGTCCGCCCCGGCACACAAGCAGTCTTCACGGATGGTAAGTCCTGTATCGGCGGTCACAACAATGACGGGAAGTTTCGCCTTTTCATCTCCGCGGGCGCGGATATGCCGGATCGCGGTAAGCCCGTCCATACCGGGCATTCGTAGATCCATAAGGATCAGGTCGTAGTCGTTGTCTGCCACCATCTGAAGGCCGGTTTCGGCCTCGGGGGCTTCTGCCATTTCGACATCAGCGACGCCCAACATGTCTTTTACGACACGGCGGTTCATCGCGTCGTCTTCGACGAACAGGATGTGCACGAGGTATCTCCGATTTGACCAGGATCAATCCGTTTTAGGTGTAGGAGCTAAGTGGTTAACAGGGACTTTATCCCGGGTTGCAATTTCCCGTTACCCGGCGGATTCGAATAGAATTCCTGTAAATTCTGCACAATGGCTTGGGTAGACATGGGCTTGGCAAGGACCCGGGCAGCACCCAGCGCCATCAGAATCGACCTGTCATATTCCGTCGGCTCCGACCACAAAATGCTGACCGGCGATTGGCGGGCGGCGGCGATCAGGATTTCTATGGATCTGAAACAATCCATATTTGGCATGTGCGCGGCGGTACCCTCAATCAGAATATGGTCAAAGTGCCGTTGACCCAATGTCGTCAGGGCCAGGGCACCGGAACCAACAATCTCAAGCGTTCGAACATGGGGTGCCAAGGCGGCCTTCATCATGCTTTGAACCAGGGGGTTGGCTTCAACCAAGAGAACGCGACTCTCGTTCAGACGGCTCGCCCCTCCCGGCTGGCCGGCATCTGTCACCTCGACCTCTGCTGTTTCCTCGACGCGGGTCAGGGGTAGGACAACGGTAAAAACGGACCCCTCCCTGACCCCGCTTTCAACGGTAATCTTGCCGCTCATGGCCTCAACCAGATTGCGGCAAATGGTCAGCCCAAGTCCAGTACCGCCGTGCTGGCGGGTGGTCCCGCCGTCCAGCTGCTTAAAGGAGGTAAAGACATCCTCAAACTGGTTCGACGGAATGCCGATGCCCGTATCGCTGACACTGAGTGCGAGATGCTCGACCCCATTTCTTTCGACAACTTTGGCAGTCAAACTAACCTCACCCACATCGGTAAATTTGATCGCATTGGAGAGCAGGTTAAACAGAACCTGACGCAAGCGCGTCCCGTCTTCAATGATGCGCCTTGGGGCAGCCTCGATATTCAGCTTGAAATCCAGCGCCTTGGTTTTTGCCTTCTCTTGCCACATGCGCGCTGTCTCCTCGAGAATGCGGACAAGATCGATCTCCTCCCGGGATATGCTGAGACTGCCGTTCTCAATCTTAGCCACGTCGAGAATATCATCGACCAGGGCGCGCATGGTCTCGGCGGCCCCGTGAACGATTGAAATCCGTTCACGCATATTAGGATCGACCCGCGGGTCGGCTAGGATCACCTGGGTCATGCCGAGAATGCCGTTGAGCGGTGTCCTTACTTCGTGACTGGTGGTGGCCAAAAATTCGGTCTTGGCCTTCAAGGCCTTTTCCAGGGAGGTGTTGATCAGGCTCAGATTGACGTTAGCCGCCCGGACCTGATTACGACTGCGCCTTAAGAACAGCAAGCCAATCACCAAAATTCCGGCTATAATCACCAAGCCTGACAAGAGCACTGAAATAATCATCGTCCGGAAGCGCGCCAGCCTGACGTCCCGCTCCAACTGCCCCGCCTTGAGATAGGCGATTTTCAGATCCTGATTTGCAAAATCAAACTTCGCTGCCATTAGAGCAGCATTGGTATCTGCCGCGAGAGCACGGGTTTCATCATCAATTCGCTTGGAAGCTTTCAAGTGTTCTAAAGCAAGATGATCATTTCCTGTTGCAGAATATATCTCCAAAGCATATTTATGTGCGTCAGAGAATTTAGGATTTGTATTTTTCAAATCCTGATCTTTGAAAGCAATTGAAATTAGTTTTAGTGCATCTTTATATTTTTTTCTTAAATTTTATTTCCGCCATATTTCCATATAAAAATGGTAATTCATATTTGACATTGTATGTATTTGATAATTTCAATCCCAATTGTGCATATTTTTCTGCTTTACGAAAATTACCTTGAGCGATTTCATTGCCAGATATATTTGAATAAGAAATTATTTGTAATGAATGTTTATTTAATTTTATAGATATATTAAGGGCCTTTTTTAATTCATCTTCAGCTTGAGCAAATTTTCCTAATCCAATATATAATAGAGCTCTATTATTATACATCGCGTACAATAAATTTGAATCGAATTTATAA
This sequence comes from Phenylobacterium zucineum, assembly GCA_002221445.1. GTDB lineage: Bacteria > Pseudomonadota > Alphaproteobacteria > Caulobacterales > Caulobacteraceae > Phenylobacterium > Phenylobacterium zucineum_B. The sequence goes on along the minus strand of NMUI01000280.1, from coordinate 596 downwards.
GCTTCTTCAGCCTGTTTATAATACTGTAATACTCGTTCATAATCGCCCGCATTCTGATAAATCGTTCCAATATCCATCAGCGCCATCGCCTGGCCACGAGGTTCTCGCGCTTCACGGTATAAATCGTGAGCTGCCTGTAAGTCTGGCAGTGCAAGTTGCACCTTACCCATGCTCAGATAGGCGTTACCTCGGGTTCGCAAGAGATCGCCATGAAGTTTGGCTTTCGGGAGGGTGGAAATGGAATCTAGCGCATTACTCACAATCGGCAAAGCTTCCGCTGATCGGTTTAGCCGGACAAGTGACTCAGCTCTAAGCCATTGAGCGGTCGCTCTTTTCAAGGCCCTCTTATTGGCATCAACCTCAGTATTGGCGAGTTGGATCAGGATTGGCGTCTTTGCGAGGGCTGCATTGGGATCGCCCATTACCAGCGATTTGGTCGCAGCAATTTGCTCGTCAAACATATCGAGTTGTGCGCCAACCGCATCTTGCGACGAAATGGAAAGGACAACGGCGACCCCAATCGCTCCTATTGCCTTACGAATTTTCATGTCGCCTGCCTCCAATATGAGGAATTAACCTAGAGCCTGTTCCCTTTA
>NMUI01000279.1 GCA_002221445.1 Phenylobacterium zucineum | reverse complement strand
GCGAGCGTGATGTTGTCGAGAATGCTCAGGTGGGCAAACAGGTTGTAAGACTGAAAGACCAGGCCAATCTCGCGGCGAACCTCGTCTTGGTCGATGTTGGCCACTGAGATGTCACGGCCCTCGAGCCAAATCTGGCCGTCGCTAATCGACTCGATCAGGTTGACGCAACGAAGAAGGGTCGACTTGCCCGAACCCGATGAGCCAATCAGCGCAACAATCTGGCCCGGATAAATCTCTAGGTCAACACCGCCGAGCACGACCTTCTGGTCGAAGTGCTTGCGCAGGCCGCGAACCTTGAGGCGCGGGTTGTTCCAGTCGATCTCGGTCATAGAGCGCTGCCCGCCTGCTCGCGCTTCGCGAACTTTTCGGTGATGTGGTCGGCGAAGCGGATGCTCGGAATCGCCAACACCACAAACAGCAGGCCGGCAATCAGATATGGCGTGAAGTTAGCCGCCATCGCGACCTGAATCTGTGCTGCGCGCACAGCGTCGACCGCACCGAGAATCGAGATCAGGCCAACATCCTTTTGCAGTGACACGAAATCGTTCATCAGCGGTGGGGCAACTCGGCGAACAGCCTGCGGCAACACCACAAGCCGCATGCTCTGCGAATAGCTCAGGCCGAGCGAGCGAGCCGCCAATCGCTGCGATGGATGGATCGACTCGATGCCAGCCCTAAACACCTCGGCCACGTAGGCCGAGTAGGTCAGCACCAGTGCGATCACGCCTAGCAGTTCGGTCGGAATGCGACCGAGCCCGGGCAGGCGTAAACCAGGAATACCGAAGCCCACCAGGTAGAGCACGATGATCAGCGGCAGACCGCGAAAGAAGTCGACGTAGCCGCGAGCGAAGATGCGCAGCGGAAAAAACACGGGGTTCTTGAGTGTGCGCATCAGGGCGAGCAGCAGCCCGAAGATCAACACGCCAATCACGGCAAACAGCAACACCCGCAGGTTGAGCCAAAGGCCATCGAGCACGAGCGGCCAGCTCTTTACGGCGGTATCCCAATCGAAGAAGGATGCCTGAACTCGGCTCCAACCCGGCGACGAGATGAGGGTGAACCAGGCGGCAACCACGAACACGGTGGTGCTAACCAGCGACACGAGGGTCGAGCGGCGACGAGCTTCTGGCGAATGCGACGACGCTCGAGCTCGGCAGCCGATGGCTCGA
>NMUI01000278.1 GCA_002221445.1 Phenylobacterium zucineum | reverse complement strand
CGCCGCCTCCGCCACCACCCCCTCCGCCGCCGCCACCCCCTCCGTCACCGCCTGAGCCGAAGCAATTCATCGTTTACTTCCCCTTCGATCAGGCTGTCCTGACGACAGAGGCCCAGACGGTGGTTTCAGCCGCGGCGAATTACGCCAGTGCCGGTCATGCGACCCGGGTGATCGTCGTCGGTCATACGGACTCGTCCGGTTCACCGGCCTATAATGTGCGCTTGTCGGAACGTCGGGCTAAGGCCGTGGCAGACTCACTCGTCGGCCAGGGTGTTGGTGCTGGTGCGCTGCAAGTCGATTGGAAGGGTGAGACCATGCTCGCCGTGCCGACCGGTGATGGTGTGAAGGAACCCCTGAACCGTCGTTCGACCATCGACATCAACTTCTAATCGATCATCAGGTTCGACCTGAAATCGTAAGGGCCCGGTCTTTCGACCGGGCCCTTTGTTTTGCACCGCGATATGTGGCTTAGCCCGCCACGAGACACCAAATCCCAATTGCGGCGAATGAGGCAGCCGCTGTCCAACGGATATATTTCAGAGGCAGCTTGTCAGCGACCGCCTGACTTAGGAAGACGGCGGGCACATTGGCCAACATCATGCCCAAGGTCGTACCGGTTGCCACCAGGAAGACCTCGTGGAACCGGGCAGCCAGGGCGACTGTGGCCACCTGGGTCTTGTCGCCCATTTCAACGAAAAAGAATGCGATTACGGTGGTGATAAAGACCGAAGCACCCGGTTGATCTTTTGGGGCGTCGCGGTCTTCAAAGGTGTCCGGGATCAGCGCCCAAGCCCCGAAAGCTAAGAAGGCCAGGCCGAAAATCCATCGGGTCCACGCGCCCTCCAAGAGCCCACCTGCAAAGGCACCGACAGTGGCGGCCAGGAGGTGATTTGCAATGGTCGCCGCCAGAATCCCGGCGATGATCGGCACAGGTTTTCGAAATCGTGCCGCAAGCAGCATGGCCAACAATTGTGTCTTGTCGCCAATTTCGGCAACCGCCACCAGTCCGGTGGAGACGAGAAGAGAGTCTAGGTTCATAAAGGTCTCACGGCGGGATCAAAACAGGACCAATGGCATCTCACGCCGACGATCCCGCTCGAATCGACACGTGAAAACCAAAGGTCTCGCCAGGCCCATCGGGCTGGATGCGCCATGGTCTGGAAGACATTCCGGACCAAGTTTGTTGACGCACCCTCCGCTGAAACGCGCGGACGGCTACTCCCCAGTGACCTTGGGGGAATATGCGGAATTGCAAGCCGTCGCAAGGCGCACACTCGGATTTCCCGACGAAATTGTTGGACGATTCCGTGGAGCGGGTCGCGATCACAGTCGCGTGATCAAAAATAGGCTCGGAGTCTGAAAGCCGAGCTTGATCAAGCCTCAGACCTGGGCGTTAACTTTTCATTAGCAAAAAACAAAGGTGGAGAACTCCTTCAGGCCGTTGACGAGTCATTAGGCTTCATGGCCCCATGATGTTGCGTATCGGGGCGGGGAGCCCACTAGATGTAGCGATTAACCGGTTGGGGAGAGGCCCTGCCGGAAACGTCTGATAGTTATGGGTTTTGTCATGAGTGTTAGCGAAGCAGTGGTGCGGGCGATTTCAAAGACAGCTAGGCCTGGGGCGGAGCGTGTTGAGCGTCCTCAGCTTCAGTTGGTTCCCAAGGTCGAAGTCGACCGTTCGCGGGATGCCCTGTTGACAGATTTTGGCAAGACCACCCTGGAAGACCGCTATCTGCTGGCGGGTGAAAGCTATCAGGACATGTTTGCCCGGGTCGCCACGGCCTATGCCGACGACGCGGCTCATGCTCAGCGTATTTACGACTATATTTCCAAGCTCTGGTTCATGCCGTCCACCCCGGTGCTGTCTAATGGTGGGGCAAATCGCGGATTGCCCATCTCGTGTTTCCTCAACGCCGTGGATGATTCTCTGGAAGGTATTCAGGGTGTTTGGAACGAAAATGTCGCCTTGGCCTCAAACGGCGGCGGCATTGGCACCTATTGGGGTGGTGTGCGGTCCATCGGTGAGCGGGTCAAGGGAGCCGGTCAGACCAGCGGGATCATCCCTTTTATCCGGGTCATGGACAGCCTGACCCTGGCCATCAGCCAGGGCTCGCTTCGCCGGGGATCGGCGGCGGTTTATCTGGACATTCACCACCCGGAAATTGAAGAATTTCTCGAAATCCGGAAACCGTCTGGGGATTTCAACCGTAAGTCCCTTAATCTTCATCATGGGATTTCGATTTCGGACGACTTCATGGAAGCGGTCCGCGAAGGGGCCATGTTTGGCCTTCGGTCCCCCAAGACTAACGAGGTGCTGAAGGAAGTTGACGCCAGATCGCTCTGGCAGAAGATTCTGGAAATTCGCTTGCAGACCGGCGAGCCCTATCTGATCTTTTCCGACACCGTGAACCGCGCCATGCCTCAGCACCAGCGGGAGTTAGGCCTGTCGGTGCGCCAGTCCAACCTGTGCTCGGAGATCATGCTGCACACCGGTGTTGATCACCTTGGTCATGACCGCACAGCCGTCTGCTGCCTGTCCTCGGTTAATGCTGAGACCTTTATGGAATGGCGCGACCATCCGACCTTCATCGAAGATGTGATGCGTTTCTTAGATAATGTCCTCCAGGATTTCATCGGTCGCGCGCCCCCGGAAATGGCCAACGCTGTCTATGCCGCCACCCGGGAGCGGTCTGTGGGCCTTGGCCTGATGGGTTTTCACTCCTTCCTGCAGATGCAGAATGTGCCGTTCGAAAGCGCCCTGGCCAAGTCCTGGAATATGCGCCTGTTCAAGCACCTGCGTCGCCACACCGACGCCGCATCCCGCACCCTAGCTGCCGAGCGAGGCCCCTGCCCAGACGCAGCCGAGCGGGGGGTTATGGAACGCTTCAGCCACAAGTTGGCCATTGCCCCCACCGCCTCGATCTCCATCATCTGCGGTGGCACCAGCGCAGGCATTGAGCCCATTCCGGCCAATATCTACACGCACAAGACCCTGTCCGGGACCTTTGCCGTCCGCAATCTCTATCTGGAACGTCTGCTGGACGAAAAAGGCAGGAACACCCCCCAGGTCTGGGACTCGATCCTGGAAAATGAGGGGTCCGTCCAGCACCTGGACTTCCTGACCTCTGACGAGAAAGATGTCTTCAAGACGGCTTTGAGCTTAATCAGCGCTGGGTCATCGAGCTGGCCGCTGATCGCACCCCCGACATCTGCCAGTCTCAGTCTGTGAACATTTTCCTGCCGGGCGATGTGGATAAGTGGGATCTGCACATGCTGCACTGGCAGGCCTGGGAGCTGGGCTGCAAGTCCCTCTATTATCTGAGGTCCAAGTCGGTCCAACGGGCCTCCCATGCTGGGGGTGAAGCCATTGTCCAGATCGACACCGGACCCGCGCCCCATACCGACTATGACGAGTGCCTCGCCTGCCAGTAGAGCCTGTTTTATCCCTCTAGACGTTTCCG